>CAZGQL010000090.1:0-17638 GCA_964527905.1 uncultured Syntrophobacteraceae bacterium
AAGCCAAAGCTCCCGACGTCTCGTGGATTTAGGGGACCCCCCCCTGAACACTTACCTGGGGACATTGCTGGGAGATCAGCTCTATTATTATATCGGAAGATCAAGAGGTCAGGCTGTCTTAGAAAGGCGACCGAAATGGCAATATAAATCCGCGAGAGTAATGAAGTTGCTTGAAAAGCACGACGCCTTGATTATTTTGGGATTTCGATTTTTATATGGGCTTCGCACGGTAACTCCATTTGTGATCGGATTGAGCAAAATTCCTCCTGTGCGTTTTTTGATATTCAACATAATTGGAGCATCCATCTGGGCCATAGCTATTGGTGGCCTCGGATATATCTTTGGTCATACATTTCAAACATTATTGGGAGACATCCAACAATATGAACTTTACATTTTTGCTGGATGTGGACTAATAGCCCTTACGGTTTGGATTTATCGCGAGTTGTCCAAGTACAGTGAACATTGATTGAATCATGCTTCACCGAACTTCCGGTGATCCTGGGAGTCAATTTCGCCAAGGGCCTCCTCTCGTTCCATGTCATAGATCCGTCCATGCAGTCCATAGTGGGCGACCCGCATCGCTAACCGATCAAGATTTCTCCAATGGATGAGGTCATCTTTCCGGACCCCCGGATGCCGGCTTTCGGACCACGTATTCGAACAGAATGTTCCCTTCGGTCGAGACAATCTGGACCGTCAGCGTCTCATGCCTCACCTGCAGGTAGGAGAAGCCGAGCTGGTCACTGGCGAAAAGACTGTGGGGGCCTTTGATCTTATCCGGTCGGAGCTTTCCCCCCGATCCGGACACGAGGAGAGGCAATCCGCATTGCGCTTGGAGAAACTGCTCGTTGTGCTCATGGCCGGACAGGTAGAGATCCGCCTTGCCACACAGCAGAGGAAGCACATCGGCGATCATGAAGTCAGTGTCCCCGTGATAGCCGTAGGAATAGATGGGTTTGTGCCCCATGACCAGCTTCCACCTTGCTTTGGAGTTGCTCAGTTCATTGGCGAGCCAGGCGATCTGTTCTTTGGATCCCGGCAGCGTGTTGGTGTTGAGGGCCAGGATCTGGAGATCCCCCAGCGTGACGGAGTACACGTCGGAAGGCATGTGCCACAAGGAGGAACGCTTCGTGTAGTCAACCTGGGCTTGCCAGTTGTACATCTTTCCGTTCCGCCCCCAGTCATGCTCACCGAGGATCGCAAACAGTGGGATTCCGAGCTCCCGGTAGGGCTTTTCAAACTTGGAGACGAACTGAGGGTCCTCGGCCGATCGAACGCCGGCCGGATAGAAATTGTCTCCCAGCATCAATCCGAAATCGCATCCATTCCGGGCGCAGAACTTCTGCATGGCCATGGCGACCTTCGCCTGATTGGCATCACCCGTTCCATTGTCTCCAAACGCAAGGATGCGCAAGCCGCGATTGGCTATGGTCTCGGGAGGCGTCTTCAGGGCAACGTCTCGGGGGATGACGAGCATGGCCGGAGGCTGCATCACGTAGCCTTCCATGACCGTGACACCGGCCGATGCAAAGCGGGCAACTGCGACCATGCAGACCATCACGTTAAAGACCGTCACATGCTTCATACGACTCTTGGACATCGCTTGGTTCTTTCCTCTGCGACTCCCAGGGGTGACATGGCCTTGGCAGAACCAACGCCTCGCGATGATGGCATGAATTCCGATCCTTCGGGTGACCGCATGTGCCTCCCTGACGGATCAACCGCGGCGCGGACGAGCCTCTTTTACACCCGGCTGGGTCAGACTTCCCGTTAAATTTCGTTCATGTTGTTAAGGCAGGAATTTGCCCAGGGCTGAGTGAAGCAGGAAGACGAGGCCGCATAGCACGCGGGATTGGCGGCAAGAGCGGATAAGATCAAGGTGATTGCTCGAGGGGTTGTTCCCCCAATGGCTCGCAAGGGAGATACACCTTGAAGGTTGTGCCCTCTCCGGGCCGGCTTTCGACGGCAACACGACCGCCGTGCGCTTTGACAATCGCAGCCACCAAGGGTAGCCCCAGGCCCATGCCCGGACCGGATCGGCTCTTATCGCCCCGATAATAGCGCTCAAAAATGTGGGGCAAGTCCTTTTCCGGAATGCCGGATCCGGTGTCGGCAACGATGAGGGTGATCTCTCTGGGATTGGGTGCGAGCTCGACACTCAATCGAATTCGCCCTCCAGGCGGAGTGTACTTCAGGGCGTTGTCGACGAGATTGGCGACAACTTGCTCGAGGCGTCTCCTGTCGCCTCTGATCTGCAAAGCGGTGGGAGGGGCCTTTTCAAAGTGGATGCCCTTGTCGTTGGCGACGGGCATGAACGTCTGGGCGATCTCATCGAACAGGGAGTCGAGCGGCAGGACCTCCACATTCAAAGAAACCACGCCGGATTCAGCCTCGGCGACGTCAAGGATCGACTCGGAGAGCGCAAGAAGATGGTCCAGCCGGTCGATGATCTGGTAGAGGGCCATTCGATACGTGTGCGCATCTCGCGGAGCGCGAAGCGTGACTTCCGCCAAGCCACGAATTCCCGTGATCGGTGTGCGCAGATCGTGTGCAAGAGTATCGGTAACATCACGAAGCCCTTGAACCAGGGTATCGATCCGGTCAAGCATCCCGTTGAACGCCTCGGCCAGCCTGTCAACCTCATCTCCGCGCCCGGAAAGAGGCACCCGTTTTCCCAAGGAGCGACCTGAAATCGCGGATGCGGTGGCCGCCATCTCGCTGATGGGGGCCAAAGCGCGCCTTGCCACAAAGCCGCCCACGATCACCGAGATGAGGAGGGCCACAACCAACACTTTCCCAAGATCTCCGATGAACCCCCTCAACCACAATTCGTGATCGAGCAAAGGACGTCCGACCTGCACGACCGATCCATCGGGGAGTCGACTGTAAATGACACTGATGGCCTGATCATCGTCGAACCGAAGCCGGATGACGTCCCCGCGACCTTTTCTGGCCTCCGCCAGGAGCTCAGCGTTGACCCCGAAGGTTGCGTGACTCTTCGTCGTGGTTTCGAAGCTGACGACTCCGGTAGGATCAATGATGCGCGCCATGAAGCGCTGGCCCTCTGCGGTTTCCTCCAGCCTCAACTGCTGCTCGACCCCTTTGGGGCCCGCAAGGTCGTACGCCAGTTTGACTTCAACGATTTCCTCCCTGAGCTGCTCGTCGGTCCAGCGATGGAATTCATCGCGCATGACGACGTAGAAAACGCCGAAGACAAGCAGGAAGCACGAGCTGAACACCCCTGCATGCCACAGCGTGAGGCGTGTCGTGAGATCGCGAGGGGGTCTACGAATCATGGCTCACCAAAATGTAACCGGCTCCACGCACGGTCTTGAGCAGCTTGGGCTTCTCCGGCCGCTCGATCTTCTCTCGAAGACGACAGATATGAACATCCACAACGTTCGTTGAAGGATTGAAGCGGTATCCCCAAACTCGCTGCAGGATCTGGGTGCGTGTCACCACTTGTCCGGCATTTCGCATCAAGTATTCGAGGAGACCAAATTCCTGTTTCTGAAGTTCGATCTCCTCCTCTCCTCGGTAGGCTCTCCTGGAGAGAAGGTCGAGCACAAGATCGGCAACTTTCAGTCTGAGGGGCTCCTGGGTGCCCCGCGCTCGACGAAGGAGCGTCTCAACCCGCGCCAGCAGTTCGGCGAAAGCGAACGGCTTCACGAGATAGTCATCCCCTCCGGCTCTCAGGCCGCGCACTCGATCGTCAACCGTTCTTTTGGCGCTCAGAAAGAGAACGGGTGTTTGGATGCCCTGAGCTCTCAGCTGCTGCACTAGTTGAATGCCGTCCATGGCAGGCAGCATGATGTCAAGCACCAACGCATCATGGAAGCCCTTCAGAGCCCGGTCAAGGCCTTCCGTCCCAGTTGAGGCGACCTCGACCTCATATCCTTCCTCGGTTAATCCCTGTGAAACGAATTGAGCAATGTCCAGATCGTCTTCTATGATCAGGATTCGGTTGTTCGGAGGACTGTCCATGGGTGCAAGCGCCCTTTCACTTTTCTCAAGATTCGCTGCTGTCTAGACCTTTCTATTAACATACCTGCAAGCTCAGTGAAGATTAAAAATCATTAATTTGACACTGAACTGATTCTTTGTCATCCATGGAGCCGATTACCTAATAATAAAACGCAATTGTATTTCATTATAAATCATCTTTTATATTTATTTAGGTATTAACTACTTGCACAACATAAGTATATGGTTGACCTAAATAAGGCAAAAAGTATAATTATTTGGAATGGAGACTGCAATGCCGTTGCCTTAAGTAATATGATCACTCCCTCTAGGGGAGAATTTGGAGTAACGGGACCTTAAATCAACAGCACTGGACTGGGGCAGATCCTCGTGATTGACGCAACGATTCCTCACGTTTCGAGAGATGCACAACCCCTTTGCCTTTACTGTTTAGAAGAAGAGCCTGGGTGATGTGATCCCAAAGGTCGGCGCATTCGCTCAAGATCCCATTCTTACCGATGGCTGCCTCCAGGATTCAGAGACCCAAAGCTTACACGTTTATCCGAATTGTTGCAGCCGCCTTAGGGCCGGCAACCCCATTCTGTCGAGAACAACCCAAATGAGGACAGAGTTCTATGAATCCGCTCCATATTGAGGCGGGCCGCCCATCGGGGTCCGGCCATCGCGGACTCGCCCGCCTGCTCCTCGACAATCGTTTTGGAGGCGTTTGGCTCTGCCTCATGCCGTTCCTTTTTATTTCGTTCGTGACCCGGGTCGCCATGCTCGTCTCGGCCCGCCATGGAGTCGACTGGAACATTCCGGGAGTCCTTGCGGTCTTTGCCTGGGGACTGCTCTTTGATCTGGCTGCGGCGTCCTACCTTCTCGCCCCGATGGTCGCCACCCTCATGGTTCTTCCGAACCGGATTTTCAGGGGTAGGCTCATGCATTGGCTATGGGCTTGCCTGTTCCCAGTCGCGATCTATGGTTTCATGTTCGTGGCTGTGGTGGAGTGGTTCTTCTGGCAGGAATTCGGAGCGCGTTTGAACTTCATCGCCGTCGATTACCTGGTTTACACCAAGGAAGTAGTGGGCAATATACGCGAATCCTATCCCTTGCCGCTCATCCTGGGCGGCCTGTTGGGGATCGCGACCCTGATTGCGTGGAGCCTCCACAAAACAGGCTGGACCAAGCTCTGGCTTGATTCCACCACTTCGCTCCGGAACCGCCTTGCCTGGGGAACGGCCGTCCTGATTCTGCCGTTGCTTTTCTTCCTTGGCTTGAGCAATTCGATGCCTCCAAACCCGGGAAACCTCTACCACCAGGAACTGGCCAAAAACGGCCTCTATTCCCTGGCCTCCGCCTTCCAAAACAATGAAATCGATTACGACAAATTCTACAAAACCGAAGACCCAAAGGACGCCTTTCAAGAAATCAGGCAGATCCTCAACGACGGCTCGGCACGATGGTCCGGGAATCAGTTGAATTTCGAACGCCGGATCAGGTCCGCAGGGGAAGAAAAGCACTTCAACGTGATTCAGATCACGATCGAAAGCCTCAGTGCGGAATTCCTGGGTGTCTTCGGCGACCGGAGGCATCTGACTCCCAACCTCGACGCTTTGGCTCAACAGTCAATCCTCTTCACGCGCTTCTACGCCACCGGCACGCGAACGGATCGGGGCATGGAATCACTCACTCTGTCCGTTCCGCCCACCCCGGGCCGCTCGATTCTCAAACGCCAAAACAACGAGAACCTGTTCTCTCTGGGATCGGTGTTTCAATCCCGAGCCTACGACACGGTATTCCTATACGGCGGGTACGGCTACTTCGACAACATGAGCTACTTCTTCAGCCACAATGGGTACCGCGTCGTCGATCGGTCATCCGTTCCCGGCGAGGCCGTCACCTTTGCCAATGCCTGGGGGGCCTGCGACGAAGATCTGCTCCACTGGGTTTTAGCCGAGGCTGACCGTTCCCACGCAGAACGCAGACCCTTCTTCCACTTCGTCATGACCACCTCCAATCACAGACCCTTTACCTACCCGGAAGGCCGCATTGACATTCCCTCCCACACCGGCAGGGCTGGAGCGATCAAGTATACGGACTACGCGATCGGGGAATTCATGCGTGAGGCAAGCCAGAGACCCTGGTACCCCCAGACGGTGTTTGTCTTCGTGGCGGACCATTGCGCAAACAGTGCCGGGAAAGCCGATCTGGCCGTCAATGAGTTTCGAATTCCCCTCATTGTGTACTGCCCATCCCTGTTTGAACCGCAACGAGTGGATCGTCTTTGCAGCCAGATCGATTACGCGCCCACGTTGCTCGCCCTCCTTGGCTGGAGCTACGACAGTCGATTCTACGGGAAGAACGTTTTGGACATGCGCGATCGAGATGAACGCGCGCTGGTCGCCAACTACCAGAAGCTGGGCTATGTGAAGGACGGGAAGCTCGTGGTGCTCAAACCCGTGCGACAGGAAGTGACCTATCTCTGTGATCTGGAAAGGGGCATTCTCGAGCCCACTTCGGAGGATACCGGTCTGATCCGGCAAGCCCGGGCATACTATCAAACGGCGAGTTACGCATTTCACCACCGTCCAGGAGCCCAGGGGCAAACAAGGACTGAACCATTACCATACCCGGGAAAAGGGCATCATCTTCAAGCGGCACTGGGTTGCGAGGGTTCCGCTCACTGGTCTTTGCGATGAGCTGTGTTTTCGACCGTGAAGGGGCTGATGCGGAACATGCAGATCTCGTCATCCCCGTGGAGGCGGGGGGGCCAGAAAGCATCGGAGAAACTGGATTCCTGACAGTGTGGGAATGACGCTGGGTGGGGTCATGCGAGTTCTGCCACAGCCTTTGAAGAGCGAGCGCTGAGCCCCATGAGCCGGACCCTAAGGGGAAGGACGGGCATAGGGGACTGCGCCGACGCTTGATCCGGACCGAACATGGGGTGAAGGCGGATTCCTCGTGATTCCCTTGCCGACGACGCTTCCGCCCGAACGGATGGCCTTTGGGGTCCAGGATTCGGCCAGGTCAAGCCCGTTGCAGCAGGTCGTTTAGGAAAAGCCCGGATCATAATCCGTGGAAGGGGGGGCACCGTGACAGGGCTTCATCCGGCGTTCCTACGCCCCTAGCGCTCACTTCATCTCAAAATCCACGGCCAGGATCGAGTCGCACATGGCGCGGACCTTGTTGAGCACGACCACGTGGTCAGGGTGCACCTGGTAACGCTTGAGGGCGTCGAGGTCGTCGAAGGCGGAGACGAGGGCAAAGTCGTAGGAGCGCTCCGAGCGCACCACATCGCGGCCGAATTCGTACTGTCTGATTTCGGGGATCACGGCCGGGAGGGCGCCCAGGCTGCGTTCGAGGTCTTCGATCGTCGCGGCGGGGGTTTCCGGCTTGAATTTCATGAACACCACGTGTTTGAGCATCGTCCAACACCTCCATGGGTTTGCTATTGGGCGTCAACCCGTTCCGGCCTTGCTTTCCCGGAGCCGGCGGTTGTCGCCGATGCGGATCGTGATCTTCTGGGCGTCGAAGTATTCCAGCAGGGGGATGGTGTACTTGCGGCTGGCCTGGGTCATGTCTTTAAACTGCGGCGTGGAGATTTCGCCGTTCTCGCGCAGGAAGGCGATCAGGCGCTGTTGGAGGTCGGCGAGCGCTTCGGCGTGAAAGTAAAAGTCTTCTTTCGCCTTCACCAGGATGCCCTGCGAGAGCATCCATTCAAGCACGTCCTGGTGCTGGCGTGGGGTTCCGCCCAAATTGGCGACGACCTCCTTGAAGAACGGGGGTTGCAGCCCGGCATCCCGGAAGGCCTTTTCAATCTTCTGCCGGATGGCTTCCTCTTCCCGGGTCAGGTCCACTTTATGGGTGGTCAGTCGCACCCACTCCATCTCCTGAACCACCCGATCCTGTTCGGCCAGGCGGCGTAAAACGTAGTTGTAAAGTTTCGCGTCGACGGGCTTGGGCAGCTGTGCCGCCAGCTCTTCTTTGGGCATGCCGGTCTTGAGGGGGAATTTCTGATGATAGGCGGCCAGGGTTTCGGTGATGATCCCCTGGAGCTGCTCGACGGTTTCGGGATGAACGAGCCGCCGATTGTCCTTGTCATACAGGATGGCCCTTTTCTGGCTCACGAACTGCTGCAGGGTGCGTTCGAGGGGCTTGGGCGGGACGTTGGCCCGGACTCGGAGCTCCTCCTCTGAAATGCCACCCCAGAGCGCGTCCTTGATATGCCACAAAATGATGCTGGGCTCATCGCCCTCGAGCAGCACCGGGAGCTGCTGGTTGGCCAGTCGTTTGTCCTGGCCCTTGTGCTTCCGGGGGAGCGGGTGAAGGATGGTCCCGCCCCCGATGGTCTGCACGGGGGAATAGGAGCGCACGACGAACCGATCGCCGCGCAGGGCCGCGATGGGCTGCTCCAGTCGCACCTGCGCGAAACCCTCCTCGCCTGGAAGCATTTCATCGCCCCCGAGCAGAATGACGGTGCCCAGGTGTTCGGCCGTTCCCGTGTGAAACCGGATCTTGGCTCGGTTCTTCAGGGGCCGTGGCGCCGAGGACAGGAGGGCCAGGTGCACGTCGACGATATGGGTCGCCACGAGGGCTCCTGGGGTCGCGATGACGTCCCCGCGCTGAATGAGCAGCCGCTCGATCCCCTGCAGGTTGATGGCGGTACGCTGTCCAGGGAACACTTCCTGAACCTCGAGGTTATGGACCTGGAGGCCGCGAACCTTGGTTTTGTGCTCGGCAGGATAGATCGTCACCGGGTCGCCCGTCCGCAAGGTTCCCGAGAGGCTGGTTCCAGTGACCACCGTCCCGAAGCCCCGCATGGTGAACACGCGGTCCACCGAAAGCCGAAAGGCGCCCTCGGTGCTGCGCGGCTCGACCTCCGCCACCAAAACGTCCAAGGCTTGCTTGAGTTCCTCGAGCCCCTCGCCCTTAACGGCGGATACCGGAATGATCGGGCTGCCTTCGAGGAAGGTGCCCTTGAGGAAGGACGTGACGTCCTCCTTGACCATCTCGATCCATTCGGGATCTTCGACCAGGTCTGTCTTGGTGAGCACGACGAGGCCCTTTTTCACGCGGAGCAATTGGCAGATTTCCATGTGCTCGCGCGTCTGGGGCATCACGCCCTCATCGGCCGCGATGACCAGGGCCACGATGTCGATTCCCGTGGCGCCGGCCACCATGTGACGGACAAACCGCTCATGGCCCGGCACGTCGACGATCCCCAAGCGTTCCCCGCTGGGGAGCACCATGTGTGCGAAACCGAGCTCGATGGTGATGCCACGCAGCTTCTCTTCCTTGAGGCGATCCGTGTCAATCCCTGTCAGCGCTCGAATGAGGGAGGTCTTCCCGTGGTCGATGTGTCCCGCTGTGCCCAGTACGACCTGCTTCATGCGCCACCCTTCTGTCCGGAAATCGCGCGCTCGATGGAAAACGAGTGTGATCCGGGGTGATTGCTGGAATTCCTTGTTGATGAGCGCGATAAATCTAGCAGAACGCTCGATGCCTGTTCAAGGGATTTCCCAGCAATCTTGAAAAGTTTTGACATCAGGGGGGGGCTAAGCTATCCTCTTCCCTTCAAAAAACAAGGGGGTAGGAGCCATGAATCTGAACATCGCCCAATGCAGCCGCATGTATCGTTTGCCGCCCTATGTCTTCGCGCAGGTGAACGCGCTCAAGATGGAAAAACGCCGGGCCGGGGACGACATCATCGATTTGGGAATGGGAAACCCGGACCTTCCGGCGCCGAAACATATCATCGACAAGCTGGTGGAGGCGGCCCGAAAGCCGCCCGACGATCGGGAGTCGGCATCCCGTGGCATCACCAAGCTGCGGGAGGCCATCGCCAACTGGTACAAGCGTCGCTACGACGTCGACATCGATCCCGAATCCGAGGCGGTGGTGACGATCGGGGCCAAGGAGGGGCTCTCTCACCTCGTCCTGGTGCTCATCAGTCCCGGGGATGTGGTCTTCGCACCCAACCCCACCTACCCCATCCACCCGTATTCGGCCATCATCGCGGGGGGGGACGTCCGGTCGATCCCCATCGGCAGCGACCGGAATTTCCTGGAGGACCTCGAGCTAGCCATGAAGCAGACGTGGCCTAAGCCGAAGCTGATGGTCATTTCGTTTCCGCATAACCCGACCACGACCGTGGTGGATCTGGACTTCTTTCGACGAATCGTCGATTTTGCCAAGGAAAACGGAATCCTCGTCATCCACGACCTCGCCTACGCGGACTTGACGTTTGACGGCTACGAGGCACCGAGCTTCCTGCAGGTGCCGGGGGCCAAGGATGTGGGGGTCGAGTTCTTTTCCATGTCCAAGAGTTACAGCATGGCGGGGTGGCGCGTCGGATTCTGCGTGGGAAATCCGGAGATTGTCGGGGCCCTCACCCGCATCAAGAGCTACCTCGACTATGGGGTGTTCCAGCCCATCCAGATTGCGGCCACGGTGGCCCTCAACGGCGATCAGACGTGTGTCCGCCAGATCGTGGACGTGTACCGTTCCCGCCGGGACGTCCTGGTCGACGGTCTCAACCGCATCGGATGGCCGACGGAGAAACCCAAGGGGACCATGTTTGTATGGGCGCGCATCCCCGAGCGATTCCGGCACATGGGGTCCGTCGAGTTTTCCAAGTATCTCATCGAGAAGGGGAAGGTGGCGGTTTCGCCCGGGCTGGGGTTTGGCTCCTACGGTGACGAATACGTCCGGTTTGCCCTGGTGGAGAACGAAATGCGGACCAAACAGGCCATCCGCGGCTTGCGCAAGGCCCTGCAGAACAAATGAGCGCGCGATTCAGGTCGTTTCGGGCCGGCATCGCGGGAACCTGGCGGGGACGCCCGCGGCGGCCGGTTTCCTTTGCCGGGATCGGACGCGCCCGGAGCTGCCGGTCTTGATGTAGACATGGGAATGTGAGGGAGCATGAGTGGTTCGATTCGAGTAGGGCTCATTGGCTGGGGGACGGTCGGGTGCGGTGTGATCCAGGTGCTTCGGGAGAACCGGGCACTCATCCAGGACCGCCTCGGCAGGGCCCTCGATTTGGTTCGCGTGGCGGACATGGATCTGACCCGGCCGCGACCGGTGGACGTGCCTCGGGAAATGCTCACGGCTCGTGCCGAGGACATTCTCGACGATCCCGAAATCGACATCGTCATCGAGCTCATCGGGGGACTTGGGGCGGCCAAGCGGATCATCCTGCAAGCCCTGGAACGGAAAAAGTATGTCGTCACCGCGAACAAGGCGCTGATCGCTCACGCGGGGGACGAGCTGTTCGAAGCGGCGCGCCGGAGTGGTCGAGCCATCGGGTTCGAAGCGGCCGTGGCCGGCGGCATCCCTTTTATCAAGGCGTTGCGGGAAGGCCTTGCCGGGAACCGGATCGAAACCATCTACGGAATCCTCAACGGAACGGCCAACTACATTCTCACCCGAATGACGGAGGATGGTCTCTCTTTCAACGAGGGTCTCCAGGAGGCTCAGCGCCTGGGGTACGCGGAAGCCGACCCCACCCTTGACATCGAGGGGATTGACACGGCCCACAAGCTGGCCATTGCGGGCGCCATCGCCTTTGGAACTCCCATTCAGTTCGATAAGGTTTACACCGAGGGCATTTCGAGGATCGATCCCCTCGACATTCAGTTCGGCGAGGAGTTCGGTTACCGTCTGAAGCTGCTCGCGATCGCGAGGGATGCAGACGATGGGGTGGAGCTGCGGGTGCATCCCACACTGATACCGCGTGAGCACGTCCTGGCGAGCGTGCGCGGCGCCTACAACGCGGTGCACGTTCGGGGCAATGCCGTAGGCAACATCATGCTCTACGGTCTCGGGGCGGGCATGATGCCCACCGGCAGCGCGGTGGTTTCGGATCTCATGGACATCGCCCGGGACATTGCCGGAGACACGCCGGCACGGGTCCCGCACTTAGGCTTCAGGCAGGATCGACTCCGCAATCTCACCATCAAGTCCATTGCGGATATTCGAACCTGCTACTACTTTCGATTTGCCGCCGTGGATCGGCCGGGAGTTCTTTCCAAGATATCGGGGATCCTGGGTGAGAACGACATCAGCATTGCCGCCGTCATCCAGAAGGGTCGGGAAACGCAGGGGGCGGTCCCCATCGTGATGCTCACCCACGAGGCGCGCGAACGTGACGTCCAGAAGGCACTTGCGCAAATGAGCCGACTCGACGTCGTGCTGGGCCAGACGCAGCTCATCCGTATCGAGAACCGCCACGGGAATGAAACGCCCTAGTGGTGTCCAGATCGCCTCGCACTCCCCCCTGAATCCCTCGAGGGGGATGTTGCCCGGCACATTCGTTTTGAAGACACACGCATCGTGGTTTTTTCAATCGAGCACCATTCGAACGGCCGAGAGCCATGTCGGAACGAAATACAGAAGGGCGCAAGTATGTGATGCTTGTCGGTGACGGCATGGGGGACTACCCCCTGCCCGAGCTGGGTGGCAGAACGCCGCTGGAGGCCGCGCGAACACCGGTCATGGACCGCTTGGCGGCGATCGGCCGACTGGGAACCCTCGAGACCATTCCGCAGGGGATGGAGCCGGGAAGTGATGTGGCCAACATGAGTCTTCTCGGCTATGACCCCAGGCGCTACCATACGGGTCGGGCCCCGCTCGAGGCCGCGAGCATGGGCATCGCCCTGGGCCCGCGTGATGTGGCCTTCCGCTGCAACCTGGTGACCCTCGATCCGGCCGATGGGAGCCCCTTGATGGGGGACTATTCGGCCGGGCACATCACGACGCCTGAGGCGCGGGAGATCATTGCGGCGCTTCAGGTCGCGACCGCCGGGCTTCCCCTGAGCCTTTATCCCGGAGTCAGCTATCGGCATCTGCTGGTTTGGGCGGGCGGCCGGGACGATCTTGCCACAACGCCTCCCCACGACATCACGGGCCGCCCTGTGCAGGACTATGCCGCGGTCTACGACACGGAGCCCGTCCTGAAGACCTTTATCACAAGGTCTTCCGAACTGCTTGCATCACACCCCGTCAACGTGAAGCGGGCGGCGGCCGGGCACCGGCGAGCCAACGCGGTATGGCTGTGGGGGCAGGGGAGGGCCCCCAGCATGCCGACCCTGCGAGCCCGGGCGGGCCTCACGGGTGCCATGATCTCCGCGGTCGACCTGCTGAAGGGCCTTGGGGTCTATGCCGGGTTGGATCCCATCGCCGTTCCGGGCGCCACGGGATATTTGGACACCAACTACGCCGGGAAGGTGGAAGCGGCGCTCCGGGCCCTGGAGTCCGGCAATTTTGTTTACGTGCACATCGAGGCTCCGGATGAGGCCGGACATGAGGGAAGCCTGGCCAAGAAGATCGAGGCCATCGAGGCGTTCGATGAAAGGGTGGTGGCTCCCGTGGTCTCCGGTCTCGAGCACTACCCAGGAGCACGGCTCCTGATCGTGACCGATCATCTGACACCTATTGAGAAGCGCACCCATGTGGCCGACCCGGTGCCGTTCCTGCTGGTGTCGGACCTTTCGGCGCGCCGCTCGGGGACCGATGGATCGGCATCCTTTTGCGAGGCTTCGGCACGGGCGGCCGGTTTGCATCTGTCCAGCGGCGAGGCGTTGTTCGACCTGCTCCTGGGAAGGACTCCGTCCCCATGACGGGAGGACTGTTGCGTGAGGGAAACACCCCGGCGGGATGAAGACACCGGCAAGCCCATGCTCGTCCAGGCCCAGTTCCGAGTGCTGTACGGAGACACGGACGCCATGGGGCAGGCCTATTACGGCAACTACCTGAAATGGTTCGAGTACGGCCGATCCGAATGGTTCCGCTCCAGTGGAACGACGTACCGCCAGCTGGAAGCCGAAGGCGTATATCTGCCGGTGATCGAGGCCCACTGCGAGTACCGGAAGCCAGCCTTCTACGATGACGTGTTGACGGTGGCGACGGATTTCCGCTTCTCGGGTCCGGCGCGCCTGCGCTTCGACTATGAGATCTTTCGGGCGGGCGAGGTCCTGGCGACCGGCTACACCGTTCACGTTTGCGTGACGTCAGACCGGCGGGTCATCAAGCCTCCCGATTCCCTACGGGCACTCCTTCGTGACGCCGCATCCATTGAATCGCTGAACAGGTGAAACATGATCGTTTTTCCGGCCATTGACATCAAAGACGGCCAGTGCGTCCGCCTCATGCAAGGAGACCCGGACCGTTCCACCGTTTACGGGAACGATCCGGTGGCGGTCGCGAGGCGCTGGGAGGCCGAAGGCGCCGAGTGGCTCCATATTGTGGATCTGGATGGCGCCTTTACGAAAACTCCGAAAAACCGCGACCTGATCCTGGAAATCGCTTGCTCGGTGTCGATTCCCGTCCAGGTGGGTGGAGGGATCCGCACCATGGAAACGGTGGAGGGATATCTCGGCTCAGGGGTCGAGCGCGTGATCCTGGGGACCGTTGCTTTGGAGCAGCCCGCGCTGCTGCGAGAGGTCTGCGAGAGATATCCTTCGCGGATCGCTCTGGGCATCGACGCCCGGGACGGAAAGGTGGCCATCGAAGGGTGGAAGGTCACAACAGGCACGGACGTGCGCACCCTTGTGGAGGGATTTTCCACGGTGCCTCTGGCGGCCGTCATCTATACCGACATCCACCGGGACGGTATGCAAAGTGGGGTCAATGTGGAGGCGACGCGACGGCTCCTCGAGAGCACGACGGTTCCAGTCATCGCGTCCGGAGGGGTCGCCACCGTCGCGGACATCGAAGTCCTGCTGCCTCTGGCCGACATGGGTCTCCTCGGGGTGATCACGGGTCGGGCCATCTACAACGGGACCTTGGACCTTCGGGAAGCCATTGCGTTGGCGCGCCGTGCCCGAAGCGGAGGGTCCACCCCAAGTCGCTGAGGACGCCATGGATCTGATCCAACGCATTGAAGAGGCCCTCAAGGGCGCCATCCGCGAGCGGGACGAGACGCGACGCGACGCCGTTCGGATGCTTCTTACGGTCATCAAGGTGAAGGAGAAGGAGCTTCGCCGCATGCCCGGGGAGGCTGAGATTCAGCAGTTGATCGCATCCCAGATCAAGCAACGCCGGGATGCGGCCGAGCAGTATCGGGCCGGGTCACGCGAGGACTTGGCGCTCAAGGAAGAGGGGGAAATCGAAGTCCTTCGGGGATTCTTACCCGAGCAAATGGGCCCTGAAGCACTCGAGGCCCTTGTGGAGGCAATCATCCGGGAGACGGCCGCCACGTCCCCCAGGGACATGGGAAAGGTCATGAAAGCTCTCATGCCGAAAGTGGCCGGTCGCGCGGACGGCCAGCAGGTCCAAACCATCGTGAAGCAAAAGCTCGCCTCCATGGCCTGATCATCCTGAAAGGTCGCACACGGTCGGCCGCACTTCGTCGACCCGTCCCGACCCGGGAACCGGGCAGCGGTGGCAATCCCAAGGGTTTTCCAACACCCACTTGATTTGCACGATCCAAGCGAATATAAATCACCGATTTTGGGTCTCTACGGGGCCTGGACACTGGGACCGGCGACAGAGAGGAGCCAAGGTCAGCCTGTGGGCCTATCCGAAGCTGCCAAACTGATTAAGGAAGCCGTCGACATCCTGGATGTGGTGGGCCGCGTGGTCCCCCTGAGACGCGTGGGTAACCGCCACGTGGGACTGTGCCCCTTCCATCAGGAAAAGACGCCGTCCTTTCATGTGGATGCAAACAATCAATTCTATCATTGTTTTGGCTGTGGGAGCGGGGGCGATGTCTTGTCCTTCGTGATGAGGCACCAGAACCTCTCGTTCGGTGAGGCTGTGGACTGGCTTGCCGAACGATATCGGGTGGTGCTGCCCAAAGACGACCGCCAGCCGGTTGGAGGGCGGGGGCGGGACGATGCCTCGCGCCGGGAGCGCGATGAGCTGTTCCGCATCATGGAGGCTGCGACGACCTTTTTCCATGAGCAGTTGCACCTCAGTGCCGAGGGAAAGGTCGCGCGGGAGTACGTGGTGCGACGCGGACTGCCTGCGGAGGTGGTCGAGACCGAGCGGCTCGGGTATGCACCGGCCCGCTGGGACGGGTTGCTCGGCTTTCTGGAACAGCGCGGGTTCGACCTCCTTCTCGCCGAAAAGACGGGACTCCTCTCCCGAAGCTCCAAGAACCGATTGTTCGACCGCTTCCGAAACCGCCTCATTTTCCCCATCCGTAACGAAACCAACCGAGTCGTGGCCTTTGGTGGGCGAACCCTTGCCCAGGAGGGGCGCCAGCCGGCCGAGGGCTCGAGTCCATCGTCAGGGGGGGACTACGAGCCGAAGTACCTCAACAGTCCCGAGACGGTGCTCTACCATAAAGGAAGATTGCTCTATCAGCTGGCTCGGGCCCGAGAAGCCTGCAAGACGGTGCGCCAGGTGGTGCTGGTCGAAGGCTACATGGACCTGCTGGCTTTTCACGCCTGTGGTTTTCTGCGGGTGGTGGCCACGCTGGGAACGGCCCTGACTCCCCAGCAGGCCAGGCTTCTCGCGCGAATGGCCGATGAGGTGGTCCTGGCCTATGATGGCGACGATGCGGGCGAACAAGCCATGCTGCGGGCGCTGCCGCTGCTGCAGCAGGAAGCCGTCATCGCCACATGCGTCCGATTCCCAGACGGAATGGATCCCGATGACTTCCTGCGACGGGAACGGCTGGATGGTTTCGAGCGACTGCTCGAACAACGGCGGGACCTTGGGGAGTACGCCGTGGAGCGGGCCCTGCGGGATTGGGATGGAAGCGCAGCCGGGAGGGGTCGTGTCCTTGCCCGGGTGAAACCCGTTGTGCTCGGGACGCGTCAGTTGATTCAGAGGTCGGAATATGTTCGGATGGTGGCCGAGAGGCTCGGGGTTTCCGAGGGGGCTTTGACGCTCGAGCTGCAACGGGGCGGAGGGGACGTGAGGCCAAAGGGATTCCGGGCGGCACGGGCTCCCCGAGGACTGGATCAAGACCGTTCCCGGGAAGAGAACATTCTTCGGTTAATGATCCGTTATCCGGCTTTGATCAGGGAGGTCGAGGCGGCGGGGGCGGTCTGTCATTTTCAGAACCAGGCGGTTCGAGCGGTAGCGGAAGCCCTGCTGGCCGCCGATCGCGATTCGAAAGGCTCGTTCGACGCCTCGTCCGTGTTTGAGAGCTTGACCGAGGAGAGTCACAGGGACCTGTTCACCCGCTTCCTGCTGGAACCTCTGGAACTGGAGGAGCCGGAGGTGCAGATGCGTGATTACGTGGCGGCTTTGTGCGAGGGCGGCAGCAAGTCGCTTCAACTCCATGAGCTCACCGAAGCCTTGCGGCGGGCTGAGTCGGAAGGGGACTCGGGGCGGGTCCTGAAGATTCTGGCCGAGCTTCGGCGATTTCATGAGTGCAAGAGGAAGACCAGGGGGCTATCCGAAGGCGTGTAGGGGGAAGAGGAGACAATGACGGATAAAGACATCAAACCACGACGCGATCCGACTCTTGTGAAACCCGAGATGGAGGACATCAAGCGACTGATCACGGTCGGAAAGGAAAAGGGGTATCTGACCTATGACGAAGTCAACGAGGCGCTGCCGGAGGACATCGTGTCGCCGGAGAAGCTCGACGACATGATGATGATCTTCGATGAAATGGACATCGAGATCGTCGACTCGGACCAGCAGGTGCGCCTGGTGCGTGAAGGCCCGGCCGAAGGCGAGGAGCCCCTCGAGGAGGAGGAGGACGACCTCCAGG
>CAZGQL010000091.1:0-10582 GCA_964527905.1 uncultured Syntrophobacteraceae bacterium
CTCCTGGTGGTGGATCGCACTGTTGTTCCTCGCACAAGCTTTGGGCTCCATCGGGGTGACTTACTGGTTCCGACTCGGCCTTCGGGAAACGGCGTTGCCCATCGCGATTTTGCTGTCGGGCGCTGGCATCGCGATTTCCTTCGCCCGGTGGAACCCACGTGAATCGCTGGCGCGCTGGCTTCGCTCTGTCCCGATGCTGCTATACGCCCTGTTCATCTATGCCTTGTCGTCCCGCAGCTACCCCGGGGCTCAAGTCACCGTCAACACGGATTTGTTCCATCTCGTGGAATTCTCGACCTTGGGCTTCTTGCTGGCCTGCTGCTGCTACCCCCTGCTTCGGCGCGCAGGGGCCTGGCTTTTCACGTCGACGGTCGTCAGCAGCGGTCTTCTTTACGCCGTTTCCGACGAAATCCACCAAAGCTTCGTCCCAGGCCGAACGGCCACGACGGTCGATTTGGCCTATGATGCCACGGCGCTAGTCGCCTCCTGTCTGTTCTTTCTCGTCATGTTCCGCCTGCGAATGAGATTTCGAAGGATCCTACGGGCGGAAATTGGGTGATCCCCGTCCATCGCCTGTCGGGTGTGTTCCTTCCGCACTACCCCCGGATTCAACTCCAGATGCTCAGGATGGCTCGAAGCACCCAATGGGCGGCTAGACCGGCCAGGAGATCATCCAGCAGAATGCCGATCCCGCCCGGGACCCTGGCGTCCGCCCAGCGGATCGGCCAGGGCTTCCAAATGTCGAACACTCGGAACCACACGAAGCCCATGAAGAGGGAAAACCCATCCGCGGGGAGGGCGAACATGGTGACGAGATACCCGGCAAGTTCGTCCACCACGACCTCCGGGGGATCTTCCCGCCCCAACTTCCTCGCGGCGGCGGCGCAGGCCGCCCAGCTCAGCAGCAAGAAGGCCGCAAGCAGACCACCCATCCACATGGGGTGCTGGATCGCGCTCATTGCCCATGCGGCCGGCATACCCACCAGGAGTGTCGCGGCGGTTCCGGCGGCAACCGGGAAACGCCCGACTCCACCGAGAAGGGCCAACCAGACCAGAGAAGGCTCGAAGACGCTTTGGTTCGACTTCACTGAGGATTCCTGGTACCATCAGCATGAGGACCGTTCAAACATCCAGTCAATTCAACGAGCTTCCGGAAAGCGCCATGACCGATGACTCCGCCGCAGTGGATGCCCAGGGACTCGAGCACTGGGGAGGTTTCTTTCGCCTCATCAGTCCAATGGACTACGAACGTTTCGGGATCGATCCACAGGACGTCCCCATGGGGACCTTCGCATCCGAGGATCATCCCGGCTTTCTCCCCAGCCGCCTGGGGGGCAATGCCTATGGGCTTGGGCTGGCCGAGCAGAGCGCTCTCGGGGATGCCGATCTGCGCTTTCTGGAAACGATCGATTTCGACGACGAAGCCGCCATCGGAGCGCATCACCGCCAGCTGAACACCATCTATCAGAAGCTCAGTCTGCTCATCCGGTTCAGTCGGAAAGGGCGACGCTATTTTCTGATCCCCATCACGCTGGTAGCGCATTCCTTGCGAGAAATCAAGGCGAAGGCCGACGAGGTGGCCGAGCTGATCATTCGGCACATCTGGGAAACTCGGACGGAGCGGCTCGAAATCGGACTGCTTACCAGCAGCGAGGATCTGCTCGCCCATGAACTGACCGCGCGGCTGTCCACGCATCGAATCATGCTCTTCGATTCGCTGGAAAAGCTCAGGTCGTGGCGCATCCCTCTCGATATCGTCATTCTGCCCAAAGACATTTTTGAGTTCATCCTCGAACAGAACCTCACCCCGTTGCGCCTCAAGCCCCTCAACCGACAACGGATGCAGAACTACGCCACTTACCTTGCCGGAAAGATCTTTGACGTCCTCGAACCTTCCGGGAAGCTCATCGTCCTCGCGAACTCCCCGGTCCCCAAGGATGGTCGGACCTGCCAGGTCCGCTTTCGTCGGGAAGAGGATCTCAAGTCCTTTTTGCTGTTCGCTCACATTTACCATACCCGGGCTCCTTATGCGGCGGAGTCCGTGGACAGTCCCATGGAGGTGCATCTTTCCGACTTTCATTACTATTTGTCGCGCTTCGGCTTCGATGAGCCGCACCTGCGCGAGCTCATCGGAAACCGACGCCCCGAAGACCTGACCATCGACGAAATCAATCGGCTGCGGCGCTTCAACCTGAGACTCCCCCAATCCCAGGTGACCACCCCCGAAAAGCTCTGGAAGACGATATTCAGTCCCTTTTTCAGCATCATCCAGCTCCGGAGCAAGTCTCCCAAACAGCACACGGAATACTGGGAGAGCCGGCTCGAGGTCGACGAGGCGCTTCCCGACAGCTTGCTCGTATTTGTGGGGCGGCCGAGACCCCCGGAAATCGATGTGAGCGCCCTCGAGGAGGATGTGCGCCACTCGGGCATGGCCGGCTGCAGCCTCCCCCTCGTGGCTGCGTACCGCAACAGCTTCCAGTACGTACTCACGGTTCTGAACGTGCTGATGCGCATCAGGGACCATGACTTTCCCAAGATCTCCGAACTGGAACGGGCTCGGTTGAGCAATCCGTTCCGGGGGAGGAACGAGCATTTTCAGGGCGTGATGCGACTGATCAGTCAGATCCCGAAGCTCGAGCGGGTAAGGGATCTGCTCAATCCG
Source organism: uncultured Syntrophobacteraceae bacterium (assembly GCA_964527905.1). Classification (GTDB taxonomy): domain Bacteria; phylum Desulfobacterota; class Syntrophobacteria; order Syntrophobacterales; family Syntrophobacteraceae; genus CALBZH01. The sequence goes on from CAZGQL010000091.1 coordinate 2,663, forward strand.
GACCGGATCGAGGGGCCGCACACCCCCGTGCTCGAAAACCTTCCCAAACTGGCCCAACACGGGTTTTCTCCGTCTCAGCTGAGGGAGCTGTTCCTCATCGTGGTCGGGCATACCACCATGAGCCGCGTGGCCCTGGGCAAACTGCCCGCCCGAACGCTCAAGCCTGTCACCGACAAAGGCAAGGGAGGCCGATATCAGGAAATCCTGGATCTGCTGCGCGTGTGTCGCCTCATGAGCGTGGCGGAAATCGTGGCGGCGCTCGGCGACACGTTCACCGCGGACCAGATCAAGGAGTTGTACCGGGTCTACGACGATGCGATTCTGGTGGCCACCGAGCCGCGGCTGGACTGGGATCGGCTGCACGACCTGCGCATCAGCGCCTTGGGGGGAGTTCAGAACAAGGCCATCCGGGAAATGATGAAACTGTTCAACCTGTTCGAGTTCCTGGATTCCTGGCAGGATTTCCTCTCCAAGGGGCAGTGCGAAAAGGACGTCGCCTGCGATCACCAGGAGGAGCGTCTGCGGCAGCTCGAGCAGGTGCTGGAGCTTGCCAGGACGGCCGAGCAGTTCAAAATGCTGTTCATGGGGGATCACCTGCTCGGAGAATCCCAGTTGTTCCGTCGTTTTCTGGAAACCGAGTTTCACGGGACCGGCCATCTGCTTCCTAGGATTGGCGCCCGGGCGGGTTTCATGTTGGTGTGGGTGGCGGTCAACGTCGCCGAGCGCCATGTGGTCAATTTCAACCCGATGCTGCCCGGGATTTCGGATCAGCGCACCGAGCAGCGCATCGCCAAGATCCGCGAGTCCCTGCTCAAAGTCGATGTGCGAAAACTGGATCCGGTTTTTCTGGAAGATACCAAGCAAACCCTGGCTTTGGGTCGGCCCGCCTTCATCTTCGACACGGGCATTCGCCTGGTCAGCAACCCGGAGACGAAGGCACTGGATATCTCCTTCGTGGATGTGGAACAGGGGCTGGAGGAGCTCGAGGTCCTGGTGAACCGCCTGGAGTCCCAGCGTCTCCGGGCGATGTCCCTCCGGGACCTTCAGGAAATGGAGCGCCTCTTCTCGGAGCTGGAAACCTTTCATGCCTATCTGCGCCAAGAAGGGTGCATGGTCCAGTGCGAACTCTTGGATCGGGCCGGCGGAGTGGAATCTTGGGATACGCGCATCGAACGGCTGGAATCCTCTTTAAGGAAAATCCTCCGAAGCCAGGTTTTCGTCTCCGAAGAGATCCACGATGCCCTCAGCGTCCTCGCCAAGTACTGCCCTGAGATCCTGCGGCTGGTCGTGCCCGAATTCCACTCTTTCGGGCGCCTCGTCGAGAATTGGCCCACGCGGCAGCCCCAATCGGTCGGGATGTACGTCATGAGGGGTCTCGAGAAGTTCCAGGCGCTCATCGCCGGGGATCGAGACGGTTTTCAGGACAACAACACTTACTATCAACTCGCCAAGTTCGAGTTCGGCCCCCTCGCCGAGGAAGGGACCGGGGCCACCCACGCTCAGCTGGATGTGCTGGAAAACCTGGTGGCTTCGATTCAATCGGAGCCTCTCCTGCGCGAGGCCCTCACCTATGCCCTCCTATTTCAGGACATCGGAAAGATCGAGTCCCACGGGTCCTTTGACCCGCTTCTCGCCGAGCGATGGACCCATGCCGAGCGCGGGGCGGAAATCCTGGAGCGGGCGCGGGTCCTGGAACGATACGAGCTGCAACCCGAAGTCGTGCGACTCGCGACGCTGCTTGTCCGTCATCATGGCCTCGGGGGGCACATCATCCAGGGCGAGGAGCCCCTTTCGGCCCTGGCGAGACTGACGCAATATGGGGATCGCCGCCTGCTCGATGTTTTCGTCCTCCACGGCATCCTGGCTGCCGCGGCCGTTCAAGAAGGGATCATGGTGGGCGACCTGCTCGATGCGTTCCTCGGCCATCGAACTCTAGCACTCGAGGTCTTGGAGGCTGGGGAGGACTGGGCGGTGTACCTGCGCCGTTGGTTGCGCGAGAGAGGCCGGGCACTGCTCGAGGAACACCCGCTCTCCCCCGGGATGCTGCAGGCCTTTCCGGAGCCGGCCGTCGGAGAATGCGGCCTGAGCGAGGAAGAAGCCGGGGACGAAGCCCTGCGGCACGGTCGCAGGACAGCCGCCCTGGAGCGCTTGTTCCGCCTCATGGGCCTCGCCTGGGTGGACTTCCGGGATGTCCAGATGCACGAGCGCCAGACTCCCGTGCGATTCATCTACAAAGGGAAGAAGCTCAAGAGCATCGGGGTGGTGACCTTCGAAAAGCAGCTGTTCGCCGCCGTCAGGCTCCTGGAAGCCTTCGCCGGACTCGAGACAGCCACCAAGTCCTACCTGCTTTTCTGCCTCGACCCGTTGGGAGGTGCCCTTCGGATCTACGATTTCCTCCCGCTGGCCAAATTCCTGGACCACGAGGAGTGCCTCAAGCTGCTCCTGGCCGCCTGCCAGCGGTACCACCGACAGTTCGGGATCCAGAGTGCCGGGGGCCTCATCAGCTTTCGCCCCCTCACCCAGATCATCGTCAGGCGACAGCAGGTGATCCGGACGCTGCTGCGCGAGCTGAGACTGCCCGAGGGCTGCGCGGGCGGCGAGGACTCCTTGACGGCGCCCCACCTGTTCGGGTCCATTCGATTCGAGGTGGGAAGCCGGGAGGCAGCGCTTCGGGTTGGGTATGAAGACGCCGAGGAGCTCAATCTCATGGCGCAGTCCCTCAGGGGGATTTGGACCCACGAGGAGCTGGCGCAGCACCACGAACGGCTGATTCAGGAATTCATGCAGAGGCTTCCCTATGATACCAAGATCCTACAGCGGGAGCTTCAGGAAGTGTTCTGGGCCCAGTCGGTCCGAATCAACGATGAGATCGTCAAAGCCATGCGGGAAGAGCTGGAAAACCTGGACGACCTGACAGAGCTCCACCAGGTGCTGGATTCGATCCGCAAAAGGGTGTCCGAGCTGCAATTGACCGATGAGCAGCAGTTCGCGCTGCAGGAGGCCATCGAGACCCACCGGTCACGGCTGCGGGGCCAGTTCCTGGCGGCGAGCTATCAGCAAATCAACGCCATGAACAATCGCACGGCGCTCTTGGACTATTGGAACCGTCTGAAATACGAGCTGGTCCTGTACCGGTCCTACTTGGGGAAGGAGTACGAGACGCTCATCGCCCACTACATCGATGAGAAGCTCGCGTCCATGCCCCGCTGATCCCCGAGACGGAGGAGCACCCATGCTGTTTGAATCGCTACTGAACGCCATCGAAAGCTATGCGAGCGCGCGAGAGGTTTTCGACGTGAAATCTACGGGAGGGGGGTCCGACTGGGACTGCGGGCTGTCCGGAGAGTTTGGGGATGCCTTTTCCGTCAGCTGGGAGCGGGGTCAGAGGCTGGCCGACGCAAAGGAGCGGTTGCGCGCGGCCCTGGATGCCTATGTGGATGAACGCATCCGATTGGCTCTCGGCGGAATAACGAGAGAATGAACCGACAGGTCACGAAGCGGTAGCCTTGGACTTTGCTTTCGGGACCGGCTTCGGCGCGGGCTTCGGAGTCGATTTGGCGGGTGGAGTGGTGGGGGCGGGTGATGCCGGTTTTACGGGTTGTTTCGGGGGAGGCGGCAAGGACTTGACGGCCTGCTTCAACTCCTTCAGAGACTCCAGGACCAGGACGTGCGTTCCCACCTCCGCCCAGTTGAACAGGCGTTCGGCCGGAGCAATCGGCAAGTTGATGCAGCCGTGTGAGCAAAGGGCCTTTTCGATGTCGCCCGCGTGGATCCAAACGTGCCCGTAGATGCGCAGGGCCCAGGGCATGAGTGCCGGGTTGCCATAGGCGTTCTTGTAGCTCGCCGAAATGTGTTCCGCGTCCTTGTTCTCGACCTTGTACGTTCCGGCCTTGGTCCATTCCCCCTTTTTGCCGATGCAGATGTAAGTGTCGTCCTTGAGGCGTCCCTTTTCATACCACCCGATGAATGGGATGTCCTTCGACACGAGGATGAGCTTCGGCAGGTGCGACGTCTCCGGGATTTCGTCCGGCATGGGCGTCCAGGTCCGGTAGAAGGCGATGTCATTGGGGACTTTGAGCTTCCGGCCTTTGGCGATGTCCTCCTCGAGGTAGTCTCGGTCCCGGATGTTGAGCCTGGCCAGGATCTCGAGGATTTGCTTCTTGTCCAGGTCCGGGTGCTTCTTGACGAGGTGATCGAGATCCTTCGGACTCAACTTGCGTTCCGTCCAGCCCTCGTCGGGGGGATATTCCGGAGTGACCACGAGCTTGCGGGGACCGCAGCCGGTCGAGAGGAGGAGCAGGGTGAGTACGCAGGGCAGGAGAAGGGCCCCGACGAAGAAACGATCCAGTCGGCGGGGGAGGACCTCAACGCTTGACAGCCGGTGAACAACCATGGATTGCGGGGAAACCTCCGTCTGGTGGGCCTACACCCAACGCGGCGCCTTTGCCGGGGTGGAGTCGGCGAGTGCTTGCTTTTTTCTTGCGCCGATGCAGTGTAACACAATAGCATGATCCATCAAGGGGAACGATCACGTCCTTCCTGGAGACAAGAGGACTTCAGGTGCAGTTCGGCCTGTTGATGCGGTGGAGGAGCCATTCATGACGCAGATTCTGATTCATCGGACGACGGAGGGAATCGTGCTCGCCACCGATAGCCGGGCGGTGGCCTTCTCCTCAGGCGGGGACGAGCCGGCCGAACATTTGCAAGTGCGGAAGATTTTTCACCCGCTGCCCCATGTCATTCTGGTTACGGGGGGAGCCGGCTACGGCATCTGGCTTTGTGAAGGCTTGGGGGAACATCTTGCCCGACATGGCCTCAACGACGTCGATCTGGCCGCCGAGGCCGCACTTCCGTTTCTCAAGCCCCTGGCGGATGCTTTGAAAAAGAAGCATCCGCCGTCCATCGATCAGCCGCACCTCGACCGGGTCTATGTGATCGTGGCCGGGATTCATGAGACGGAGGGAGGTGAACCGTCCGTGGACGTGAGACTTTTCGCCTCGGAACAGACCTCTGACCCGCTGCATGCGATCGAGATCGGGCGGGTGGCGACGATTCCGCGGCAGGTGACCTTTGAATATCGCCTGAGCCGTCTCGATCCCGCCGAGGCCAATCCTGAGGCCGTCGAGCGGATGTTCGAGAGGTTTCTCCGCGACCTGTCCGAGATGGACGACGATGTGGGGCCCCCTTTCCATTTTGTTCGGGTGCTTCCCTCGGGGATCCGCACGAGGAGCCTTTCGGCGGATGCGCCCAAGACCGAAGGATCCCCCTGTTGAGCATTGTGCCACGCCGGCCGATCGCCGTCGGCTGTGCGAGGCGTTTTGGGGGAGCGTGCTCTTGTTCCATACAGACGCTTGGAGAGCTTAATGACCGATCATGCAACCATTTCCAGTGACCTGACGCGCGCACTCGATCTGCAGTATGTCCCGGTGGGCGTCTCGCTCTACGCGAACGACGCCGATCTTCCGGGGACCCTCGCCTTCCATGAGGGTAATCTGAAGAGCTACTGCCAGGCCGTGGCACTGGCCGGCAAAGGGGCGACGTTTTTGCTCCGCAGGGAGCAGATGGGCTGCAAATTGGGGACCTCGGTCCTCGGGTTCGAGGAGTCTCCCGAAGCCTTCCTCGACGACGGCGTGCTGGAAAAATACGGCGTGGGGCTGTACGGCTCGGAAGAGGCGTCCGAGAAGACCATCAAGGAATCCTTTTACCTGGAAAAGGGAACGACCCGCGCGGTGCTGATCGCGCCCCTTTCCGCTTTCACCGCCCCGCCGCAGGTGGTGGTGTTTACGGCGAACAGTGAGCAAGTGATGTGGCTCCTATACGCGCTCAACTTCGAAAAGGGCGGGAGAATGGATCTGCCCCAGTCGGGCGGAGCCCTGGGCGGCTGCGCGGACATCACGGTTCTGCCGCTGGTCCAGGGCGTTCCCAACATCACCTTTCTCGGGCTGGGCTGTCGGATCAAGTCGGCCCTCGATGCCTGCCACCTGATGCTGGGCATGCCCGGAGGCGGGCTCGCCGCGGTCCACCGGAACGTTCATGAGCTCGCCAAGCCGATCGCCATGCTGAATAAGGCCAAGGGCGCCGGCGCATGAGACAGGGGATCGGGTGGGCGAGCGCTTGCCCGGATTGGGTCACGCAGGGGCCAAGAGCCAATGGGAGGGGCTGAGGACGCCATGGGAGAGGTTTGTGTGGTGACCGGCGTTGCCGGGTTTGTGGGGAGTCATCTTGCGGAGCGCCTGCTGTCCCTGGGGCACGGGGTCATCGGCGTGGACAATTTCTTTTCGGGCTATCCCCGCAACATGGCGAGATTCAGGGATCATCCGTCTTTCGCCTTCCACGAGCGCTCCATCACGGAACCGGGGCTCCTCGCCCAGCTCAGCGAGCGACACCCGGGGGTACGGCACTGCTTCCACCTGGCCGCCGTGGTCAGCGTTCCGTATTCGGTGGAGCATCCCGACGAGACCGTGGCCGTCAACTGGACGGCCACGGAGCGCCTCCTCGAGGAGGCCGTCCAGTTGGGGTTTCGGTCGTTCCTCTTTGCCGGATCCGCCGCCGAATACGGCGAGGAAGCGCGGCTTCCCATCCGGGAAGAATATGCCACCGACGACACCGTGCACCTCAGCCCGTACGGTCGATCGAAGTACCTTTCCTCCCGCAGGGTGGGGTCGAGCCCCATCGGGGTCGCGCTACGCTGTTTCAACATCTACGGTCCACGGCAGGACCCGCTCAGCCCGTATAGCGGGGTGATCTCCCGCTTCGTCGACCGCGCATTGGCCGGGCAGCCGCTCACGATCTTCGGGGATGGGGGACAGACCCGCGATTTCATCTACGTGGGCGACATGGTGTCCGCCTATGTCCGGGCGGCTGGGCTCGACGGGGCCGGCCCCCCCGTGCCTCACGGCATCTACAACATCGGGACGGGGGAGCGAACCTCGATCGCGCAATTGGCCGACGTGATCAACGATCTGGCCGGCAATGGCGAACCCACCCAGTTTCTCGCCGAGCGGCCAGGGGACATCCGCCATTCGGTGGCCGAGGTCGAGCGTTTCCGCCGGGTTTCCGGCTGGAACCCTCGGACTCGATTGAGAGAGGGGCTCCGGGCGACCCTGGAATGGGCGCGATCGCCGGGATGATCCTCCGGGCCCCATCCGGCGTTCATGACGGGCTCTCCTTCCCGGGGATCGTGGCTGCGCGGTGGCGCGTGTCGAGCACCACGATGGTGATCCCGCCGGCTTTCTCGATCAGGCGCCGGACCACATCCCTTTTTCCCAGTAGCCGCTTCCAGAAAGGCAGCGGGCCCGGGCTCCCGATCACGATGTGCCCGACCCGGTATTCCCTTGCGAACCGCAGGAGGGTGTCGGCAACGTCTTCCCCCTTGTAGGTGAACACGATGGCCCCCAGCTGTCGGGCCAGGGTCAGGGTTTCCGAGAGGATGCGCTGCGTTTGCGCATCGATCACGGCCGGACCTTCGGAGGGGACCTGAACGTAGACCGCGTACCAGTCCCGGTTGAGCCTTCCGGCAAGGCGCGAGGCGTAGCGCAGCAGCGACTCGCTGTCGGGACCGCGCGAGCTCAGGCACACCATGACCTGATCGGGCGTGGCGGGGATTTCCGGCTCGCCGGCCTCCCGGGTTCTGAGATCGATTTGAGCGGCCATCTCCCGCAACGTGAGCTCGCGCAGCTGCTCGAGGTTGGTCTTCCGAAAGAAGTTGGCCAGGGCCGTTTCAATCCGCTCGGTCGCGTAAATCTTCCCTTCTTCCAGGCGCTTTCGCAGGTCTTCGGTCGTGAGGTCCACGTTGACGATTTCGTCCGCGTCCGCGACCACGCCGTCGGGCAGGCGCTCGCGGACCTTGACCCCGGCAATCCGCTCCACCGTGTCATAGAGGCTCTCCAGGTGCTGGAGGTTGAGGGTGGTGATCACGTG
>CAZGQL010000091.1:10637-17623 GCA_964527905.1 uncultured Syntrophobacteraceae bacterium
GACTGCCGGGGACGTTGGTGTGCGCGAGCTCATCCACCAGAGCGACCTGGGGCTTGCGTGCCAGGATGGCGTCCACATCCATTTCCTCGACGACGATGGAGCGGTAGACGTCGCGGCGGCGCGGGATGATCTCCAGGCCATCGAGGAGCGCTGCCGTCTCCCTGCGGCCGTGGGTCTCGACCAGGCCCACCACAACGTCGATGCCCTCGCGTTTCAGCCGGTGGGCCTCTTCGAGCATCTGCCAGGTTTTCCCGACGCCGGCGCAATATCCGAGATAGATCTTGAGCTTTCCCCGTTGGGAGCGGCGGATCATGCGCAGGAAACTGTCGGCTCGGTTCTCAGCCATGGCCCAGCTTCCTCATCGCGGTGGGTCCAGATCGAGGTTGAGCTCGAGCACGTTCACGCGCGGCTCGCCCAGGAATCCCAGGTCGCGCCCCTCGGTGTGGGCTTCGATCTTCCGGCGGACGGCCTCGAGGCTCATGCCCCTGGCCCGGGCCACGCGGGGGGCCTGTAGGGCGGCGTTTCGCGGGCTGATGTGCGGGTCGAGGCCGCTCGCCGAGGCCGTCACCGCGTCGGCGGGCACGGGATCTGTCTCCGTCAATCCGTTTTCGGCGCGGTATTGCTCCACACGGGCACGCACCGTCTCCATGAGCTTCCGGGAGGTGGGACCGAGATTGCTCCCGCCGGATGCGGTGGCGTCATAGCCGTCACCCGCCGCCGAGGGCCGGGGATGAAAGGAGGCGGAGCTGGAGAACCCCTGCGCCAGCAGGGACGACCCCACAACCCTGCCTTCGCGGGAGACGAGCGACCCGTTTGCTTGCCGGGGGAAAAGGCCCTGGGCCAGGAGCCAGACGGTCAACGGATAGAGGCCCCCCAGCAGGCCGGCCAGCAGCAGGGTGGCGACCAGCGAGACGCGGAGCTCGGCCCCGAACTGTTTCAAAGGGGAAACGGGAGGATCGTTCGATTGCCTCATGGGAGGCTCCTTATCTTGCAGGGCACGCGGCGGCAGGCTTCGCGCCCGCGTGCCTCAGACGATTCGCAGGGCGTTCACGATCAGGTCGATGCACTTGATGCCGACAAAGGGGGCCACCAGGCCACCCAGTCCATAAATCAGGAGGTTGCGCCTCAGGAGTTGCGCCGCCCCAAGGGGCCGGAACCGCACGCCGCGCAGCGCGAGCGGGATCAACGCCACGATGATGAGGGCATTGAAGATGACGGCACTCAGGATCGCGCTGGCGGGCGAGCCGAGCCCCATCAGGTTCAGGGGGGCGATGACCGGAAACGCCCCGACGAGCATGGCGGGCAGGATCGCGAAATACTTGGCGACATCGTTCGCCACGCTGAAGGTGGTGAGGGCCCCCCGCGTCATGAGCATCTGTTTTCCGATTTCAACGACCTCGATCAGCTTGGTGGGGTTCGAGTCCAGGTCCACCATGTTGCCCGCCTCCTTGGCGGCCTGGGTCCCCGTGTTCATGGCCACCCCCACGTCGGCCTGGGCGAGGGCCGGGGCGTCGTTGGTGCCGTCCCCCGTCATGGCCACCAGATGTCCCGCGGCCTGCTCCTTGCGGATGAGCGCGAGCTTGTCCTCGGGCCTGGCCTCGGCGAGGAAGTCATCGACGCCCGCTTCCGCGGCGATGGCTTCCGCGGTGAGCCGGTTGTCGCCAGTGATCATCACCGTCCGGATGCCCATGGCCCGGAAGCGCTCGAAGCGGTCCTTGAGACCTCCCTTGACGATGTCCTTGAGGTGCACGACGCCCAGCACTCGTTCGCCTTCCGTCACCACAAGGGGCGTTCCTCCGGCCCGGGAGACCCTTTGCACGGCCTCGTCGATTTCAGGCGGAAAGGGGTGGGCCGTGAGGTCCCGGATGGCGTCGGGAGCCCCCTTGCGGATCGATCGTCCATTCAAATCGACTCCGCTCATGCGGGTCTGGGCCGTGAACGACAGGAAACGGGCCTGAGCGGTCTCCGCCATGGAACGCCCCCTGAGCCCATACTGCTTGGCGAGCACGACGATGCTCCTGCCCTCGGGGGTTTCGTCAGCAAGGGATGCGAGCTGGGCCGCGTCGGCCAGCGCCTCGACGCTCACCCCCGCCGCGGGCAGGAATTCCGTAGCCTGGCGCTCCCCGAGGGTGATGGTGCCGGTCTTGTCCAGGAGCAGCACGTCGACGTCCCCTGCCGCCTCCACCGCCCGGCCGCTCATGGCCAAGACGTTTTTCTGGACCAGGCGGTCGATCCCCGCGATTCCGATGGCGCTGAGCAAGCCCCCGATGGTGGTGGGAATGAGGCAGACCAGCAGAGCGACGAGCACGGTGACCGAAAGCGGGACGTTCGAATAGATGGCAAAGGGCCTGAGGGTCATGATGGCCACCAGGAAAATGATCGTCAGGGCCGAAAGCAAAATGGTGAGGGCGATCTCGTTGGGGGTCTTCTGACGCCGGGCGCCCTCCACCAGGCTGATCATGTGGTCCAGGAAGCTCTCCCCCGGGTCGGCCGTCACGCGGACCTTGATCCAATCCGAGAGGACCTTGGTCCCGCCCGTGACCGCGCTGCGGTCTCCCCCCGCTTCCCGGATCACCGGAGCGGACTCCCCCGTGATGGCGGATTCATCAACCGTCGCCACCCCTTCGACGATCTCCCCGTCCGCCGGAATGGTCTCCCCCGCCGTGACGAGCACGACCTGGCCCTTGCGCAGATTCTCCGCGGGAAGCGTCTCCCGGGAGCCGTCGGGATTCAGGCGGTTGGCCATCGTCTGGGTGCGGGTGCTTCGAAGCGTGTTGGCCTGGGCCTTGCCGCGGCCCTCGGCGAGGGCCTCCGCAAGGTTGGCGAACAGCACCGTGAACCAGAGCCAGACCGTCACCTGCAGGCTGAATCCGACGGGCTCGCCGCCCGTCCCGAAGAAGAGCGCAACGGTGGTGAGGGCGGCCCCCACCTCGGTCACGAACATGACCGGGTTTTTCGCCATCGAGCGGGGGTCCAGCTTCAAGATGGACTCGCGCACGGCACCCGAGAGGATCTCTCGGTCAAGGAGCGAATGGGCTTTTCGAGCCATGGCTTCCGTGTCTCCTCAAGCCTTTGCGGCGGCGGACGCCATCTCGTCCGTGGGGCGGTTTCCGGCGAGACGGCTCGGATCAGGCGCCGCGTCGGGTTAGAACAGCTGCCCGGACCCGTGCAGCACGAAGTGCTCCACGATGGGACCGAGGCAGAGGACGGGGAGAAAGGTCAGCGCTCCCAAAATGAGAACGGTCGCCACCAGGAGCGATATGAAGGCTCCTCCCCAGACCGGGAAACTTCCTTCGCCCGGCGCAACCCGCTTCTTGCGCGCCAGACTTCCCGCCAGGGCCAGGACCGGCCCGATGACCAAGAACCTCCCGGCGAGCATGGCCATGGCGAGCGTGATGTTGGTCCAGGGACGATTGGCGTCGAAGCCCGCAAAGGCGCTGCCATTGTTGCCCGCGGCGGAGGTATAGGCGTAGAGGATCTCGCTCAGGCCATGGGGTCCGGAATTGTTGAGCCCCGCAAGGCCCCACGCGCTGACCGACGCCCAGGCGGCGGGTCCCAGGATGAAGAAGATGGGAGTCAGCACGGCGATGGCGCACGCTTTCACATCGTAGGCCTCGATCTTCTTTCCGAGGTACTCCGGCGTGCGTCCGATCATCAGCCCGGCCAGGAAGACCGTGAGCACCACAAACACGATCATTCCGTAAAGGCCGGCCCCAACGCCTCCGAAGATCACCTCCCCCAGCTGGATGTTCAGCAGCAGAACCAGGCCGCCCAAAGGCGAGAAGGAATCGTGCATGGCGTTCACCGCGCCGCACGAAGCGTCCGTGGTGAGGGTGGCGAAGAGGGCGGAGCCGAATATGCCGAAACGCACCTCCTTGCCCTCCATGCCGCCGTCGGAAGCCTCCACTCCGAGCGCATTCAGCCTGGGGTTCCCGGCTCCTTCGGCAGACCATGTCGCCAGCGCTCCCACCAGGAACAGCGACGCCATGGCGACCCAGACGGCCCACCCGTGGCGCTGGCTCTTCACCATGCGCCCCAGGGTGTAGCTGAGCCCGCTCGGGATGAGAAAGATCGAGAGCATCTGAACGAAATTGGATAGAGGCGTCGGATTCTCATAAGGGTGGGCGGCGTTGGCGTTCATGAATCCACCGCCGTTCGTCCCGAGCATCTTGATGGCGGCCTGGGAGGCGACAGGCCCCTGGGCGATGGCTTGCACGGACGGGGTCGACAACGTCTGGATGCCTTCGAGGGTCTCGGCGGTGACGTACGGGCTGAAGTTCTGAATCACCCCCTGGGAGACGAGAAAGAGGGCGTAGAGCACCGAAAGCGGCAGCAGGAGGTACACGTTGATGCGCACCAGGTCCACCCAAAAGTTGCCGACGGTCTGCGCGGAGTGGCGAGCGATGCCCCGCATGAGGGCCGCGGCAACCGCGATCCCCGTGGCCGCCGAAACGAAGTTCTGAAACACCAGCCCCACCATCTGGGAGAAATAGGAGAGGGTGCTCTCGCCCCCGTAGCTCTGCCAGTTGGTGTTGGTGGTGAAGCTGACCGCCGTGTTGAAGGCAAGATCCGGGCTCATGGACCCGAACCCCTGGGGATTGAGCGGAAGGAAGGGCTGCAGGCGCAGGATCGCATAGGTGAACCCGCACCCCACCAGGCTGAAGGCCCCCAGAGAGACCGCGTATTGCCCCCAGGTCTGCTCCTTTGAGGGGGCGACGCCGAGCAGGCGGACCAGCAGTCGCTCAAGCGGCCGCAGCGGCAGCGCGAGGAACGGCCTTGCTTCCGCGTCCAGCACGCGGTGCAGGGCCACCCCCATAGGCTTCGTGAGCGCGAGGAGCACCGCGACAAACAGGACCAGTTGAATCCATCCGAAACCATCCATGGATCGAGCGCCTCCTTCCTGGGTCTTCCTCCCTAGAACTTCTCCGGCCAAATGATGGCGGCAAACAGGTAGACCATGAGGGCGCATCCGACAACGCCCAGGATCGTGTCCATCATGACTCATGTCTCCCTTCGCTTCCGGTGCTCCCGTCCTGCACGATGTCTTCCACCTGTCTCAGGGAGAACGTGAAGGCGCTGCCCCTGCCTTCCTCGCTCCTGACCTCGATGCTTCCGCCGTGCGCCTCGATGATCTCCCTCGCGATGGCCAGCCCCAGGCCTTCCCCTTCTCCGGTTTCCTGGCCGGGGGCGCGGAAAAACTCCTCGAAAACGCGATCGAGATATTCCCTCGGAATTCCCCGCCCCGTGTCCGAAACCGTGAAGCGCACCATACGTTCGTCGGCCACCGCGGAAATGGAGATTTCCCCTCCCGGAGCGGTGTGCTTCAGCGCATTGGAAAGCAGGTTCGTCATCACATGCCCGATTTGGGCCGTATCCGCGAGGACCTGGGGCAGGTCCTCCGGGATGTCGACCGTGAAGACAATGCCCTGGTCCCTGGCGGTGCTTCGGAAGGGCTCCGCGAGCTCGAGGGCCATGGCCCGGGGCGACTCCGCCCGAAACGACATCTTCATCTTTCCCGATTCGATGCGACTGATGCTCAAGAGACTGGTGAGAATCGAGTGCAGCCGCTCGCTGTCCTCCCGTGCGGCGAGGAGAAGCTCCGTCTGCTGGGGCGTGAGGGGTCCGACCTTTTCCTCGAGCAAAAGGTGGACGGCCATGCGCAGGGAGGTGAGCGGCGTTTTGAGCTGGTGGGAAACGGTGGCGATCACCCCTCGCTTGAGCTCCTCCTGGTGCAGGTGCTGGGTGACGTCCTTGAGCACCAGGACAAGGCCTGCGGCAATCCTGTCCCCGTCCAGGATGGGGACGACCTCCGGGCGGAAGAAGTGCTCTTCCCCCCGGATGAAGCGCTGAACAACGAATTGATTGGGGCGGGCTTCCACCGTCCCGGTCTTGCTGAAAGCCTCATCCAGCAGGCTTTCCATCCACTCGAAGCCGAGGCTTCGCAGCGGAATACCCGGTTTGAGGCCGAACACTTCGGAGGCGGCCTCCGTGGAGATCTCGACCTTCCCGTCCAGGTCGATCAGGGCCACGGCGTCCGGAAGGCTTTTGAACACCTGCCGGGTCGACCGCTGGATGCGCACCATCTGGGTTCTGTCGCTCCTTCGGAGCTCGCGAAGACTCGAAGCCATCTCGTTGAAGGCGCTGGAGAGCCGGCCGATCTCGTCGTGGGAATCGCTCTGGACCACGACGTCCAGGTTGCCGCGCCGGATTTCATCGGTCACGCGGATGAGGCGGTTGATCGGCCGAAGGACCCAGCGCCCGGTGAAAAGAATGAACAGCACCGCCAGGACGGCTCCGGATGCCAGGAGGACGTGCATGCGCCGCCTGGCGCTCGCCGCGGTCGCCCGGGCCCGGTCGTTGGCGTCGATCATGTTCTGCTGATTCAGGTGCAGGATGCTGTCCGCGGCGTCCTTGATCTGGTGGAAGAGGGGAAGCAGTCGGCTGAAATACGCCTCGCGCCGCTCGCCAAGGGGGCTTGCGGCGTCCCGGACCTCGGTCAGGACGGCGCGGTATCGGGTGAAAAGCTCCTGGACGAGTCGCGCCTTTTCCGTTTCGCCCGGCAGGGTGATGTTGTTGAGCTCGGTCTGAAGGGCTGCCTCGAAGGCCGGCAGGTTGTGCGCGATCAGCTCGTCCCCCTGGTCCATGTCCCCCAGCAGGGTGAAGAGGGCGCCACTGTCCAGTCGATCGAGCGCTTCCCGCATCTGCTGGCTGGCCAGAACGCTTCGGTAGTTCTCCCTCAGGATCACGTCGATGGAATGCCCGAGCACGCTGAGCAGGGTGATGCTCTGCACGCCGATCACGACCAGGATCAGCAGCAGTCCGGCAAATCCCAATGAGAGCTTCTGTCTGATGCCGAGCATGTTTGTCTCCTCGCCACTCCACGAAAGGCAATCGGCATGCCACCCTGGGACGCCATTAACCAGTGAATATTAATTGGTTTTTGAGTTTGTTGGTTTTGAGGCGCCTTGCAGATCGCAAGGAATTCC
>CAZGQL010000092.1:0-9510 GCA_964527905.1 uncultured Syntrophobacteraceae bacterium
ACCGGAGCGCTGCTGCCCGCACGGGGAGCGTCTACACGATGGTCCACCCGAACATCATGTTATGGTCCTCGTGGGCCAGGTTGTGGCAGTGCGCGACATACTTCCCCCTGAAGGTCCGGAACTTGCGCCAGACCATGACGGACTCGCCCTGGTCGAGCGCAATCACGTCCTCCTTGCCGGTGTCGTCCGGGTGGAGGGTGTCCGGCGCGGAGACCCCGTTGCGGGAAAGGACTCGGTGCTCCTCCTGGTGGATGTGCATCGGGTGGACCCAGCCGCCGCCCCCGTTGGCGAGGGTCCAGACCTCGGCGGTGCCCCACCTGGGTAAAGCCAGGGGGTTCAGCGGGTCGAATTCCAGGCCGTTGATGAGCCATTCGGTCTCCGGCGAGGCGCTGCTGCCGCGCTCCAACCTGAAGCTCCGGTGTGGCACGGCCGCGATTTGAGCCTCCGTCGGGGCCGTCGGCATCGGACGCAGTCGACTGGGGATGACGCTGAAGTCCCGCTCGGGCGGGGGACCCACGATCACGATTTTCATCATGGGAACCCATTTGGTGGATTTTGTCTTGGGCTGATTCGGGTCGTCCGGGTAGTTTTCCGGCAGCCGTCCGCTCACCATGGACAGGGTGTTCACCAGGTAAATCACGTCGCCCGGGCTGGTCGGCGACCCGTCCAGGTACTTGGTAAAGTCGACGACGACTTCCCGTCGCTTTGCCGGCCACATCTCGAAGGAGTTGCGCTCGATGGGCGCGGGCAGGAGTCCGCCTTCGTTGGCGATCTGGGTGAAGCGCATGCACTGCTGGCCGTCGGGGAGGGTCCACTGCCCCTTGGTCCCGGGGGCCGCCTGGGGACCGCTCACCGACCGCATGAGCCAGAGCTGGTAGATCCGGGAGATCGAGGCGTCCAGGAAGCGGAGCCGGTATTTCCGCTGGTAGACGTGCAGCACCGGATAGGCCACTCCGTTGATGGTGAAGATGTCCCCGACGAACCCCTGATTGGGATAGTGCTTAAAGAACTGCTTGCCCCACCATTCAGGATGGACGCTCCCACAGGCCGGGCCGCCTCCCGAAGTGACCATGTGCACGTCCTGGTGCTGGATGGCGCCGTCGTCGAGGGCCACGTCGTAGAGGGCCATCGGGATGTCGTACTTGACGTCGAAGGTCCCATCGAGGTTGTTCACCCGTCGACCCGGCAGGCGGAGGCCCCTCCGCTCGTCGCCCGGGTCCAGAACCGGGTCATAGATGGGGTAAAGTCCCACCATGCCCTTGTAGACGTTGGCCCCGGTGTGGTGCATGCGATGATCGTGGAACCAGAGGAAGGACTGCTTTTCCGTCGGATCGTTCTCGCAGGGCCAGTTGAGGTACAAATCGTCGACCCACTGCTCCGGCAGGTACCCCCCATCGTTTTCCGTCAGGTGGTGGGGCTGACCATCGGACTCCGGAGCCGTGTGGCCGTTGTGCAGGTGCGTCAGGAAGGCCCAGTCGGGAGCCCCGAAGTCCTGGCGGTCGAGACACAAGGGGTTGAGGTCCAGGTCGTTTTCGAACCGCACGAGGACCGGCCTCCCATATTCGGCGTTGATTCGGGGCCCTGGGAACGCGCCGTTGAAGCCGTAGATGGTGCTCTCCGGCAGGCGCGGCACCACCGTGCCCGCGGGGATGACCCCGTTGACCGGGTCGATGTAGGGGACCAGGGTCCGCACCCGGCTCGAAGTGAACCGGTGGGTCCCGACCTGGAGCCGGATGTGGTACAGGAGCGGGGATCGCATCGGATAGCCCTGCCTCCGGAGGGCTGGAGTGCTCGACACTCCCGTGCCGTTCGTCCAAAGTTGATGGGTCCCCGCCTCGGGCAGCGCAAAGGTCGCGCCGGTCAGGGGGTCCGTCGAGGAGCGTGGCCGGGACCCCATGGCATCTTGCCGGCCGCGGAGGGGACTGGGCGGCAGGGCGATGTTGCGCCCGAATTGCGACGTCCTCACCGTCCACGCATCCCGGGCCCTCGGAGCCAGCGTGCCGTCGGGCCTGCGCCAGCCCGGCCGGAGGGCGTTCAAGGGATTGAGGTGCGAGCCCGGAAGCTCTTCCTGGAACGGGTCCAGGATGAAGGGGCTGAGCGGCAGCTTGTCGCTGGCCCCGCAGTTGACGTTGATGGCCTCACCGATCGGGATCGGCGTCTGATCGAAGCACAGGGCCCACGCCTTGGAGCCGAACAGACTCACGCCTCCCGCCAGGAGCCCCCACTTCAGCAATTCTCGCCTGCTCAGGTTCAAGCCTCGCGTTTCCATCTCCAGCCTCCTCTTCCCGAATTGGGGCGCCTGCACGGCTCGTGGCGTTTCCAACCCGATTCAATCCTTCCATTCCGTACAACCGGGACCCCGAAGGCCCCCTTCTTTTCTGGTCATGAGATACATGGTATCACCGATTAAAATTGCTTCACCCTAAGTATTTCAACTTAGCTTCTTCCCACAAGCAAGGGACGTACCATGAAAACGCGTTACGTGAAAAAGATGTAGAATTCACATCTTAAGTGCTGCGTACGATTCTTTCGAACCAGGGAATGCCCCCGATGGTTCCCAAAACCTCGAAGGAGGATTCGAAAAACTTCGAACCCTGCTTCGAGGTCATGGGGATGGGAGCGGATGGATGGAATGATCAGGGTTGGAATGCCGCGGCATACGGGTGCGCTGAAAGGGGGTCGGACGATGGTCTCCGGAACCTTCTTGAGCTCTCAGATGGCCTCCTGGGCGGATCGGCTGCCGGAGCGACCTGGTGAGTACAAACGGACAACGATCTATCCCGTCACTGCGCCGCAAGAGGCTTCTGCGACCTGGGCCAGGCAATCCTCGACGCTTTTTACCGAGAGCGGCTTCTCGATGACGGCATCCACTCCAAGCTCGGTGAGCTCCGAGGGATGAGGGGGGGACTTGGGGCTGGTCATGAGTACCCGTTTGGCGGACGGCTGGGACTTGTCCAAAAGAGCCATGAACGCAAAGCATTCCGTGCTCGGCATGGACTGATCGCAGAGGATGAGGTCGAACTCCCCGCGGCCGAGGGCCTCGATCCCCTCCGTAACGGTCCGGCAGGCCGTGAGCTCATACGCTTTCGCCTCAAGAAAGGATCGCATGGCGTCCCTTATGAGCTCATCGCCGTCGATGAGCAGAACTTTGTTGCCGGACCTTTCTGGCTGTGCATGCATCTTCCCGCCTCCTTCCCGGACTGAATGCGTCGCCGTCGTTCATCCCCTTGGAAGCAACAGATGTGCCCGATCCCCGATGCCGCAAAAAGGCAAGAAATCCTAATGATTGTCTCCTCATGCGGTCTTTGCCTACGGAAACCTTTCCCCAATAGCTCGAAAAAAACCGAAACAGGATTCGAAAAACTCCGAAATCGATGCCTCGGATGAAACGACGATCCCTGAGGGTGCGTCTGACTGGGTGAAGGTTTCTTCTTCAACCTCTGCCTTGTCACCCATCCAAGTCGAGTATACTTTGAAGAACGTAAGAGAAAATCAGTATCGGAGCATTCCATGATGCATGTGCTCAGCAGCCTTCGCTCGCGACTCACCGCGCTAGTACTCCTTGCGGTTGTGCCGGCTTTCGGCGTGATCCTGCATTCAGGGCTGACGCAGCGCGAGCTGGCTCTTCAGGAAGCCAAAAGCGACCTGCTCCGGACCCTCCACTTCATGGCAGCGAGAGAAGAGACCCTGACGGAGGGGGCCGCCCATTGGCTGGAGGCCCTGGCGCTGCATCCTGACCTGGACCGCGCGGACCTGTCCAGGTGCCCGGAATTTCTCAACCGGGTTCTGCGGGAATCGGGCTTCGTCAACCTGGGAGTGCTGGACGGACATGCCAACCTGGTTTGCAGCGCCATTCCGATGGCCGGCCCCCTGCGCGGGGCAGGTGAAGCCCGGTACCGGAAAGCGCTGCAAGCCGGGCAGCACTTCGAGAGTGACTACGAAATTCAGCCAGGCACCGGACTTCCGGCGATCGTCTACAGTCGGCTGGTCGCCGATGCGGCGGGCGAGCTCTCCGAGGTGATCTTCGCCGAGCGGATCCCGAGCGGGTTTTCCGACCTGGCCGCCCATGCTCAACTCCCCCCCGACACCACCCTCACCCTGATCGACCGCAACGGACTGGTCATCACCCACTACCCCTATCCGCAGCGGTGGGTGGGGAAAGTCCTCCGGGACAGAGATTTTCTCAAGACCGTTGCGCAACAGGAACAGGGCTACATTGAGGCCGTGGACATCGACGGGATTCCCCGCCTGCATGCGTACATGTCCCTGAAGGGACTGCAGCCGCGCGGGGTCGTGCTCGCAAGCATGAGCCTCGCGAGCATCCACTCCAAGTCGAACGAGATCCTGTTGAAGAACCTCCTCGCCCTCGCCGGGGTGACGCTCCTGGTTCTGCTCGGCGCCAGGCTTTTCGGCGACCTGCTCGTCATGCGCAATGTGAATTCGCTGCTGGACCTGGCATCCCGTCTGGGACATGGTGAGCTGACCGCGCGCAGCGGCCTGCGCCATGGGAACGGGGAGCTCAATCGGCTGGCCTCCGCCTTCGACACGATGGCCCAATCCCTCCAGATGCGCGAGGAAGCGCGCAGGGAGGCGGAGGAATCCCTCCAGCGGAGCGAAGAGAGTTTTCGAAGCCTCGTCGAGAATTCCCCAGCGGGCATTTCCATCATCCAGGACCACAGGGTGGTGTATGGGAATCCCGAGTATGAGCGGCTCCTGGGACGTCCGTTCGTGCAGGGCCGAAGCGTGGATTTCGAAGGGGTTCACCCGGACGACCTGGAAGCGGTCCAGGCGTTCTATGACGATCTGACGTCCGAGCGGACCGAGCGGGCGGACATCCATTTCCGGTACCATCGGGCCTCCGGGGACGGTGAGAACGGAGCCTTGAGCTGGCTGTACTGCGTGGCAACCGGCATGCGCTACAGGGGCCGGAAAGCCATTCTGATCAACATGACCGATGTCACGCGGATCAAGGAAATGGAGCGTCTTCTCGGGATGCAGGATCGAATGGCCTCCTTGGGGCGCGTCACCGCGGGCATTGCCCACGAGCTGCGAAATCCTTTGTCCGGCATCAACATTCATCTGACCAATCTGGATCGAATTTGCGGGAGCGAGGCCCTTTCGGAGGAGGAAATCCGGGAAAAGTCGGCCGGTATCATCCGCCAGCTCAAGGGCGCATCGAACCGGATCGAGCATGTCATCCGAAGGGTGCTGGACTTCTCCAGGCCCGCCCAGCTTCGGTTCATTCCCGTCGAGGTCAACCGCATCATTGACGATTCCATCGAGCTCTGCGCCACGACGCTACGCAAAGGGGACATCGAAATCACCAAGTCCTTGGCGTCGGGATCGCCGGTCTGCTTGGGAGACCCGTCCTCCCTGCAGCAGGCCCTCATGAACCTCATCACCAACGCCCTCAACACCCTCAGGGACTGGGACGGCCCCAAGCGACTGGAGGTTTCTTCAAGGGTCAATGAGAGCCATGTGATCCTGCGGGTGGCCGATTCCGGACCGGGGATCCCCGCACACCTGGCGGAAAAGGTGTTCGAGCCGTTCTTCACGACCCAGAAGGATGGGCTTGGGATCGGCTTGAGCATCTGCCACCGGATCGTGGCGGACCACGGCGGGACATTGAAGCTTGCCGCGAGCCGGTGGGGCGGGGCGGAATTCACGATCGCCATCCCGGGAAGCACGGCGCAACATGAGTCGAGAACTCAGGGCGGAGGTGGACCATGACGGCGGGATACCGGATCCAGGTGGTGGACGACGACGGAAGCATCCGGGAGGGGGTGACGGCGGCCCTGGAGGGGGTTTATCGGGTTCAGGCCTTCCCTTCGGCCGAGGAAGCCCTTGAAGCCCTGGAGAAAGACGTTCCGGACCTCGTGCTCCTGGATATCGGCCTTCCCGGCATGAACGGCATCGAGGCACTCCGGCGGATCAGGGAGCTCCATCCCGAAATCCTCGTCGTCATGATCTCCGCCTACGAGGACATCGAAACGGTCATCGCCTGCATGAAGCTCGGGGCCCACGACTACGTGGTGAAGCCCATCCACATGGACGCCCTCGAGGTCACCATCCAGAACGCCCTGGAGACCCTCCGGCTGAAAAAGGAGGTTTCCTCCCTCCAGGAACAATGCCTGGACCAGGACTTTCCGTTCATGATGGCCCAGAGCAAGCAGATCACGCACCTGCTGGACCTCGTGAAGAAAGTGGCTCGCAGCCCCGACACGCCCGTGATGATTCTTGGGGAAACGGGAACCGGAAAGGAGCTCATCGCCCGGGCGATCCATCACCATAGCCCCCAGGCGAGGGGCCCCATGGTCACCGTCAATTGCGCCGCCATTCCCAGGGATCTCATCGAAAGCGAGCTCTTCGGCCACGAGCGGGGGGCGTTCACGGGGGCACGGGAGCGCGGCAAGAAAGGACTGATCGAAGAGGCCGCGGACGGCACCCTGTTCCTCGACGAGGTGGGGGATTTGAGCCCGGAGGCCCAGGCGAAGCTTCTCCGGTTCCTGGAAGACGGCGGATACTACCGGGTGGGCGGGACCAAGGCCCGGCGGGTTCAAACGAGAGTGGTCTCGGCCACCAATAGGGACATCATGAAGATGATCGCCAGCGGCTCATTCCGGGAGGACCTGTTCTACCGACTGGGGGTCATCCGGCTGGAGGTCCCCTCCCTGAACATGCACCCCGAGGACATTCTCCCCATTGCCCTGCGCTTCTTGGCCCAATTCAGTCAGAAGTTCGCAAAGCCTTTCACCGGCATCAGCCCGGAGGCTCAAGCCGCGCTTCGGAACTTCCACTGGCAGGGCAACGTCCGGGAGCTGAGGAATGTGATCGAACGAGGAGTCTTGATCGGGACAGGGCCGCAGCTCGAACTCGAAGACCTTGGAATTGCCGTCGAGGCGAAACCACCCCAGCCCGAAACGGAAAACCCCCTTTTCCCCCCCTTGGCCGCCGAAGGCATCGACCTCACCGCCACCCTGGAATCCGTCGAGAGACACTACATCGAGGAGGCGCTCAAGCGGACCGGAGGCAATGAAAGCCGGGCGGCCCAGCTGCTCGGTCTCAACCACCACACCTTCCGCTATCGCCGAAGGAAGCTGCTGGTCCCGTAGAAGTGCGACGGGCTCTCGAGCCAACGCCAGCCACCCCGCTGCCGCCTCAGTACGGCGCCTTACACATGGGTGTCCGAACCCCGATCGTCATCCCCGCAGGCTCCCCGCCTGGTGCTGGCGGGGACAAGCTTTGGCGGGAATCCAGTCGTTCGCAGACTGGATTCCCGCCTTCGCGGGAATGACGTTTCCACTTTATACATTTGGTTTTGTGGAGGTGTACTCAGCAGGCTTCATCGGCCCCCTAGCCGGCCAGGCCTTCCTGCACGGCCTTGCCCACCTTGCGGCCGAGCTCCTGGCAGGCTTCAAGATGCTCCGGTCGTGGGGCGAACTGCACCCGCACGCCGGGCTCGATGACGTTCATCTTCATTTCCTGCAGCGTCTCGGTGATGAGCTTCACGGCCTCACCGCTCCAGCCGTAGGAGCCGAAGGCGGCGCCGACACGGTTGGCGGGCTTGAGCCCCTTCATGTAGCAGAGAATGTCCGCCACGCCGGGCATCATGCCGTTGTTGAGGGTGGACGAGCCGATGAGAATGGCCTTGGCGTCCAGCACTTCCGTCATGACATCGCTGCGGTGGTTCACCTTGAGGTTGAACATCTTGACCGGGACCCCCTGCTCGATCAGGCCGTCGGCCACCGACTGGGCCATGGTCTCCGTGCTGTGCCACATGGTGTCATAGATGATGACCGCCTTGTTCTTGCACTTCTGTTGGCTCCACACGTCGTAGGACTCGATGATCTTCGCGGGGTTCGTCCGCCAGATGAGCCCGTGGTCGGGGGCGATCATGTCGAACTTGAGCCCCATCTGCTGCACGGTCCCGATCAGTTTCTGGACCAGGGGCGAAAAGGGAAGCAGGATGTTGGCATAATACTTGGCGGCATGGCGCAGGAGCTCGGGCAGATCGACCTCGTCGTCGAACCGCTCGCAGGTGGCCCAATGCTGCCCGAACCCGTCGCTCGCGATCAGGAGCTGGTCCTCGGGAATATAGGACAGCATGCTGTCCGGCCAGTGCAGCATCCGCACTTCGATGAACTGGACCGACTTCTTGCCCAGACTGATCGTCTGTCCGGTTCCGACCACCTCATAAGGCCAGTCTTCCCGGTGGAAATGGTCCAGAAGCGCTTTCTTGCCCATGGTGGAGCAAAAGACCTTCTCCGGCTGGATGGCGTCGATGATCTCGGGCAGCGCCCCCGAGTGGTCCATTTCCACGTGGTTCACCACGATGTAGTCAATCTTCTTGGGATTGACCAGCTTGCGGATGTTGCGCATCAGCTCCTTGGTGAAAGGCTTCTTGACGGTGTCGAAGAGGGTGATTTTCTCGTCCATCACGAGAAAGGCGTTGTAGCTTGTTCCCTTGGGGGTGGAATACCCGTGGAAGTCGCGGATGTTCCAGTCCACCGCCCCAACCCAATAGACATCCTTTTTGATTTCAACCGGTTGCATCACGAACTCCCATGGGCATGACCGTTGGAAGATGAATTCTCAGCGCGAGGGGCATGTCACGGAACCGATCCTACCAGTTTTCGCAGAGGATCTCGTAGTGATCGCGCGGGTGATCACACGCGGGACACACCTCAGGGGCTTCTTCGCCCTCGTGCAGGTACCCGCAATTGATGCAGCGCCAGATGACGCGCTGATCCCGTTTGAACACGCGGTTGTTTTGGACGTTGGCCGCGAGCGCCAGGTAGCGCTTCTCATGCTGCTTTTCGGCCACGGCGATGGCTTTGAAGACGTCGGCGATTTCCGCGAAGCCCTCTTCCAAGGCCACTTTGGCGAAATCCGGGTACATCTGCGTGTACTCGTAGTGCTCCCCCTCGGCCGAGGCCTTGAGGTTATCCAGGGTCCCACCGATCACTCCCGCAGGGAACGCCGCGGTGATGCTCACTTCGCCCCCCTCGAGAAACTTGAAAAGCCGCTTGGCGTGTTCCTTTTCCTGATTGGCCGTTTCCTCGAAGATGGCGGCGATCTGAACGAATCCTTCCTTCTTGGCTTTGCTGGCAAAGTAGGTGTAACGATTCCTTGCCTGGGATTCTCCGGCGAAGGCAGTCAAGAGGTTCTTTTCCGTTTTCGTCCCTTTCAAACTTGGCATAAACTCCTCCTCGACAAGGCGTTTCAGGGCGATTTCGATCGGCGAGTGAGACTCGATCGACGAGCGCCGAACCCGGATGATGGCGTCGTTTCCCTCCATACGGTACATTTCGAAACATCATGTGCATCGATCCCCGCACAGTCAAGGTCCTAAACCGCCCCGACGCCAAAAACGGCTCACCTGAACGATAGGGGGTACCAGGCATGCAACCACATGGGAGCAAACCCATTTCCGGATCTGGCCCCCGATTGATTCTTCTGGCAGGCCCTACAGGCGTCGGCAAGACCTCACTCGCCATCGCCCTCGCCAAT
>CAZGQL010000092.1:9545-11890 GCA_964527905.1 uncultured Syntrophobacteraceae bacterium
GGTCTACCGATATATGGACATCGGCACCGCCAAGCCGACCCCCCGGGAGCAGGCCGCGGCAGTCCACCGCCTCCTCGACCTGGTCGCTCCAGACGAGCCGTTCGATGCCGCTCGCTACCTCGAATGCGCGCGGCCCCACGTCGATCGGCTCCTGCAAGCGGGTCGATCCCCTCTCGTAGTGGGAGGAACCGGGCTCTACCTGAAGGTGCTCACCCGTGGCATCTGCTCAGGGCCCCCGTCCGACCCGGCCGTCCGGCGGCGTTTGCTGGAGGACCTGGAGACCCTCGGTATTCAGGGGCTCCATCGGAGGCTCATGGAGGTCGATCCGCCTCTTGGGGCGCGCCTGCACCCCAACGATCGGCAGCGGATCCTACGCGCCCTCGAAGTCTTTCTCGCGAGCGGGCGGCGGCTTTCGGACTGGCAGGAAGCCCACGGGTTCCGCCAGGAAATCTATCGGACCCTCAAAATCTGCCTCTTCCGCTCCCGGGAAGACCTCCACGAACGAATCGACCGGCGCGTGGATGCGATGATGGAACAAGGGTTTCTCGGGGAGGTGGCCGGGCTGCTCCAGAGGGGATACGGGCCGGAGCTCAAGCCCATGCGGTCTCTGGGATATCGGCAACTCACCCAGCACCTTCTGGCTGGGCTTCCGCTGGAGACGGCCGTGGAGGACATCAAGCGGGAGACGCGCCGCTACGCGAAGCGGCAGCTCACATGGTTTCGAGGGGATCCGGACTATCACTGGCTTGAGCCCGCCCGGGAAGAGGCGGTGATCGACTGGGTGGAAGCGCAGCTCCGACTACTTTGAATCGATCACCGCACACACGACTGTCCGAATGGAGCGTCGTCTCCGCGTGATCCTGTCGGGAATCCAGAGGCTTTCAACCGCCTGCGTCCCCGTCGAACGCAGGCGGGGATGAAGGTGAACCAGCAGAGTCGCTATTGTAGGGCGGAGGAACGATGGCTGTCAGGAAAGCCGGTTGCGATAGTCTTCGTACCCGAAGGAGCGGACGACCTCGATGGAACCGTCCAGCCGACGGATGCAAATGGATGGCAAACGGACGCCGTTGAAGGTGTTGTTCTTGACCATCGTGTAGTGGGCCATGTCGAGGAAAACCAGGCGTGATCCAGGCCGCAGCGGCTCGGGAAACGAGTAATCTCCGATGATGTCCCCGGCCAGGCAGGTCATGCCCCCCAGCCGATAGGTGTGGGCATGCTGCCCGGGCGGTCCCGCCCCGATGATGTTGGGCCGGTAGGGCATCTCCAGGACGTCGGGCATGTGCGCGGCGGCCGACGTGTCCAGGATGGCGATTTGCATGGCGTTGTCGACAATGTCGAGCACCGTCGCCACCAGGACCCCCGTGTTCAGGGCAACGGCCTCCCCCGGCTCCAGGTAGACCTCGACCCGGTAGCGTCGCCTGAAGCCTTCGATCAAATCACAGAGGAGATCCACATCGTAGTCGGGCCGTGTGATGTGATGGCCGCCTCCGAAATTCACCCACTCCATGCCTTCCAGGTAGCGGCCGAACTTGTCCTCGAACACCTCAAGCGTACGCTGGAGGGAATCGGCGTTGAGCTCGCACAGGTTGTGGAAATGGAGCCCCGAGATCCCGTCGAGCAGGTCGGGTCGGAAATTGGCCAGAGTGACCCCGAGACGTGAATTGGGGCCGCAGGGGTCGTAGAGAGGCACTTTGACCTCAGAGTGCTCGGGGTTCACGCGGATCCCACAGCGGATGCGCTTACCCAACGCCCCGACACGATCCCGAAACCGCATCCATTGCGAAAAGGAGTTGAAGACCAGATGATCGCTGTAGCGGCACAGTTCGTCGAACTCGGATTCCCGGAAGGCCGGCGCGAAAACATGGACTTCCCGACCGAACTCCTCGAAGCCCAATCGGGCCTCATCGAGGGAGCTCGCGGCGACGCCGTGAAGGGTTCGGCGGATCAGGGGGAAGAGGCCGAACATGGCGAAGCCCTTGAGCGCCATCAGGATGCGGCACCCCGCCCGCTGCTGCACGGAATCGAGCGTCTGAAGATTCCGCTCCAGCGCCGCCTCGTCGACCACGTAGCACGGCGTCGGAACGGCAAAGGGATCCAGGGGACCCGGAATTCCCGGGGCTTCAACACGGGGCATCAGAGGAATTTCTCCGTCCAGGGAAGGCCGTGGATGGTGAGCTTCTCCATGAACGGGTCGGGGTCGAACTCCTCGACGTTGAAAACGCCTTTCCCGCGCCAAGTACCGGTGAGCATCATCATCGCCCCGATCATGGCCGGGACTCCCGTCGTGTAAGAAATGGCCTGCGCCTTGACCTCCCGGTAGCACGCTGCGTGGTCGCACACGTTGT
>CAZGQL010000092.1:11915-17596 GCA_964527905.1 uncultured Syntrophobacteraceae bacterium
ACGTTGTAGATGTAGTATTTACGGGGTTTTCCGTCCTTCAACCCCTCGATCATGCACCCGATGTTCGTTTTCCCGCTGTAGTTCTCGCCCAGGGTGGACGGCTCGGGTAGGAGCGCCTTCAGGAACTGCAGCGGGATGATCTCCCGCCCCTCGTAGAGCACCGGATCGATCCGCGTCATCCCCACGTTTTGGAGCACACGCAGATGGGTGAGGTATTCCTGGCCGAAAGTCATCCAGAACCGCATGCGCCGCACCCCCGGGATGTTCTTGGCCAGCGATTCCAGTTCTTCGTGGTACATGAGATACATTTCCCGGGGGCCGATCTCCGGAAAATCGAAGGTCTGATGGACGGACAGCGGGTCGGTTTCGATCCATTCGCCGTTTTCGTAGTATTTCCCCCGGGCGGTCACTTCCCGGATGTTGATTTCGGGATTGAAGTTCGTGGCGAAAGGATGCCCATGGCTTCCCGCGTTGCAGTCCATGATGTCGATCGTATGGATTTCGTCGAAATGGTGCTTGAGAGCGTAAGCGCAAAAGATGTTGGTGACGCCGGGGTCGAACCCGCATCCGAGCAGCGCCATGATCCCCCGGTCCCGGAAACGCTCCTGGTAGTCCCACTGCCACTGGTAGCAAAATTTCGCCTCGTCCCGGGGTTCGTAGTTGGCCGTATCCAAGTAGTCCACGCCGGTGGCGAGGCACGCGTCCATGATCGTGAGGTCCTGGTACGGCAGCGCCACATTGATCAGCAGATCGGGAGACGTGCGACGGATGAGGTCCACGACCTGGCTGGTGTCGTCGGCGTCCACGCGGGCCGTCTCGATGGGCCTCGGCACCTGACTCTTGATCTTCTCGCATTTTTCAAGGGTCCGGCTGGCCAGCACGATCTCGGAAAAAACCTCGGGAACCTGACAGCACTTATGGGTCACCACGCCCCCTACCCCACCCGCTCCAATGATCAACACCTTGCTCAATTCAATCTCCTTGCACGGATTCATCAGGA
Organism: uncultured Syntrophobacteraceae bacterium; assembly: GCA_964527905.1. Classification (GTDB taxonomy): domain Bacteria; phylum Desulfobacterota; class Syntrophobacteria; order Syntrophobacterales; family Syntrophobacteraceae; genus CALBZH01. Next base: position 12,916 of record CAZGQL010000092.1, read on the forward strand.
AATGATGACGCGCCCCCCGGTGCGCCCGTGGGCCAGGACCTAGCCGGTCCCGCGAGCGGCGAAGCCTTGTGAAACGCCGCCCGGACCGCGCCGGGCGTGATTATAGAAAGGAGCTTTCGAGGAGTCAATCAGCCGCCGTCGTCCAAAGCCCCATCCCTTCGAATATAGTGTACCCCAAAAACTGGACCGTTGAATAAGATGGAAGGGCGATCCCGGCCCATGGTAACAAACGAACAACGGAGGGCTGAAATGAAGAATCGCCGTAACAAATTCACCGGAGCGTTCAAGACTGGAATCGCACTGGAGGCCATCAAGGGGCATCGGACTGTTTCCGAGATTGCCGGCGAATGTGGGGTGCCTCCTCATCAGATTACCGAATGGAAAAAGCAGGCCATCGAAGGGTTGCCGCACGTCCTCTCGGACGAACGTCGCAAGCGCACGGAGGCCCCAAAGGCCCTTGTATCTGTGCTGTACCAGCAGATCGGGTAACTGAAAGTGGAGTTGGACTGCCTTAAAAGAGTCTGGACTTGCCTCTTGAGCGAAAACGCATGCTTATGGAGCCCGATCATCCGGTGCTCTCTGTTGCGAGGCAATGTGAGCTCCTGCTGGTATTGCAAGACGCAGGTGGTGGCGAGCGTCGATCTTGATCTGATGCGCCGCATCGACGAACGGTACGCGCTCACCCCATTCTACGGAATCCGCGGGATGAAGGTGCCGCTGCACGAGCAGAGGTACCGGGTCCATGTCAAGCGCATTCGACGCTTGATGAGGCTCATGGGGCTTGAGGCGATCTACCCCAAGCCAAAGCTGAGCAAGAAAGACGATCAACACAAGGTGTTTGCTTACCTGCTCAGAGGTCTCAAAATTGACCGGCCAGATTAGGTGTGGGCCAGCGGCATCGCCTACATCCGCCTAGGCCGTGGGTTGGTCTGCCTGGTGGCGGTCATGGACTGGTTCAGCCGCCATGTCCTTTGCTAGTCGGCTTCGATCTCGCTGGATGTGCACTTCTGCATGGAGGCCCTGGAAAGGGCTTTGCGCATGGGAAAACCCAGGATCTTCAATACGGATGAGGGTTCCCAGTTCACCAGCCGGGAGTTTACCGGCATGCTCCAACTAGCGGAGATGCGCATCAGCATGGACGGCAAGGGTCGAGTCTTCGACAACATCTTCATCGAAAGGCTCTGGCGTTCCGTCAAATACGAGGAGGTCTACACTAAAAGATTATGGGGACCTACCGGCCTGCATTGATGGGCTGCGAACGTGGTTCATTTTCGACCATGATCGCAGGCCTCATCAGGCCCTCGGATACGAGAGTCCTCGTCAAGTCCATTCGGCCTGAGACTGTTCCCTGGGGGCTGGCCCCCAGACCCCCAGGGTTTAACGCTTTTCTGGGACTCCAGATGATGGGGAAAGAGAGGCAGAGCCCGAGAGCCCTGCCCATCCGCATGTCCACCCACCTTGAAGCTCGGGTCGCTCCCCAGTGTTGCCCTATCCTCCAGGTGGGCAATGAACAGCAACAGAGATCACGATGGTCGACAACTGGCAGCCGGGGGAACCATTCACCTTAGGCTGACCTATTTTTTGCCTAAACAAAGGGGGACACCTTAGCCTTCAACCGGGCTCCGCAGCCTCCCCTCGTCAACTAATCCCGCCGGAGTGCTGAGGAGTTACCTATTTATTACTCTTATTACCCTGATCGTGAGGCACGCTTACCGTAACGTGTTGGCTGGTTGACTGGCCAATGTCATCCACGCAGGCGATGGTAACATCGTAATCACGGCCATTACCACTTCCCAATCGCTGAGCGAGCAATTGAACATGGTGGGGATCCACGATGAAATAATCTTTGCTGGTAATCGGCTCGCTGCTCCTCACGTTGGCAATCCGGCATACGGGTGTACTCCAGTCATCTGTAGAGCTGTAGTTGATCGTCACGTCGACCAGCTTGTTATTCGGCGGCCAAAGCACTGACGGGCTTGCCGAAGCACCTGTTATCACTGGCGCATTGTCTACTGCCCTCGCTTCAACAGCAAAGAGGGAGAAGCTGTTAACCTGTCCACAAACTATGTGATTGATGGGATCGTTTGAGGTAGTGACGTCAACCCACTTGCCGTTTTCATAATGAAGGAGTCTGGCCTTGCTCGGGTCAGTGCACCGGCCATCATAATTGATGCACACCGTCGCCGGCGGTGTAAAAGTAGCTGTTGTATGGATGTCGTACCAAGTCATTGGATCGCAGGTTGCGAAGTTCCCCGGTGGGTGATCTGTAACACTACTGCCTGTGTTGACATAAGTATTTCCCGAGGAAGTGACCTTTGGGAAGGTCACTGTTGTTCCGGCTTCTGAAAAATATAGCTTGACGTCGGTTCCTGTGGAGGTAGGGATGCTTGTAGTGGGATCCGACCTATAAATTGCGCCACCGCTTCCCACTGCAACCCAACGGTTCGTGTTGGAATCAAAGGCTACGGAATGAAGAGCATCAGAAGATGATAAGTCTCTTATAATCCAGTTGTCCCCATTACTTGAAGTTCGAATCTGGCCCAACGAACCCACAACGACAAAGGTGTCGTCCGCAAAGGTTACCCCACCATACGCCCCAGGTTCCCCTTTGGCCACAACTTTCCAAGTGTATCCCCCATCATGTGAGGTCAGAATGGTGCTAGACAGCCCCACGGCTACATAAGTACCTTTTCCCCAGGCCAGTCCTAGGAGATCAGTAGCAATTGGCAGGGGGGAGTTGCCAGAAAATTCTCTTGAAATGGCTCCATTCGCTCCCACAGCGATACAAGGCACTTGATTGGTATCGGCACAGGCTATGCCCATAAGATCTTCAGTAGTTCCTGTCCAAGCGGCTTTAGACCAGGACGCTCCATCTTCACCATCACAGGTAACCGTACCATTTGCTCCTGCGGCACAAAAGGCCCGATTAGATTGCACTGCAAAAAGAGGTTCCGTAGTTTTAGAGTCTTTAAGCAACCAATCGACTAGAAGCGTGCCGTTATTTCCCACAGCTACCCAATGGCCAAATCCGTATTTATCCTTTCTATATGATACACCATAAAGCCATTCATGTAATGCTAACCCGTAGTCATACCATTTTGCTCCGCCATCATTTGAATACATAATCGCGGCATCTAGTCCATCTTCCCCAACAGCATATAAGTATCCGCCCCCATAGGCTACACTCCAAAATGTAGAGGATTTCAAGGTTAAAGGTGGATTTATCTTCGTCCAGTTATCAAGAGGGCCTGAAGCCAAACAAGGAAGAGACATCACCATGATACTCAGGCATACGCAAAGCATGGATAAAGATTTCATGCGCTTCATACAACGCTCCTTTTGTTCGTCATATCGAATGATATAACGAATTCAAGAATTGACGTAATGGGCCACGGGGTGGCCTCACAATCATTCGGGTGCGGCTCTTGTGGAACGACGCAGCTATCGTGATGCAATGTCAGTAACTGATCACAGGGCGGTTCCGGCTGGGATCCACTGGCAAGACGCCTGGCGGAAAAAATGCAGAAGAGAGAGTCTGCCGGCTCACTTGTGATGGGACATTCGTCCGAGATTCTGTTACTGAACGGTGCACGCGACTATCGGATAAAGGCGCACCGTGATGGCAGATTCTCTGACTCCCATTCTTCCCGAACCCAACGAGCAGGCTTTCCCTTTCTCGGCGGTGGACTGGGGCAAGACTCCCCAGTCTGTCAGGTAGCACGTCCTGAACCTGAGCCGGATCATCTCCGAACAGCAGAAGACCACGGACGACCTTCCAGAGAAAATCGAGCAACTCGAAACCATGCTGAACCAGAATTCATCCAATTCCAACCGCCCCCCTTCATCCGACAGTCCAAATCAGAAAGAGAAGGCCACCGAGTCCAAGAAGAGGGGCAAATCGGGAGGCAAGAGAGACCGAAAGCGCTCCAGACAAGAGCGTCTATCCGGCCACGGAAACGAGACGGTTCCCTCCAGAGCGATGCGAGTGCGGAGGCACGACCTTCGGGCAACTGGAGCCAACCTACACGCACCAACATATTGAGCTTCCCAAGATCGTGATGCAGGTGATTCGCTTCGTCCTCCTCAAGGGGCGTTGTCCTTCCTGCGGAAAACTGAACAAGGGCTATGTTCCCCGGGAGTACCAAAGGGATATGGGCCGAGGTTTTCCGCACTCATCGTCGAACTGGCCGGCATCTCAGGAAACAGTCGCGACATGGTGCGCATGTTCTGCACATCGGTTCTCGAAGTCAGCATCAGCCAAGGCGCCATACAGAGACTAATCGACCGGGCATCGGAGGCCATCAAGCCTCACTATGAAGCGATCAGGGGACAAAGCGCGGGCCTCCCGGGTCAATCACCTGGATGAGACCCCGTGGCATAACGGCGGGAAGCTCAATTGGCTGCGGCTGATGGCCAATTGGGCGGTGGTTTTCTGCATGATCCAGACCGAGCGGTCCTAGGAGGCCTTTGAGAGCCTGATCGGCATGTGGAGCGGGATTCTTGTCAGTGGCAATTATGCGGTCTACCACAAATGGGTCAGCCTGTGGCAGACCTGCCTGAGCCACCTCATCCGGAAGGCGAAGGCTGTGGCCGAGCGCGCCAATCCGGAGCTTTCAGCATTCGGCACTTGGACTGAAAGGGAGCTGCGTCGGTTGGTCAAAATGGCCAAAGCCCCGCCGAC
>CAZGQL010000093.1:0-4705 GCA_964527905.1 uncultured Syntrophobacteraceae bacterium
TACCCTTGCCCCCGAAGCCCTGCAGGCGTTGCTGGGCGAGGCCCGCTGAGTGCTCGGACTTTCCCGGGCGACCCATGAACCGTCTTCCTTGTGACTGAGGATCTTCCCATGAAAACAGTGCGAAAAATCATCGAAATCGACGAGGAGCTGTGCGACGGCTGCGGACAGTGCGTGCTGTCCTGCGCCGAGGGGGCCATTGAGATCATCGACGGCAAGGCACGGCTGATCAAGGAGAGCTACTGCGACGGACTCGGGGCCTGCCTGGGGGAATGTCCCCAGGGGGCGCTGCGCATCATCGAGCGCGAATCCGACGAGTTCGACCCCGAGGCGGTCGAGCACCACCTGGAGGAGCTCAAGAAGGCGGCCCAGGGCAAGGTCATCCCCATGGCGGCGTCCGGCGGCTGTCCTTCGGCGCAGGTTCGGACCTTTGACGTGGTGTGCGAGACGACCAGCCAGCCGGACGGTGCGTCTGGAGGACCCTCGGCCCTTTCCCACTGGCCCGTTCAGATCCGCCTGGTGCCGCCCAACGCACCGTTTCTGAAATCGGCCCATGTTCTGGTGGCGGCCGACTGCGTTCCGGTGGCCTACCCCAACTTCCACCAGGATTTCTTGAAGGACAAGGCGGTGCTGATCGGTTGCCCCAAGTTCGACAACGTGCAGGAGTACGTTCAGAAATTCTCGGAAATTTTCCAGAAGGCTCAGGTGAAGGCGGTCACGGTTGTCGACATGGAGGTGCCGTGCTGTTCGGCCCTCACGATGATCGTCAGGAAGGGCCTGGAGCTCTCGGGAAAGGATGTCCCGATCGAAACCGTCACGATCGGGGTGCGGGGCCAAATCCTTCACCGGGAGCGTCAAGCGGTTTAGACCGGGAGCGCGGCTCCACGACTGCGGGGGACCACCTCGTCGGTGCCGGAGCGGCAAGAATATCTCTGCAAGGGAGTCGGGTGGGCGGATCCGGCCTTGGGCTTCGAGCGACGCTCCTGCTCCCTTGCAGCCTCTCAAAGAGTCATCGCCACGTCTTTGGCGGGGTCGTTTCCTGTTGCGAGGGCGGTTGCCCCGCCTCTGAAACCCGTCCCGCACGGAAAAGCGAAACGGATTCGTCTTCGGGAACCATCTTTCCCGCTCCATCCCACGGGCGCCTTTGTATTGTAGGTGCCCTCTCCCGCCGCTTGTCTTTCTTTTCAGCAATTGATCTCCCCAACGAAGTCCGTTACAAGGGGGTTCCGCGGCGTCTGATGGATCCTCCATGGGCTGTTGCTGCAACTACTCTAGATGTCGTCACCCCCGCGGAGGCGGTGGCCCAAAGGTCCTCGCCAAGGCGCCGTTCCCCCTTCGCGAAAACGGCGCTGCCGCGCGGGGCGTGCACGTTTTGAAGCAGCGTCATGGAGTCCCGATCCGCCCGAGGCGAGCTCGTGTGATCGCTTGGACGTCGTTCGATATGGAGAGCACCTGGCCTTGTGGAGGGAGAAGGCCCGCACTCTCTGACCCTACGAACATTTGAAACAAAAGGATATCTGCGCGTGAAGGTAGCCTTCATTCACCGTGAGGACGGTCTCTTCAACCTCAAAGACTCTCGTGGCACTCAGGTCGTGATGCGAAATGAGTGTCACGCACTGCTGCGCAAAGGCGTGGAAGTGGATTTGTTGGCGACCCGGTTCGTGTTCGATGAAGACGCAGTCCTGCGGGAACGGTCTCGCACGATCCCGGCCATGAACCCGCTGCCCAAGCGGCTTCGAAGGTACTTGTCGGAGTTGGCCGCCGGCTGGATGACCAGGGACTACGATATCCTGCACCTGGAGGCCTCGAGGCCCGTTCGTCCCTATGACCCCAAACGTGCCTTGGTCCATTTTCACGGATTGAATTGGGAGAACAGGATTAAGCCCTCACAATATCGGAAGGCTGCTCGCTATCACTACTGTTTTGTAAGTGAATTCTTAAGAAGTTTTTATCTTGAGCATTACGATTTTTTGAACAAAGATAAGTGTCATCTACTTATCAATGGTGTAGATATCGATTTGTTTAAACCTCAACAAAAGACAGATGATACTGTTTTCACATTTGGTTATGCTTCCCGCCTTCATACATTAAAGGGGCTATGGGTCTTGTTGGATGCGGTAAAGATATTGGAAAGCAAGCGAAAAGATTTCAAAGTTTTAGTGGCTGGGGCGGCATCCAGTGGAGCGGAAGAGATCAATCCAGATAAGGAAATGCTTGTCCAAAGCAAAATGAAACCCTACCTGGACGCTCTCGAGACCGTGGAGGTTGTGGGACCCATTCCACATCTGGATCTCCCCTCTTTCTACAGACGTTTGGACGCGATGCTCGTGCCCTCGGTGGTGAGGGAGTCTTGTCCGTTGGTGGTTCTGGAAGCCATGGCTTCCGGGAGGCCTGTGATCGCGAGTCGGGTGGGGGGGATTCCGGAAATCCTACCTGGGGTGGCAGGAGACCTTGTCGAGGTCGGAAATGTCGAGGCGCTGGCCGACGCCATGGAACATTGGCTGGATCATCCCGATAGGGTGAGGGAAAAGGGGCTTAGGGCCCGGGAGTACGTGGTGGCCAATCACTCGTGGGAGGACCATGCGGACAAGCTGTTGCGGATCTATGACAAGGTGCTCGATCGTTGAGCTTCAAGTCCCCTGGAGCATTTGGGTCTCATGGGGGGAAGCGAGGTCGGCCAAGGTTCCGAGAACGTTGGTCGACCTAAGCGCATTGCCGTTGGAGCGGGGCTTCACGTTGCGAAATGGTGGCTCGTGTGGTACAAGGGGGCTGGCTCGATACGGCGCTGGGAGCGCTCCGCGCCGCTGCGGTTCTTCGGGCGGATGTTCATGGGGCTTCACGCGAGTGAGAGATCCTGCGCCGGAGGCGTGCCCTGGCGTCGCTCGTCAAGGTTTTCACCCAATCGCTTTTCATGAGTACGGACAAGCGGGATTCGAAAAGGTCATCGAATGGAATCAAGGTACTATCCCAAGCGGATCGAGGCAAAGTGGCAGGAGCGCTGGGCTCGGGAGCGCCTGTTCGAGGTGAGGGAGGACTCCGGCCGCGAGAAATACTACCTGCTCGAGATGTTCCCTTACCCCTCCGGCCGCATCCACATGGGGCATGTGCGCAACTATTCCATCGGTGACGTGGTGGCCCGCTTCCTGAGAATGCGGGGATTCAACGTTTTGCATCCAATGGGGTGGGATGCCTTCGGTATGCCGGCAGAAAACGCCGCGATCAAGGCGAAGACGCACCCGGCCAAGTGGACCTACGACAACATCGATTACATGCGGTCGCAGCTCAAGAAGCTGGGATTTTCCTACGACTGGTCCCGGGAGTTCGCGACCTGCGATGTGTCCTATTATCGGTGGGAGCAACTTTTTTTCCTAAAGATGTTCGAAAAGGGGCTTGCTTACCGGCGCAGCGCTTATGTCAACTGGTGCCAGACCTGCCAGACGGTGCTGGCCAATGAGCAGGTGGAAAACGGGGCCTGCTGGCGCTGCGATCAGACGGTCGTTCAGAAGGAAATGGAACAGTGGTTCTTCAAGATCACGGATTACGTCGAAGAGCTGCTGGATTATACCGAGCGGCTTCCCGGCTGGCCGGAGCGGGTGCTGACCATGCAGCGCAATTGGATCGGCAAGAGTTTCGGGAGCAAGATCCAATTCCCCCTGGCAAACGGCAGCGGAGCCCTCACGGTTTTCACGACCCGGGCGGACACCCTGTTTGGGGCCACCTTTATGAGCATTGCGCCGGAGCATCCTCTTCTGGAGAGACTGTGCACGGACGGGGAGCGCGAGAAGGTGCTCGCGTTTGTCGAACGTGCGAAGCAGGCGAAGCGGAGCGACCGGATGACGGAGCTGCTCGAGAAGGAAGGCGTCTTCACGGGCAGCACCTGCATCAATCCGGTGACCCGACAGGAAATCCCGGTGTTCGTCGCCAATTTTGTGGTGATGGAATACGGCACCGGTGCGGTGATGGCGGTTCCCGCCCACGATCAGCGGGACTTCGAATTCGCCCGCAAGTATGGGCTTCCCGTGAAGGTGGTGATTCGTCCGGAGGGGGATCTGAATATCCCGCCTGTGGAGTCGCTAGCGCAGGCCGACGAAGAAGACGGCGTCCTGGTCGATTCGGGGCCTTTTTCGGGCATGAGGTCGGCGCAGGCGCGGGAGGCCATCACGAAGTTCCTGGCGGATCAAGGGTTGGGAGAGCTGACCGTCCAATACCGCTTGCGCGACTGGGGGATCTCGAGGCAGCGCTACTGGGGTGCGCCGATCCCCGTGATCTACTGTGAGACGTGTGGGGTCGTTCCAGTGCCGGAAAAGGACCTCCCTGTGGTGCTGCCCATCGACGTGGCCATGCCCGAGCATGGCGGCTCACCCCTGCCGACCTACGAGCCTTTCGTCAAGGCGAGCTGCCCGCGTTGTGGGGCACCGGCTCGCCGGGAAACGGATACCATGGACACGTTTGTGGAGTCGTCCTGGTACTTCGCCCGGTTTGCCTGCGCCGACCACGACCGGGCTCCCCTGGATTTCGAGCGGGTCAAGTACTGGATGCCCGTCAACCAGTACATCGGGGGGATCGAGCACGCGGTGCTCCACCTGCTTTACTCCCGCTTTTTCACCAAGGTGCTTCGGGACATGGGCTACCTGGACTGCGACGAGCCGTTCCTCAACCTCCTCACGCAGGGGATGGTCATCAAGGACGGCGCGAAGATGAGCAAGTC
>CAZGQL010000093.1:4727-12636 GCA_964527905.1 uncultured Syntrophobacteraceae bacterium
GTGGTGGACCCGGATGAAATGGTGGAGGCGTATGGAGCCGACACGGTGCGTCTTTTCTGTCTCTTCGCGGCTCCTCCGGAAAAGGACCTCGAATGGAGCGCCCAGGGGGTGGAGGGGGCTTCGCGCTTCCTGTCGCGGGTCTGGCGCTTCGTCGCGGACAACCTCGACGCCCTCCGCGCGGCCCGCCCTTTGAACAACGTAGGTCCCCTCGAAAAGCCCCTGGCGGAATTGCATCGGAAGACCCATGTGACCATCAAGAAGGTCACCGAGGACATTCGGGACCGTTTCCATTTCAACACGGCCATCGCCGCCGTCATGGAACTGGTCAACCTGGCCTATCAGACGGCGGAGAGCACCCTCAGGGATGAAGCCCTGTGGGCCGTCCTGCGCGAAGCGGTCGATGCGGTGGTTCTCCTGCTAGCGCCCATCGTCCCCCATGTGGCCGAGGAGCTGTGGAGTGAGCTCGGCAACGAAGGCAGCATCGCTCTTGCCTCCTGGCCCGTCTGGAGCGAGGAGGCTCTCCAAACCGAGGAGGTCCTCATCGTGGTCCAGGTGAACGGGAAGCTCCGCAGCCGCCTGACGGTTCCGGTCGATGCGGGGGAGGAGCTCATTCGGGAGGCGGCCCTTAGGGATCCCAAGATTCGGGATTCCATCGCCGGACGGAGTGTCAAGAAGGTCGTCGTGGTTCCGGGAAAGCTGGTCAACGTCGTAGTGTAATTGCCGGAGCCGAGCGGGCGGCGCATCGGGCTCGGGCGGGTCCGGATCTCTCGCGAGGGGGTCAGCCATGAAACGAATCATCGTGCTCTTCAGCATTTGGGTGTTGTCGTCGGCGATGGCATCGTGTGGCTACCACTTTTCGGGAGAGGGGAGCGGGCCTCGACCCGGGCTGGATACCATCGCGATCCCCGTTTTTGAGAATACAACCTCCGAACCGGAGCTGGGGGCGATTTTCGCCACGGAGCTGCGTCAGCAATTCATGCAGAAGGGACCCATGCGCGTGGTGCCCGTGGAGGCGGCCGACGCCGTGATCAAGGGGCGTATCATCGATATTTACAGCCACGCGGTCGCACACCGTTCCTTCGAGCGGCGGTTCCAGACCAAGTTGACGGTCGAGAGTCGTCTTTACGTCACCGTCGACGTGCGCTGTGAGGACGGGGCCAAAGGGACGGTCCTCTGGCGCCCCGCTTCACTTACTACAAGGTGTATCGGCAGAACCCGAACCCCAGAAAGGCCGATCCCATCGTCAATTTCGACAGCCGCCGACTGGCCTTGGAAGCCATCGCCCGCGAAATGGCCATCCGCATTCATGACCGCCTGCTGAACAATTTCTGAGGGGCGGCCCGTGATGCAGCCCGCCGCTCTTCAGCGACACCTCGCTCAGGAGGATCCCGCCCCGGTCTACCTGCTGGGTGGGGAGGGGCGATACCGGATCGAGGAGACTTGGCGCCAGTTGCTCGAGCGCCTCGTGCCCGAGCGAGCGAGGCGTCTCAATGGGGAGCGACTTTCGGCGAAGGAGTGCACACCCTCCCAGGTCCGTGAACGGCTCAACACGCTTCCGATGTTCGGAGGGAGGCGGCTCCTGGCCGTTCAGGATCTCGAGGCGTGGGGCAAGGAACAGATCAAGGAACTGATCGAGTACCTGGAAAAGCCCAATCCCATGGCTTGTCTGGTGCTGATGACAGGCCAGAAGAAGGGTTTGGAGAAGGTGGAGGCGGCGGTGGAAACCCGCGGCCATGTGGTCCGGTTTCCGGCCGTGTCGGAACGGGAGGCGCCCCGGTGGCTCCAGGAGCGGGCCAGACGACTCGGGAAGACGCTGCCCGCGCAGGTGGCGATGTTTCTGGTCGAGCAGACGGGGGCGGATCTGGGTTTGCTGGACCGGGAAATGGAAAAGCTGGCGACCTTCGTTGGGGACAGGGACCGCATTGAACTGGAGGATGCCAAACAGACGGCCAGTTTCCTACGATCGTACACCGTGTTTGAGGTGCTCCGTTACGTGAGCGAAGGGGAGCTGGGACGGGCCGTCGCGTCTCTGAGGAGCCTGCTTCTGGGCGGGGAGGAACCGTTGATCGTCCTTGCCCTGCTCGCCAGGCACATTCGGATCGTCTGGCAGGTTCGGGACGGCCTGGACAGGGGACTCTCCGAGGAGGCGATCGGGAAGGCGCTCAAGCTCTTTCCCTCGGCCATGAAAGGCTATGTGCGGCAGGCGAAGGCGTTTCCCCAGGAGCGCCTCTATCGATTTCACCAAGCCTTGTGCAAGACGGACATGGCCATGAAGCTGAGCGTTGCACCGCCCTTGACTCTGCTGGAGGAATTTGTCTTTTCGCTCGCGCTGTGAACGTCGAGCGGCCCTGAAGGAGACTTTGCCCCTGCAGGGCCGCAAATCCAGAGGGAGTGGGCCTCAGACGGACTGAGCGGCAAGGATCTTGTTGACGCGCTGGGTCAGCCGCGAAATTTTCCGGGACGCCCGGTTCTTGTGGATCACGCCCTTCCCGGCGGTCTTGTCGATGATGGAAGCGGTCACCTTGAGCTGTTCGAGGATGGTTTCGCGATTTCCTCCGGCCAAGGCGGCCTCCAATCCTTTGATGGACGTTTTCATCCGGGTCTTCCGGGACCGGTTTCGCTGGCGCCTCTGCTCACTCTGCTTGGCCCTCTTGATGGCGGACTTATGATTGGCCAATGTCCTTACCTCCCCTTTCTCGCTATCTTTCTCTGCATCGTGTGATCATGCGCCGGCGCGCATGCGGTGCCCCGCACCGGGGTGCGTCGGGTCCTGGGTTCGGCGATTGAAGCGCTGATCTATAGCTCGCCGCGCATTCCTTGTCAATCGAGTTTTCGACACCACCCGATTTCCGATTTGCGCACTCATTCCACTTCCAGGATCTCGAAATTGCGAACCCCTTTGGGGGTCTGCACACGCACCTCGGAGCCTTCCTCTTTGCCGATGAGCGCCTTGCCGAGCGGGGAGGTCACCGAGATGGTTCCGGCCTGCACGTCGGCCTCGTAAGGGCCCACGAGTCGATACGTGGACACTTCACCGGTTTCCAGGTCCTCCATCACGACCTTCCGGCCAAAGATGGCACGCCCATCGTCGTCGTCGGACGGTTCGATGATCTCGCAGTTTCCCAATTTCTGGGTGATGTCCGCGATGCGCCCTTCAATGAGACTTTGCTTGTCTTTGGCCGCTTCGTACTCGGCGTTTTCCGACAGATCGCCGTGACCTCGCGCTTCCTCGATCGCTTTGATGACCCGGGGCCGCTCCTCCCGCTGTAATCTCTGGAGTTCATTCATGAGGCGGTCGAAGCCTTCGCGGGTGATGGGTACTCTTTGCATGGGATACGATCTCCTTCTTCAAGTGCGTGCCGATTCATTTAACGGGATTCCCCTGTTCTGTCAAGCCGCGAACCATGACAAGAAGCCGTTGGAGCATGATCTTCCCTCCCCCTGTCCGGTGAATTGTGCTGGCTCGGTTCTTTCGTTTCATGCTAAAAGGATCTGATCCTGTCGACAGACTGCCACGCCTGCAAAGAAGGGGATGAGATCGGCCATGCCGTTCAAAAGAAAGGATCTTTTGGGGATTCGAGAGCTTGAGGTCCACGAAATCGAGCACATCTTGGAAATGGCTTTTTCACTGAAGGAGATCAATACCCGCCCCATCAAGAAGGTTCCCACCCTGCGCGGCAAGACCGTCGTGCACCTGTTCTACGAGCCCAGCACCCGAACGCGAACTTCCTTTGACATTGCCGCCAAGCGCCTGAGCGCTGACACGTTCAGTATTTCCGGCTCGACCAGTTCCTTCGTGAAGGGAGAGACCATGCTGGACACGCTGAAGAACCTCGAAGCGATGAAGCCTGATGTATTCATCATCCGGCATTCGGCGTCGGGTACGGCCCATCGGTTGGCGCAGCGCACTCCCGCATCGGTCATCAACGCCGGCGACGGCATGCACGAGCATCCATCCCAAGCGCTCCTTGACATGATGACCATCCGCGAGCACAAGGGCCGTTTGGAGGGACTCACGGTGCTCATCGTGGGAGATATCGCCCACAGCCGGGTTGCTCGATCCAACCTGTGGGGTCTGACCAAGATGGGGGCCAGAGTCACGGTGTGCGGCCCCACGACGCTCATTCCGGCCGAGTTCGACCGGCTGGGGGCTACGGTGTGTCACCGCCTCGACGAAGCCATTCCCGAAGCGGACGTCATCATGGTACTGCGGTTGCAGAAGGAGCGCATGCAGCAACTCTTGCTCCCCTCTCTGCGAGAATATTCCGTCACGTACGGGATCACGCGATCAAGGTTGAGCAAAGCCAAAAAGGATGTGATCGTCATGCATCCCGGTCCCATGAACCGGGGGGTGGAAATCAGCCCCGACGTGGCGGATGGCCCGCATTCGGTCATTTTGAATCAGGTGACCAACGGGGTTGCCGTGCGGATGGCACTGCTGTATCTGCTGGGGCAGCGGATGGAGGCGGCCGGGACGTAACGAGGGATTCGGACCCGAAGAGGGGTGTCGTGCCGCCGGGGTGCTCCCCTTTCTGGCGACCCCGCACGGTCTCGCCGATTCAGGGAGGGCTGAGTTGTGGGTATTGAGGAGTCATCATCCATGCTGGAGGGTAAGCCTGTCAGTCTACTGTTGCGCGGCGGGCGGGTGATCGATCCCGCCGCAAGGCTGGATGGGACCGCCGATGTCCTCATCCTGGAAGGACGTGTCGCGGAGGTCCGTCCGGGAATCGAACTCGGGTCCGATCTCATGGCATCGGTCCAACGGGTCGAAGCCGGCGGCCTTTGGGTTACGCCCGGCTGGGTGGACATGCATGTCCATCTTCGCGAGCCCGGCGAGGAATACAAGGAAACCATCGCATCGGGAACTCGGGCGGCGGCCGCGGGTGGCTTCGTGGCTGTGGCGTGCATGCCGAATACCAAGCCGCCGAACGATTGCGCCGCCGTAACGGAATTCATCCGCAAGCGCGCAAGGGAAGAGGGCTATTGCCACGTCTTCCCGGTGGGTGCCGTCAGCAGGGGCCTGAAGGGCGAGGAGCTTTCGGAGTTCGGGGAGCTGCGGGAAGCGGGCGCCGTTGCGGTGACCGACGATGGGCGTCCGGTCGTCAGCAGCCTCATGATGCGCCGGGCGCTGGAGTACGCCCGGATTTTCGATCTTCCCGTCATCAGCCACGCCGAAGACTTGGGGCTTTCCAGCGGGGGACTCATGCACGAGGGCGTTGTGGCATCCATGCTGGGACTCAGGGGGATTCCCGCAGCGGCGGAAGTGATCATGGTCCAGCGGGACATCGCTTTGGCTGAGTTGACCGGCGGGAGGCTGCACATCGCCCACGTGAGCGCGGCCGGGTCCGTGCACGCCATTCGTGCGGCAAAGCAGCGTGGGATCCAGGTGACGGCCGAGACAGCCCCTCACTATTTCACGCTGTCCCATGAGGCACTCACCGGGTTTGACCCGGTTTTCAAGGTCAATCCTCCCCTTCGTGGGGCAGAGGACGTGGAAGCCGTCAAGCAGGGGCTCGCCGACGGGACCCTGGATGCCATTGCAACGGATCATGCACCCCACAGCGTGTTGGAGAAGGACACGGAGTTCGAATATGCCGCCAACGGTATGATCGGGCTGGAGTCCGCACTCCCTCTGGTTCTCGATCTGGTGAGAGAGGGGGTCTTGAATCCCTTGGGGGCGGTGGAGAAGGTGTCCACCCATCCGGCTCGGATTCTTGGGCTGCCCCTTGGAAGGATCCTTCAGGGGGAGCCGGCCAACCTGACGGTGATCGACCCCGAGGTGTCGCATGTCATCGACAGCCGGACCTTCCAGTCCAAGAGCCGCAACTGCCCCTTCGATGGCCGTGGCGTGCGGGGGCGGGTCGTCCTGACCCTGGTGGATGGAGTGCCGGCCTTTTCAAGACTCGAGTCATGAGCAAGACTTCCGGTTCAGCCAAGATCCTCGTCGTGGACGATGAGAGGAGCATGAGGGAGTTTCTCGAGATCATGCTCCTGAAGGAGGGCTTTGAGGTTCGGTGCGCTGCAAGCGGCACCGAGGCCTTGGAGATGCTCCACTCGGATTCCTACGACCTCGTGATCACGGACATCCGCATGCAACCGGTGGACGGCTTGACGGTGCTCAAACACTGCAAGGACGTGTCGCCTTCGACCGTGGTGATCATCATCTCTGCTTACGCCAACGCGGAAACCGCCGTGGCCGCGATGAAGGAGGGCGCTTACGACTACCTGCCCAAGCCCTTCAACATCGACGAGATGCGGACCGTGATCCGGGGTGCGCTGGAGAGTCGGGAAGGGGCGGACCGGGTAGCCGGGGCTAAGGAGGGTCCGCTCTACTTCGGATGCATCATCGGGGAAAGCCCCGCGATGCGGCGCGTGTACGGACTCATCGAACGGATGGCGGCCACGAGCAGCAACGTGCTCATCACGGGGGAGAGTGGAACGGGCAAGGAACTGGTCGCCAAGGCCATCCACCGCCAGAGTCCGAGGAGTCAGAACGCCTTTGTCGCCGTCAACTGCGGGGGCGTGCCCGAAACCCACATCGAAAGCGAGCACTACGGGTTCAAGAAGGGGGCCTTCACGGGCGCCGTGGCCAGCAAGAAGGGCCTTGTCGAGGCGGCCGAAGGGGGAACGCTCTTCCTGGACGAAATCGGGGAGCTGTCTCCGACGCTTCAGGTGAAGCTGCTACGCCTCGTGCAAGAGAAGACCATCAAGATGATCGGGGGCACGGAAGACATCCCCGTGGACGTGCGCATCGTTTCGGCCACCAATCGCGACCTGGAAAAGATGGTCATCGACGGCACTTTTCGAGAAGATCTCTACTTTCGCCTCAACGTGCTGCCCATTCGACTCCCCCCCCTACGCGAACGTCGGGAGGACATCCCGTTGCTCGCCGATTACTTTCTTTCCAAGTTCCGAAGGGAATTCGGCAAGGACATCCGCAGGATCTCCTCCTATGCGATGGACCTGCTCAACAAGTACGACTTCCCGGGCAATGTCCGGGAGCTCGAAAACATCATCGAGCGTGGCGTCGCCCTGGAATCCTCGAGTATCATCCTGCCGGAAAGCCTCACCCTCGCCTCCTACAAGCGCACGCAGCAGGAGAGTGCGGCGCCCGCCATCCCGGATCTCCCCCCCAAGGGCACCAGTCTTGATCAGTACCTTGCGGAAATCGAGATGAAAATGCTCCAGAACGCCCTCGAACGGACGAACGGAGTGAAGCACAAGGCGGCGGATCTTCTCAACATCACCTTCCGGTCTTTCCGCTACCGTCTCGTCAAGTACGGCATGGCTTCCGAGTCGGACGACGACAAGGAACCCTAGTCACCGCAGCTTTCGCCGTTTCCGTGTTTACGGATCAATCGACGCTCAATCCTGCATGTTCTCCACGATGGCCGCCGCGAACTCGGAGCACTTCACTTCCCGAGCGCCTTCCATTTGGCGGGCGAGGTCATAGGTCACGATCCGGGACTGAATGGTCCGAGCGAGGGCGTCCTCGATGCATGCGGCGGCTTCCACCCATCCCAAGTGCTCCAGCATCATGGCGCCCGAGAGGATGAGGGAGCCTGGATTGACCTTGTCCTGACCGGCGTATTTCGGCGCGCTTCCGTGGGTCGCCTCGAAAATGGCGCAATGGTCCCCGATGTTGGCTCCTGGAGCCATGCCAAGTCCGCCCACCTGGGCCGCGAGGGCGTCCGAGAGGTAATCCCCATTGAGGTTGGGCGTTGCGAGCACCGAGTATTCGTCCGGTCTGAGGAGGGCCTGCTGGAACATGGAATCGGCGATGCGGTCCTGGATCACCACGCGCCCTTGGGGCGACCGACCTCCGTGCCGCTCGAGGATCTCGGCTTCGGTCACCGTCCGGTCGGCGAATTCCGTTGCGGCCAGCTCGTAACCCCATTTGCGGAATGCC
>CAZGQL010000093.1:12660-17410 GCA_964527905.1 uncultured Syntrophobacteraceae bacterium
GATAGTCCCCTGGTGCACCAGGGTGACGGACGGCAACCCCTTGGCGAGGGCATGGCGGATCGCCCGTCTGACGAGCCGATGGGTCCCAAATCGACTCATAGGCTTGACGCCGATCGCTGAGTGCTCGGGCAGGTTCACACCGAATTGGCTCCGAAGAAACCGGGCCACCTCTTGGGCCTCGCGCGAGTCGGCGGCCCATTCGATCCCGGCGTAAACGTCCTCGGTGTTTTCGCGAAAGACCACCATGTTCACCTTCTCGGGATGCCTCACCGGCGAGGGGACTCCCGGGAAGTAGCGCACGGGGCGGACGCAGGCATAAAGGTCGAGCACCTGGCGCAGGGTCACGTTCAGACTGCGGATGCCTTCCCCGACCGGCGTCGTCATCGGGCCTTTGATGGCCACGACACACCGTTGCAATTGCTCGAAAGTACGGGCGGGCAAGTATTCCCCGGTCTCCCGCCTGGCCTTTTCTCCGGCCAGGAGCTCAAGCCAGTGAATCTTTCGGACCTTGTGGTATTGGCGCTCAACGGCGCCGTCCAGGACCATGCGAGTGGCCGCCCAGATGTCCGGGCCGACTCCATCTCCTTCCATATACCCCAAAATGGGTTGGTCGGGCACCGAGAGCGACTGATCCTCGTTTACGGTGATCCAGGTTCCACCAGGGGTGGTCTCGGTCATTGGCTTATCCTTTTCTGATCGTGGTTACGGTCGTGGAACGTGAGCAGGCACCATTCGCCGTCCGTTCGGAGCTCTTCAAACGACAGGCCCTTGGACTCGTAAACCTGCCGAACCTCCTCCGCCTGGTGGACCAAAACCCCACTCAGAGCCACCCTCCCGCCGGGCGCCAGCCGCTGCAGGATCCCATCGGCCAGGGCGATGAGCGGGCCCGCCTGAATGTTTGCGACCACGACGTCGAAATGCTCGTCAAGCTCGCTCGTCTCTCCGTTTACGAGACGGACACGCCCCTCGAGGCCGTTGCAGCGAATGTTTTCGAGGGCAACCTCGATGGCTTCCGGGTCGTGGTCCACGCCGAGGGCCGTTTCCAGGCCGAACAGGACAGCCGCCATGGCCAGGATACCCGATCCGGTCCCGACATCCAGTAAGCTGCGAGGTGAGCCCTGCTCGGAGGGCGTGGCCAGATTTTCGATCCACTCGAGACACAACCGCGTGGTTTCGTGATGGCCGGTTCCGAATGCCCTGCCGGGGTCGATCCGGAGCACGAGATCCCCATCCAGGGCCTTCGGAGATTCCCATGTGGGAGTGATGAGGAGGCGCTTCCCGACGCGCATGGGTCGGAAATGCGCCTTCCAATTGGCGGCCCAGTCTTCCTCGGGGACCGTGGCCACACGTGTGACGGGCTCTCGAAAGGGACGCGGGCTTCGCGCGCGCACCGCCTGGACGGCTTCACTCAGAATCGACTGCCAGGACCCGGCATCACTTTCTTCCTCCAAATACAGGCGAAAGCCCGTTTCCGTGACCTCGACCCCCGTTTCGAACCGTTCGGCGACCTCGCTCGATAGTTCCTCCACCACGCCTGCGTCGATCTCGACCGTCACACAGGTCCACTTTTTCGTCATGTCTTGCCTCCGCGTTAAGAGCGAGGCCCTTTTTAGGCTCAAATCGCCGAGAGGTCAAACGGGATCGTGTCCAAATGAGCCGATTGCGTCTGAGCGTATTGTAGGCTACCTTTGTAACAATAGGCATTGACCGGCGTTGGTCCAATGGGATCATGCCATTTCAACCCGGGGTGCGGTTCCCGATAAGGATATGGCATTGCCCGGGAGGGTCGGTCTGTGGAAGTATCTTTTCCTTCGTTTCAGGAGGATTTATGCGAAGCAGGTCTGGAAGAGTGTTGCTGCTGGGGTTGTTTGTCGCTCTCGCCCTGGAGCCCGCGGTCGCTCGGGCGGATGTGTACATGAAGCAGAGGCATCGCACGGAGCCTTTCCAGATGATGGGGCAGGCCCAGCCCGCCCGCGATACGGTTCAGACGGTCTGGATGACGGAGGACAAGGCCCGCAGTGATGACGAGCGGCAATCGATCATCTTGCGGGCCGACAGGGGAGTCATCTATATCCTCAATCATGCGGAAAAATCGTACCATGAAATGCCCATGGATGCGTCCCGGATGGCGGAACGCGGAGGCGCCGGCCAGCCGATGAGTCGGCAGGATCGTGAGGCCATGGGGCAGATGGCCCAGGGCATGCTGAAAATGAAGGTCACGGTCACCGAGACGGGGGAGCGCAAGCGCATCGGCGAGTGGAATTGCCGAAAGTATTTGCAGACCGTGGACATGGCCATGGGACCGTCAAGATCCGAGGTTTGGGCGACGGAAGACATCAAGATCGACCCCAATCTCTACGCGCGATTCAGCAGTGCTCTGCTGGGATCCAATCCCGGTGCGAGGGAGAACATGGATGCGATCATGGGGGAGATGAAAAAGATCAAGGGGGTGCCCGTTTACACGACGACGACAGCGAACATGATGAACAGCACCGTCAAGAGCACGATGGAACTGCTGGAGTTCAAGGAGGGGAAAGCTCCGACGGGCATCTTCGAGCTCCCGCCTGGTTATACCCAAGTGGATACGATGGCCCCGAGGGGAGGGGGGCAGCGGGAGCGCCGGCGCAACTGA
The DNA here is from genome assembly GCA_964527905.1 of uncultured Syntrophobacteraceae bacterium. Lineage (GTDB taxonomy): Bacteria > Desulfobacterota > Syntrophobacteria > Syntrophobacterales > Syntrophobacteraceae > CALBZH01. Next base: position 15,293 of record CAZGQL010000093.1, read on the forward strand.
TGTGGAAGAATGGCGGGCGCAATGGGGGCTGGATCCTGCGCCTGCTCGGCCGCCGCGGACTCGTCGAGGCGCAAACGGCGCTTGAAAATGGGGAACTCGGGCGATGAGGATTCGGTGGATCGCGCCCCACCGGAATCCCATTACGAAGGCCCGCCGCACAACCTGTAGAGCTCCGGCCGCCGGTCCCGGAAACAGGGAATGTGCTCCCGGAAAGCCTCCACTTCCTGAAGGTCGAGCTTAGCGAAGAGGGTGCATTCCTCCCCGTTGGCGAGGGCCAGCTGGACCCCGAGGGGGGAGACAATCGCCGATGCACCGCCGTATCGACGGTCTCCTTCCTCGCCACAGCCGTTGCACCCGACCACGAACATCTGGTTCTCGACAGCCCGACAGCGCAGGATCAGAGACCACTGCTCGATCCGAGGCAGCGGCCATTGGGCCGACACGCACAGGATCCGGGCGCCTTCCAGGGCCAACACCCGGGCCAGCTCCGGAAATCGAAGATCGTAACAAGTGATCACCCCCAGGCGTCCAGCCAGCGTGTTGCAAACCAGGACGTCTTCCCCCGGCGCGAAATGATGGTGCTCCCCATGAAGCGTGAACAGGTGAGTCTTGCGGTAGGCGCCGCGCAAGGAGCCGTCGGCGTCCACCACGTAGTTGGTGTTGTAGAGGCTCCCGCCATCGAGCTCGGGGAGGCTGCCCACGACGACGACGCGATGCCGGCGACACCAGGATGCCAGCTCGGTCAAGATGCCGGGCGTCTCGAGGGCTATTTCCCGGAGGCGTCCGTAGTCAAAGCCACAAGACCACATTTCGGGCAAGACCACCAGGTGAGCCCCTTTGGCGGCAAGACCGGCAATCCCCTTCTGGACCTTGCTCAGGTTCACGTCCGGCCGGCCGGGAATGACCGCCCATTGAAAGCATGCCGCATGGATTTCCGTCATGTCTCGCTCCTTCCCGCTCCGTTCCGTTTTCCGTGGACACTCGGGGGGACCTGTTGTAGATGTTGAGATGATCTTAAAAACCGGCCGCTTTGAGCGTTTCTCCAGTTTATCATGATACCGTTGTTTCTCGGGGGATACCACATGCGTCGTCGTTTCCGCCTGACGGATACCCTTCTGCTCTGCGCCCTGATGATGGTTGCCGCATGGTTTTCGGGTTGCGCCACAACTGACAGGAGACCGGACATCCCGGAAAAGTCCGCGTCGGGAACCGGAGGAACCGTGACACGGTCCACAGGCGAAGCCGCGGGCACGAGTGCGCCGTTGTTCATGGTGCCCTACTACGGCCCTCCTTCCAAGATGGAGCTGTGCGGGGAAGCGGTTCCCCTGCACAATCAGGAAGTGCTGGAGCGATTCGACAGGGAATTCACGCTGGTCGTTTACAACCACGCCCAGGTGTATCTGTGGCTCAAACGCATGGAGCGTTATTTTCCCTGGATCGAGGAGCGCCTTCGCTCCCACGGACTTCCCGACGATCTCAAGTACGTGGCGGTCGTCGAGAGCGATCTCCTCTCCGGCGCGCTGTCGCCCAAGGGAGCTGCCGGGCCCTGGCAGTTCATGCCTGCAACGGGATCCGCCTACGGACTGAGCCAGTCGGAGAGCCTCGACGAGCGCTATGATTTCGAACGGGCTACCGAATGTGCCTTCCGCTTTCTCGCCGATCTCTACAAGCGCTACCGAAACTGGACGGTCGCCATTGCGGCCTACAATTGCGGCGATAAGCGCATCCAGGAGCAGCTGCGCACGACCCGGGACTACTACACCATGCGGCTCCCGACGGAGACCGAACGGTACATCATGCGCATTCTGGCCGTCAAGGCGGTCCTCGGCAATCCCGCGCAGTATGGATATAACCTGCCCGTGGGACAGGGTTATCCTCCCCTCAGGGTCGACCGGGTGAACGTCAATCTTACCTGCCCGCTCCCCATGCATGCCGTGGCGGAGGCTGCGGGGACGACCATCAGGGAGATCAAGCGATTGAACCCCGCCTTCCGAGCGGAGCACATCCCGAGGGAAGCCCGGGAAATCAAGGTGCCGGAAGGCCAGGGGAAGGATCTTGAAAGGGGCCTTGACGGCGTCAGGGGCCGGAGCGTGGGAACGGCCGGGGGGGACGCGGTGG
>CAZGQL010000094.1:0-17337 GCA_964527905.1 uncultured Syntrophobacteraceae bacterium
TGCTCGCCCCTCTCTTCGATGTGCATCACGCTCATCGAACGGAGAGCAGGCCGATAAAATGTCCCGCTCCCGTAACAATCGTGGGCGCAACCGCGGCACCCATACTGAACTCCTGAACGCTCGCTTGCTCGGTGGTAGGGGACCCGTCGATTCAGTGAATGAGCGATGAGCACACAGTAGGCAGAGGGACGAAATCAGGATTCGTTCCGGCTCCGGATCAAAAGCGGCTGTTTTCACGTTCGACTGTTGAGCGGAGTGAGTCGTATTGGGACGACGCATCAGGTCACCTCATATGCGATTGTGCCGAGTCATCTTCTGTGCTCTCGGCGCCGGCTGACGTCACGTGGAGTACGTCTTCGGCCGAGCGCGCGTGTTGATGCAGAATTCTGTACATCCGTTCGTAGCGCGCGAGTTCTCTAGGCAGTCGCACCTTTTTCCCATAATAGATTCCCAATAAGGACGTCCGAACAATGGCTTCTTGATGGTCGAAGAGCACGAAGTTCGTGACGTCCTCAATCCCTTCTCCAGTGCCGAGTCCTCCCGAGAACCGCAGATCTTCGCGGAGCACCACGTACACCGTGACCCCATCGTCCAATTGGCTTTTGATCGTGCGTTGGAGATCCAGGGAAGCCAATTCGACACGGTGAAGGACGAAAATCCGACACACGTCGACTCCGCGTCGGCTTGCCTCAACTTGGGCTCGGTAGTAATTCCGTTTTTGGACCTTTCCGATCCAGTCGGTGATATCCACGGCATTGACCGCTTGCACGAGATGGGTGCATCGACTGAGACTTTGCGTGGCTTCGTAATAGTACTCACTCTCAGTCAGCGGGATTTCTCCTTGCCGCAACATGGCGAGGACGCTATGCGTGGTTTCCATCAACGCGTGTCCTTTTCTGGAAGCCTCGGCATCGCCGACGAGATCTGCCAGCGAATGAAGCGGCTGCAGACGACCCACTGCATCGAGCACAGCGGCCTGAAGCTTGACGAGTCTGACCTGCAGGAGATGAACCGCCAAGGTCAACAAAAGCCCCACGGCCAAGACAGTATAGGCTTCCCGTTCCATGTGCAGTCCCGCGTGGAACAGCAACGCCAATCCGGCGGTCATGAGAAACTCCAGAAGCAGCTTCACTGGCACTCCATCATCCTTCTTGTTCGTTTTCGCGCAACCGAGGCACTTAATTGTCTTCTCCGCGCCCGATCAATGCCTGAGCAACTTGGGTGCCACACACCTCACACTGAAAATGCGCGAGGATTCTTGCACTCTGTTTATTGAGTCACCACGCGCGATGCCGACACTTTTGTCGGAAAGCAGACAACGCGGCAGACATTGTTGTCGGAAGACATTGCTCCATACTCACTCGCGAGTCCGCAGCCTATATTTCTTGATCTTGTATGCGACTTGCCGCGGCGTCAGTCCCAGGGCACGAGCGGCTTGTGCCTGGACCCATCCGGCACGTTCAAGAGCCTCGACAAGACGGCGTCGCTCAATCTCCTGAAGACTCTTGCCCAGCGACAGAGTATTTTCTTTTCGATTAGATTGCCCGACCGACATGCTCGCCACTTGTTGCATGTGGACGAAGTAGTCCTGGAAGGACACGGGCAGACGGTCAAGGCGAACAACGTCGCGATCAGCGATGACGACGAGGCGCTCGATACAGTTCTGGAGTTCTCGCACGTTGCCGGGCCAATGGTAGCCCTCCATTGCTTGGAGGAGATCCTCCGACAGAGAAACGCGACGCTTGTGCTGAGCGTTGAGCCGGGCGAGGAAATGCTCGATCAGCAACGGGATATCGCCAATGCGGTCTCGTAACGGCGGTAACGTGATTGGGACGACATTCAATCGGTAATAGAGATCTTCTCGGAAGGCTCCTTGAATGATCATACCTTCCAGATCCCGGTGGGTCGCCGCAATCAGTCGTACGTCAACAGCGACGGGCTGGGTGCCTCCGACCCGCTCGAAGCGTCGATCTTGGAGAACACGCAGCAGCTTGACTTGTGTGGTGACGGGGATGTCCCCAACTTCGTCGAGAAATAAGGTGCCTCCATGAGCCTGCTCGAACCGCCCTTTTCGTAATCGGATTGCGCCCGTGAAGGCGCCGGGCTCATGGCCGAACAATTCACTTTCCAAGAGGCTCTCTGTTATCGCGGCACAATGGAGCGCCACAAATGGACCGTTTGCCCTCTGGCTTGCAGCATGAATGGCTTTCGCCACAAGCTCTTTCCCAGTCCCGCTTTCGCCCCGCAGTAAAATTGTCGCGTCGCTCTGACAGACCAGCCGGATAGTTCTATAGACGTCGGACATCGCGTGGCTGCGTCCAATGAGCGTGACGATCCCTGACGGTGCGGACTCCCCTTGCGGCGCGAGACCGTCGGTCATCACACACTCTTGAGCAGGTTCTGTGAGACTAATCGCATCGCCCACATCGCAATGCTCCGGAGCCCTCATGTAGGCCTGACCTCCAGCATCAAAGCCCAAAAAAATAAAGGCGCCGATCCGTCGATCTCGAGAAACGCACGGTTTCTCGGAGCGAGGACTGGCGCCTTTGCCAGGTATTAAGGGCTGACTACGCCGTCAACCGTGAGGGGCCCTCGGAACTACGGGGTTCGCAGCTTGAGCCGACCACCTCGTGAGCGAGCAACTTGTCTGCCGAGAGCCCATCGTTCGTGCCGTTTCTGGGCTCCACGAAACGGTACAACCTGAGACGAGTAACACCACCACCATCAGTGAGGGTATGTCTCACTGAGTTGAAAAACAGTTGGATGGCCCTTATTATTCCTTCGGGTCACCTGTAAAAAACATGAACCCATGCAACCTACGGATATATCAAAAGAAAGATGAAATAATAGTGTCAGGAATAAACCGGCTGAACAAACTGTTTCTGACACAGAACCTCGCGTTGCTGTACGATCTGGAGGCGAGTGAAGTTCTACGAGGAGTCTTTCCGGATCCGGGCCGGAACCCGAGTCATGACCGAAGGAGCCAACAGTATTCGCCACGATTGAAGAGTTGAGTTTATAGGTTCGAGTTGGTGCAAATCTCTGGAGCTGTCGGAGGCTCGTGACGTTGTTCTAGCGCGCTCGCGGATTCCCATGGGGCTCAACGAGCAAAGAGCAGAATTCGAGGCTGTCGCTCTTCAGCACTTGGATGCACTGTACGGGTTTGCTCTTGTTCTGACCGGCCGATCCAGTGAAGCGGAAGATCTGGTTCAAGATACCTATGTCCGAGCACTGCAGTTTTTCCATCGGTATGAACGAGGGACAAATTGCAAAGCCTGGTTGTTCACGATGATGAAGCGCATATTTCTAAACCAGGCTCCCCAACGGGCACGCGAGGTCTTATGTCCAGATCAAGATAATTGTGAAGGAGGGGAGTCCGGAGAGTCCTTGGATTATTATGCAAGTTTGGTTGACCGCACTCATGGCGAGAAAGATGAGGTGTTTCGCCATGATGTCGCCAAAGCTCTCGATCTGCTCCCTGATTCGTTTCGGGTCGTGGTTATCTTACGCGATCTCGAGGGGTTCAGCTATGGCGAGATCGCCCAAATGTTGGATTGCCCGATGGGAACCGTGATGTCCAGACTTGCCCGCGGGCGAGACAGTCTCAGGCAGCTCTTGTGTGCCTATGCCAATCAAAGCTCACGAAAAGTGACACACGTGAAAAGGATCGCTACCGATGCTTGATTGCCAAGCGATGAAACGTTTTCTCCATCCTTATCTGGACGGGGAGTTGCAGGCCCGGGATGCCGTAGAGATTCAGGCTCATTTGGATGAGTGCCCCGCCTGCGCGACGCTATACCGGAACGAGAAGCTGTTTCTCGATTTGCTCGGAAAGTCGATGCCGCACCCGCGGGCCCCGATGGGGCTCGAGGGCCAAGTCAAAGAAGCTCTGCACACATTCTGTGCACGGCAGGAATCGAGAGGGTGGTTCAGGCAGATGGTCGCTCCCGCGTTCGCGGTGGCAGGGGTTGCAGGGGTGGTCGTGCTGGCGATGGTGCTACTTGCCGGCACGAAGAGCGTGCCGGATATCGTGGATGCCGCCGTGACAACGCATGAGCGCTATGCTTCGAAGCACCTTCAACTGACCATCCAGAGCCATGAACCGGCACAGGTGTCTCGTTGGTTGCAGGAAGAGGTAGGATTCTCGGTGTCACTCGCTCATACGCCGGTGAAGAATCTGAAACTGTTGGGCGGGCGCCTAGTGGATTTCCAGAGTAAGAAAGCCGTCTTTCTCGCATACGATGTCGGAGGGCGGCCGCTCTCTCTGATCATGACTAGGGCACAAGGAGTGGAGCTATTCGGTAGTCGAGAAACGATGGACAAAGAGGTGCGGTTCTACCAGTCCTCCTACCATGGGTTCCAAACCTTGAGCTGGACACTTGAAGGGATGGCCTATGTCTTCGTGTCCGATACTCAGGAGCTGAACAAGCAGGCGTGCCAGGTCTGCCATACCACCGGGAGGCAGTTGCAGTCTTCTTCCGGCCGTGCCGCGGTGAAGTCTCTCTTATAATCCCGTCGTTAGAGTCGTGGGCCCGCTATCGGGGCCCCCATCGCTTGTGTCCTGCCTTTCTCCCAGCCGATACCCAGTCCCGTCTGAGACGACCGCTTCGGTCTAATGGTCACCATCTTGCCGGAGTGTTCGTACACTTGCCGGAAAGTGATCCCGCCTTTTTTCAAGTGAGCAGGAATAAAACTCAGCTCTTACCTGTTACAGGTGCATTACGTGCCAGTTAACCACTGGTGCTATCGGAGTCTTAGGAGCGAAGGAGGTGATGAAACGGGTTCTACAGGCACGAGTAGCGAGTGCGGTTCCGCAACCAGACCACATTCGCCAGTGGCAAGGCGAGTAACCACTTGAGGTTCATACGCGTAGATCTGGAGGAAGCTATGAAGAAAGACAATGACGGGATCCCTGTGGGGTCGGGAATCTCACGGCGGGATTTCATGAAGATGTCTGCATTTACGGGTATCGCGGCATCGCTTGGGGGGCTGGTGTCGTTGGATTTCTTGTCCCCATTGTCCCCAGCGTCCGCACAGGCCCAAGGCATGGGGACGGCGAAGCCGTTCACGTTCGCGGTCATGGCGGACCACCATACGATGGGCCCGAAGAACAACTACATGAAACTGCGGGTCGAGCGCTGTGTCCAAGAGATCAACAACCTAAGCTCGAAGCCGGACTTCATCATGTCGCTCGGCGATGTCGTGCATGATGGGTCCGACGAGCAAATGAAGTTCTTCGACGAGTTGATCTCGCCGCTGAAGGCTCCGATCAAGTACATCACCGGAGAGCACGATTGGTATCTGGATATGGGCGAATCCTATGGGAAACACTATGGGAAGACGACCTATTCGTGGGATCACAATGGCGTCCACTTCATCGCGCTCAACACTGTGATGTTGAGAGACTTCTGGACAGCGCGGGGTCTCTCCGCGCAGGAGCGCATGGATATCGCGGGCACCTTGAACCATCCGTTGCCCGGCCCGTTCCACGTCGGGGAGAAACAGCTCGTTTGGCTGCGAGATGATCTGAAGAAAGTGAAGAAAACCACTCCCATCGTGATCTTCTCTCACTCCCCTCTCTACTATTATTACAAGCCCTGGAACTTCTGGACGGAAGACGCTCCTGAGGTTCATCTCTTGTTGGACGGATACGAGCATGTCCAGGTGATTCACGGTCACGTTCACCACATCGTCAAGAACCAGATCGGCAACATCAAATTTGCCAGCAGCCTGTCGACGGGCTGGCCCCATCCCTACCCGACGAGCGGGGTTCCTGCCGGATCACCGAAGATGCCGCGTGCGAATCCTGGCAACACGTTCGGTGGCCTAGGGTGGGACACGATGAGCGTGGACGATCAAGGGGAAGTGAGTGTCAAGTATGAAGAGTGGTCACGTACGAAGGCCTGATCAGGGGGGAGGTATGATGATGAAGATGGAGAAGGGTGTCTCGCTGAAACACGCCGTGTGGATGGCAATCGCGGCAGTAGTGCTATCGGTTCCGATGTGGGTCTATGCCCAGCGGGCCATGGACGTGCAGGCTTTGCCGGGACTGACCTCTGAGGGGCAGCGAAAGGATGCACAGAGCGGAGAAATTCTTGATCGCAAGGTGGTTGAGATCGGCGCGAAAGAATTGCAGGAGATGATCGCCTTGGGGGACAAACTCTGGCACAGCCGCGACCTGCCGATGAGCGGGAATGGTCAGGCTTGTAACATGTGTCATGCGGATGGCTCAGTGACACATCCGGAGACCTATCCGAAATACAAGCCGCAGATTGGTCAGGTCGCCACGATCCAGCAAATGATGGGTTGGTGTATCGCGATCCCGAACCAAGGGAAGCCTTACCCGCTGGGGAGCAAGGAGATGAACGCCCTGGAAGCTTACATGAACTGGAACAACAAGGGACAGGTCATGGAGATTGGGGCGGCGCCATCAAATTCGTGATGTAGCGGAGCGAGCGGTTCCGTTCAGATGTTCTCACGTGTGTTGGCCATAAGGAGATCGCCATATGGACTACCAACGATCACAGAGCGACCACCAACGGGTGACATGGTTTCTGATTCTTGGTCTCTCCATTGCTTTGGGGGCGGAGGCCCCCAAAGCAGCGGCTTTTCCCGGAGAGACGGGAATGGAGATGATCGCAAAGCACGGGCCGCCGGCCTTGCCGGGCTCGGTTGAACTCCCCTCGAAGGCCAGTTTTCAAGCCGGAAGATCGCCCTCCGTCCTGGTGGTCTGGTTCAATACCAAGTACCACCCGTTGGCGCTCCCGATGGAGCTGGAAGGGCGCGTGGTGGCGTCGTTTCGGTTCGACCGGGAGTCTGTGTTGAGGCGAATCAAGCAAGGTGAGTCCCATGCCATGTGGGATGACTTGCGCAGCGACTTCGAAAATCTCTTCACATCGCTCACGGCGGATCAATTTCAACAGTTTCTCACTGCATTGGATCGAGGGTGGAAGGTGACCAACATCACTCATCATCAGAATCCACCCTATGATCTGTATGAAGCCGTGTCCCGTGACGGGAAGCTGAAGGCGGAATTTTCATTTCGCACCCCGGGGATCCCGTCACCTTCCGCGACGGACTCGTACTACGGTGGAAAATTCCCGGACGGGAACTTCTGGGTACGGGTCGAGAAAAGGAAGGGCTGATCATGGCAATCCGACGGGGCGGCGTGTCATCGGAAACATTGGAACTGAAGTACAAGATTGAGGTGGCCGAGCGTCGCTTCAATGACATGCGGCAACTGGTGGAAGCGAAAGGGTACGACTGGGATATGATCGATCTGAAGCGGATGCAGCGGGAGCTGGACGACTTGATCAAGCGGTACGAAGAACGGATGTCGAAACAGCTCGGTTGCCGATACCGTTACGGGTCCTCATCCGTGACACCTCAGATCGGCACCCATTCCTTCGAGACTCACGTAGGTGAGGACTAACGATGGCAAGCGGTCCGGAATCCTCTCACGCGGAGAGTGTGCGGTCGTCGCCCCCTCTTGCTTTTAAGGAAGTCCGCTGTATGCGCTGCGGACGCCTGCTTCTTCGCTGGGAGATGAACGGATCGTCCAGAGTCGAGGTCAAATGCCCGCGATGTCAACAGATGAATTTGGTCAAGCTGGAGCATGGAAGGAGTTGGTAAGGGGCGAGTGGTATCCTCAGTATTCCTAGACGCCTGAGGCGTCGAGACTCCGAAGCTCAACGAGGCTCAGAAGCCCATCCCGGGGTGAGACCCGAGATGGGCGTTTTATTTTCGCCATCGGGACCGATGGCCATTTAGCCCGACAGGAGGCCTGCAGATGAAACAATTGATGAGTGTTGCACTGGGCGTTCTTCTTGTGAGCGTCCTTGTAGGAGGGGCGGCGTTTGCCGAGGAATGGGAAGATAACTTCCGGCCGGGTCCGAAGTTTTCCGGGCCGTCCAGCCTGAGTCCTAAGCTCACGATCAACGGTGACTACCGCATCCGTGGTTTCTACAACAACAATCTGACCGACGCGAGCAATGCGCGCAAAGATTCGAACGCGTTCAACATTCAACGATACGTGCTCGACGTCAGCGTGGTGAGCGGGGAAGGGCCGATCAGCGTTGAAGGACATGTCACGCCGTTTCTGACCAGTTCCAACGGGACGGGGCAATCTCGACTTGGAAAAGTGGCGTTCGGTCCGGACAGCAGCGCGGCCACGACTTGCACGGGAGTCGGAAACGAGGGGACACCGACCAACTGTACGCAGAACACGTTTTCCATGTTGCAGGCCTATCTTCAGGTCAATATCCACAAGGTGAGTTTCCGAGCCGGCCGGCAGATCTTTACCATCGGCAACGCCTTGCTGGTCCAGGATGCAGTCGACGCGTTTCGCTTGGATGTGCCGATCACGCCTTCGTCGACCATCACTGTCGCCAACTTGAAGATTCTTGATTCGACACGCGCAGCCGGCTTTGGCGGTGTCTTTGTCGGGAACGGATCAGCGGGCGGGACGGGAGGCGATACCGACCTCTACCTCGCGAACTATCGATACAGTCCGGACAATGATTTCCGTGTCGACATCTTCGCCGGTCTCTACAAAGATCGCGGACCATCCTTTATCAGTCAACTGAACCCGGCTCTTGCTGGGTTCGGTCCGGCGGCGTCTGCCCAGGCCGGAATTTACGGTATCGCCGGAGAAGTCAGGCGTGGGCGGTTCCACAGCACCTTCGAAGCGGACTTGATCCGCGGCGTTGTGCAGAACCCGAACGGTCCGGCCCCCTTACTGCAAGGGTATAACCTCCTGCTCACCGGTGATGTCGACATGGGCGGCGGACTGAATCTCGGAGCCAGCTTTCTGCATAGCTCCGGCCAGGACGCGGGCGATTTGAGCAGTGGGAAGCGGGCGAATATCAACGGCATCAACGGTAACTACACGATGGGTATCATCACCATGAACGTGGGGGCCCGTTCTCCCGCTCCGATTGACGGGACGTGCCCGAGCTGGTTCGATGCGCAAGGGTTGGGCGGACGTCCAGGCTGTTATGGAGGCTCAGGCCTCACCGCATTCAAGTTTTCCGCGAATTACACGCCGCCCACCATGCCGAAACTGAATATCGAGGGCGATGTGCTCCCGGTCTGGACTGCCCGGGATCGTCCTATTCAAAGCGCCGCGGGTAGCGCCCAATTCACCAAAGGCGGCGATCATATCGGCACCGAGTTGGACATCTTCTTGCGCTATCAGATCTTGAAAGATCTCACGGCGGTGTTCGCCTACGGGTACTTGATCACCGGCAATTACTTTGAAGCGCCGTCGGCTGCCACGGTTGGCGTCGGGAACAATCCCGTGACGCAAAAGGCCGACAATATGCAAGTGGGTCTGTTGGAGTTGAATTATCGATTCTGAACACAGCGATTTCTCGGCAGGCCTGTCTCCTGCCAAGGAGGATTGGCGTAAGGAAAGGGGGAATACTATGACAGCGTCACTGAGTAAATGGGTCGTTGTGTTTGCGCTTGTCGTTTTCGTAGGAGCTGTCCATGGAGTCGCCTCGGCTAAGGAATTCACGTTTCGGGCTCAACAGTTGGGGGGACCTGGCGGGAAGGGTGAAATCTGGTTGCCGAACTCGGTGGTGATCGATCAGAAAACTGATTTAGGAGAGCCTTTATATTTTGTTCTGGAGAATCCGACCGGTGAAGATCATGAATTTGCGGTGGGGGGGCTGTTGATGATTCTTCCTGAAGAGAAGAAGCCGGCGTTGCAGTCGGACGCGTTTCTCGGTTCGGTGCCGCCGGCTCACATCATGGCGCCGGTGCGAGTCACGATCAAGGCCGGGGAAACGAAAAAAATCGAAATAGCCAAAATCGGACTGGAGGGACCGAGGAATTTAGGCGCGCGCTATCCGTATTTCTGTCCGACCCACAAGGACATCCAAGTGGGGGGCTTTATTTTCGTTGATTGACATTCTTGCTTGGGGGCTGTGTGGAAGGCTCTTGTGGCTTGACTCAATTATCAGTGGGAGAGAGGGAATCATGGGCTCCCACCCTCACCGCCCAGGTTGTGGGTGTCGTGTGTGGGCGAGAAACCGCTCATGTTTCCCTGTGTGTCGGCGATATTCTGATCGGGGCGGTACTGGATAAGAGTCAGTTGCGGAGCGGCGAGGTGGCTCCACGGCAGACGTTCCGCGTGCGCATCCGGTCCGGTTTCATCGAGATGCGCGCCCTGTATCCTGGTGGGGCAGGCAGCCGTTCGCCGCTGATTGGCGGGTTGGTGATGGCGGGGTGAGTGTGAGACCCGGCCCGTTCGATAAGGGAGAGCCGGTCGCTCAGGACTCCGATGGTCAAGAGGTTCCAGGCGTTCCTCCTGTCTTCTTGCTTTGTCGAAGTTGGACCGACTGTGCTCTCCCCCCAACGGCCTCCGTGCGATAGAAGATTCCACTCCTACGGGAGATGACCGTGAGGCTATGCGGAGGCGTAAGGATATGGAACATGTATGGTTGTTCTGTCGCCCGGGACATGCGGGGGCTGTGGCGGTACTACCGATCGCGCTTGTCCTCAAGACCTATCGGCCAGATTGTCGAGTGACATGTGTGGTTCGTGCGACGTCCCCCGACGTTCTGAAACAACAGCCGGCCGTGGATGCCGTCGTCTGTGACCCTGGATTCGCGTCCTTGCTGAGCCTCCTTCGTCGGGAGACTCCTACTCAAGCAGTCTTTTCCTCTCCATGGCTGGTGGGAGTCGTGGCGACGCTCATTGCACATGTTCCCATACGCGTTCTCGATAGAGCGCGCAGGCGTCTCCCCGATACTCGAACTGCAGGGGGAATTCCCATAGCACGGGCGCTGCGTGGATTGGGATTGCCGTCTCAATTGCCGGGACGTCCATGGGTGATCTTGACGCCGCGGGAGAAGCGGCGGGCTCTTCGTCGACTCCGTGGGGTGTCGCGGCCGCGTGTGCTCATCCATCCGTCCGGCCTGACAGGCGCGCCAGGTCTCTTACATGCTCGATGGAGTCTCATCCTGGGTGGGTTGGGGGTGCAAGAAAGTGATCTGCCACCGCTGTGCTCGTGGGTCGAGCGCGGGGCGGTTAACCTGATCGGGAAGCTCTCACTCCGGGAATGGCTCGCGGTCCTTCTCGAATGCGATGTGTTGATCTCGGCGGATGAGGAGTCGCTTTTCCTTGCCGAGGCAATGGGTGTCCCCACGATCCGACTGGATCCGAATCCGTCACGCGCGATCGGGGCTTCGGCTCCGGTCCTGCCCGAAGCGGTGGTGTGGCAAGTGGAAGCAGTGCTGCGTCATCGTCTCCGAGTGCTCGAGCGGGGCATGGATAGTCCCTATGCGGGAATACCGGGAATACGGTGAGCGCGGTCCTCTAAAAAGGGAAGCGACGATGAGATCCTTATTCCTCTTCGATATGACGTTTTGGCTCTATCTCGCGTCTTTTACACTCTATGTGACCTATGTGCTGATGCGACGTCCTGCGCTGCAAGTCGCCGCGGCCGGACCACCCCCTGGATCGAATACATCCGATCTTGGATGGGTCGGTCAGATCGGTCAAGTGGCGACCATGGTCACGGTCATCGGATGGCTGGTGAACACGTTGGCCTTAGCGGTTCGTGCGCAGGAACGCCTGCAGCTCTCTGGCACCTTCGCCCCATGGTCCAATCAATTTGAAGCGATGGCGTATGTGTCCTGGGCCATCATCCTCGGCTATGTGCTGCTTGAATTCACCTATCGGATCAAGTCGATCGGGGCCTTTGTCGTCGGCATCGGATTCATTGCCATGGGTGCAGCATCGTTATTGCCCTATCGCTATCAAACGGCTGAACCGCTGGTCCCGGCGCTCAACAGTTATTGGATCTACATCCACGTATCCGTCACGCTCAGCAGCTATGCGGCATTTGCCATGGCCGGTGGGTTGGGCGTGATGTATCTGGTCAGGGAGCGGGCGGAGCGTCGTGGCCATCATTCGAGGCTGATCGCTAGTTTGCCGGACTTGGAGACCATCGACGAGCTGGGCTACAAGGCGATCATGGTCGGCTTTCCCTTGCTCGCCTTCGGGATTATTCTCGGAGCCATGTGGGCGAACTACGCATGGGGAGGCTATTGGAGCTGGGATCCGAAAGAAACCTGGTCGTTAATCGTGTGGCTGATCTATGGCGCCTATATTCATGCGCGGATGACACGCGGGTGGGAAGGGCGACGGGCGGCGATTTATGCCGTGTTCGGATTGCTCATGGTGATTTTTTGCTTCTGGGGAGTGAACTTCCTCTTGTCAGGCCTCCATGCATATGCGTGATGGGCCTTTTGTTGAGGAGTCCGAGAATCGAAAGGAGGCAGCCATTATGTGGATTCTTCTCGTGGGCTTTGTCGTGGTGGCTTCCATGGTCTGTCTGCGAGTGATTGCCAAGATGTTTTCTTCGGAGTAAGGCACCCGGCGCATTTGCCTCGGCGCTCGATTTCCTTCTCTGCAGTGTGCTAGCATTTTTGTGGATGTCGAAAGGGAGTCTTGGTTGTGGCTCTGGTTCGCAATGCGGCTTTTTTGACCTGCCTGTTACTGGGACTCTTCGGCTGCGGAACATTCGGCTCCGGCAAGGTGGTTGTCTACCAGGACCCGAGGTTCATGGTCAGTGTGATGCCGGATCCCTCCGCGGACACCGCCAAGCCGTCCACCTTGCATGACCATCCTGCCCGAATCAGCCCGGATCAAGTCCTGCGAATTCTTAGAGACGTCGGTGTCGAGCGTTCGCGCGGGTTGCTCGTGTCAATGGTACTAGGGGCCCAGCGCGAGCCTGGGTTCTCTCGGGAAGAATTGGCCATCCTGGCCCCTCAGGTTTCTACCGGGCTGTCGCGGGCCTCGTCGACGGACCGGGTATCCGTGAGTGTGTCACGGGCGGCGGGTGCGAAGACTCCTGAACTCCTAGAGTGGGCGGTGTGGATTCATCGGGAGAGTTTCCATGTGCAACTCGTTCGTCATCAGGTCGTGAGCAGTCGCCAACAGGCCGAACTGACGTCGACTCTGGAAGGAGCGGCAACGAGAGGTCCCGGTGTGTCTCGTGATCTTCCCGGGGATCTGACCGTCGGGTTTGCCTATCCGGAGTATCTTATTGCCCTAGACCCCCCGCTGACGACAGAATTGTTCGCGAATCCTCATGCCCATGTGGCGATCGATTACCGGCGGTTCCTCGCCACCCCATCACCCACGGCTCAGTATTCTGAGTATCCTGCGTCTACATCCGTTGCCGGCCAGCCTTTCCATGTGCAGAGTGAGCCGGGAGGCTCACGGCCGGCCGACGAGACGTCCGGCGGCAACGCGGGCGGAGAGAAGCCTGCGAAGGAGCAGGCCATGGCCGAGCGCGTGAAAACACTGGAAGCTCAGGTCAACGACCTGCTCGGAGTCGTCAAGCAGCTCACCAAGGAACTGGCTGACTCGAACAAGGCGCTGACCGCACGTGATGAAGAGATCCGCACGCTCAAGGGACAGACGAAATCATCAGACCGTCAGCGAAAATCCTCGGCGCCGTAGCGATCGACCACCGCATTCTCGCTCAACCTCATCATCGTACTGTCCCGCCATGCCCAAAATCCCGCCCATGATGCCGCTCGCCGTTGCGGTGCTCGCTCTCTCCGCGTCGATACTGGCGTCATGCGCGCTGGGATCCGAAGAATATCTGCGAGGGGCGGTCGATCATGCAACCCAGAGCGATATCGCGGCTCTATGGGGCTTGCCGGTGACGGAACAACGTGGTACGGATGGAACCACCGTATGGACCTATGAATATCGAGTGAACCGTCCTCCCCCGGTCTGCCGGGACATCCCCGTCAGTGATTGTGTTCGGGGCAGACAGGAATGTACCGCTTATCACCTCGCGTTCGACACGAACAAGATCCTTCGCCACTGGACCAAATATCCCTGCTAGAACCGCCGCCTTGCTCTGTTGATCCATCGCCGTTCGTGGGATGTGTCCGCCCATGAGGGTCTGTCCGGCAAGAGACAACCAGTCCACTCGAAAACCGCCACCCGGTGAGCGCTTCCCCACCGCACACGAGGTAGGCTCGTAGAAGATGGTCCGCCTCTTGCCCAATCATCATGCAAAACCGCTGCACCATAACCTGTATCCGAAGAACGCGGCCATGCGCGTCTGTGCTCATATAAAGAGGTGGCCCATGAAGCCGTCAAACAGCCTACGGTGTTTCTGCGTGGGTCTTACCGGAGAGTTGAACATGGCTATGGTTGGAAGCAAGGTCGAAGCGGCAGAGCACACGCATAATACCCACGTGACGATGCAGTGTGAACAAGGGCAAGAGACCTGGCTTAACCGCTGGCCCCTGCGCTCGCAAGATTATGGGACCCGCGAGAAGGAATTTGGAACGGACGCGAGGTCGGGAGCGGATCTGTTCGTTCAGCCCGAGGCGAACGATGAGCCTGGCTCAATCTCTGGCTGTTGTTTTTCTTCTCGTCCGACCAAAGAGAAACAAGGCAGGAATTCATCCCGGTGCCCGACAAGCGGACGATTTGGACGAGCAATGCAACGTTCCCGATCCGCCGAGCGGGGCAGACAACCAGGCCCCGCTCCCATTTCTCCTAGGCCCGCTATCGAGAAGGTTCCGCAGCCGGATAACGCACTCTGCTAACGCACTCTTCAGCTTCCCTCATCCCTGAGCACTTCGCGCTATAACTCTTTTAACGGTGAATGCATCTCGACTCCATTTTAATTAACGAGGAGCAATGATATTTGACCGCGATAATGTTCCCATGATCTCTGATAAATCAAATAGATACAATTTTATAGCTGGCATATTGACAAACTGTTGTTAATTACTATATATGACTCATTACTATATGATAATTGATACACTGGAGGCTATCCATGGATCAAGACCGGGGAACCAAGGTTCGTTCACGCAACGTGCTCGTTATGCTGATTGCGCTCTTCCTCTCTCCTCTCAGTGCCCCAGCCTGGGCTCATGAGGAAGGGCATGGCCATGCATCCACAGTTTCAAACGTGCCCCAACAAGTTCCGGCTTCGACGTCTCATCTTCATGAAGGCTCTGTGATCAATATCTGTCCTCAACTTGAGGACGAGACCGACACGGCTGGACTCCGGCACTGCGTTACAACATTGTCGAATCAGATCAGTGAGTTCCTCCGGCTCATCATGAATCTCTCCGAGGCCTTGGCAGAGTCACAGAATGAGCTGATGCGAGGAAGTCCGGACCAGCAAGGGCGATCCATCCCTCGGAGGACGGTACCCCAGTCGTAGGGAATGAGAGGGAGAGACGACAAAAAAGCAAGGAAGATCACAGTACACGAACAAGCGCGGCTGGTCCTTACCGGTCGCTGAGAGAAGGAGGATACTGATGAATCACGTTACTGACCATAGGCCATCCGGCCGCTTCATCATTGCTGTGCTGATCGGGCTGGCGTTTCCTGTCATGTCAGGAACTGCCGGGGCGTTTGAAGTCGATCGTTCGCCGCGGTGCAAGGCCACGGAAACGACACAACTCAACCGTTGGCCATTGCGAGGCAGCGACATGGCCGGATGCGATGAGAAAAATCGATCACCGTTGGGGACGGCTCTCGCTGCAACCAACTCTCGGAATGAGGGCCAAGAACCCACACTCAACCGCTGGCCCTATGTGTTCCGGCCTCAAGAATTTGAGTCGGACAGGACATTGGTGGTCAAGCAAACTCAGGATCAGACGATTGCACCTCATCGTACCGAACCTGACTTGAATATGTGGCCCTTGTGGCCTCGATCATGAGGAAAACGCGCCGCGAGGATGATGAGATCCTCGCGGCGCTGCTTTCATACAGAACCGGGAATAAAACAGGGATGATTCCTGTTTAAGAAGCAGTCCATAACTGGAGGGAGATCGTATATGAAGCCGGCGCATGACACTAAACCCGAGACTCTCCACCAGCGACTCCAGGAGAAGGGAATGAAGCTGACCCCGCAGCGATTTGCCATTTATCAGATGCTCGCCGGCACAGAAACACATCCCACAGCCGATGAAATCTACCAAACCATCAAGCCCACCTTCCCAATGCTGTCTCTGAATACGGTGTACTACACCTTATCGTCGTTGAAAGAGGCGGGCCTGGCGTGGGAGGTGCCCGTTGAACACGGTCCAGCACGATATGATGCCAATATGGATCACCATCATCACCTGGTTTGTATAGCATGTGGAAAGATTGACGATTATTACGACGAGGCGTTAGACAACCTAGCCCCGTCTGGCACCAATGTCCATGGGTATGAAATTCATTCCCACCGTGTCGAGTTTCACGGATACTGCGAGACCTGCCGAACCAAGAGGACCCCAGCATGAGCGAAAAAAGAATTCTCACTACGGAGTCGGGCACGCCAGTTTCCGATAATCAAAGCTCTCAGACGGCAGGGCCCAATGGCCCGGTATTGTTGCAGGATCACCATTTAATCGAAAAACTTGCTCGCTTCGACCGTGAGCGGATCCCGGAGCGCGTGGTTCATGCCAGGGGCTCAGGCGCCTACGGCTACTTTGAAGTCACCGCCGACGTTGCCAAATGGACGAAGGCCAACTTCATGAATCAAGTGGGCAAGCGCACCGAAGTCTTTGTGCGTTTCTCAACCGTTGCCCTTGAGCAGGGATCCCCTGACACGGTACGCGACCCGCGTGGCTTCGCCATCAAATTCTACACGGAGGAGGGCAACTACGATCTTGTGGGGAATAATACCCCGGTTTTCTTCATCCGGGATCCGCTCAAATTCCCGGATTTCATTCACTCCCAGAAGCGCGACCCCTATACCCACGTGCAAGAGCCGGATAACGCCTGGGACTTCTTTTCCCATTCACCAGAAGCTACACACCAGTTCACCTGGCTGTTCGGTGATCGCGGTATTCCTTACTCGTACCGCCACATGGACGGCTTTGGGTCGCATACATTCCAGTGGGTCAATAGGAAAGGTGATGCCTTCTGGGTCAAGTACCACTTTAAGACCAACCAAAGGATCAAATGCCTGACGTCGGCCCAAGCCGCCAAGATTGCCGGTGAGAATCCCAACTTCCACCACTTGGATCTCCTGCAGGCGATTGATCAGGGGGAACACCCGTCATGGACCCTCAAGATGCAAATTATGCCGGTGGCGGAGGCGATGGACTACCGGTTCAATCCATTCGATCTGACCAAGGTCTGGCCGTATAAAGATTATCCGTTGATCGAGGTGGGCCGGTTGGTACTGGACCGCAACCCGGAGAATTACTTTGCCGAAGTGGAACAGGCCGCTTTCAATCCGGGCAACTTCGTGCCCGGCATCGGGCCGTCGCCTGACAAAATGCTTCAAGGGCGGTTGTTTGCTTATGGCGACACTCAGCGGTACCGGCTGGGTGTTAATCACACCCAACT
>CAZGQL010000095.1:0-16618 GCA_964527905.1 uncultured Syntrophobacteraceae bacterium
AGGGGGCGGCGGATCATGACCAACGCGCATGTGATTTCGTGGGCGCGGCAGGTGCTGGTGCGGCGGTTCCAGGATCCGCGGCCGTTCCAGGCGGAGGTCGAGTTCGCGGGGCACGACTGTGACCTCGCGCTGATGAAGGTTGCGGAGGCCGGTGGGCTTCTGGCGATGATCTCACGAGTGATCCGCCCCCTCATGGTGTGGCTCTTTCCCGAGGTTCCTCCGGGTCATCCCGCCATGGGCGCCATGGTTCTCAATCTCTCGGCCAACGTGATGGGCCTTGGCAACGCCGCCACTCCGTTCGGTATCCGAGCCATGCAGGAACTCGAGAAGCTGAACCCGCATCCCGGCACGGCGACGAACTCCATGGTCCTGTTCATCGCCATCAACACGGCGAGTGTGACGCTGCTACCGACGGGGGTGATCGCACTTCGAGCAGCCGCCGGCTCGTCCAATCCCGCGGGAGTCCTGCCCACCACTCTGTTTGCCACGGTCAGCGCCACCCTGGTGACGATTTTCGCCACGCGAACCCTCCAGCGCTTCTTTCCGATTCGTCCTGAGGCGGTCCCTGTCCAGGAGACGCCGACCGCGCCGACGGATCCCGATCCAGCAGAGAAGCCTCTCCCGGATCAGGAGGTTCCCGATGCATGCCCTCTTTGGGTGAGCCTTCTCGTCTTGGCGGGTGTGGTCGCCGTCATCCCGGTCACCATCTTCCATGGCAAGGCGCTCTCGCCCTGGATCATTCCCGGACTGATGATGGCCTTTCTGGGTTTCGGTGTGGTCAGAAGGGTGCGCATCTACGAGGTCTTCGTCGAAGGGGCCAGGGAGGGGTTTCAGGTGGCGGTTCGGATCATCCCCTACCTCGTAGCGATCCTGACGGCCATTGGCATGTTGCGGGCGAGCGGGGCCCTCGACGCGGTCGTGGGCGGTCTCGGCCGCTACACGGCCTTGCTGGGGCTCCCGGCGGAGGGGCTGCTCATGGCCATCATGCGATCCCTGTCCGGCTCCGGTGCCTACGGCGTCTTGGCTTCCCTCCTGAACAATCCGGCCATCGGTCCCGACAGTTACACGGGGGTCCTGGTGTCCACCCTTCAAGGATCCAGTGAGACGACCTTCTACGTTCTGGCCGTCTATTTCGGCGCGGTCCAGGTGAAGCGGATCCGCCATGCGCTGGCGGCGGGCCTGATCGGCGACGTCGTGGCCGTGATCATGTCCGTGATCATCTGCTGGATCCTTTACCGCTAAGAACCGGGCTGTCGGAGTCGATCCTTCAGGCGGAGCTTTCAGTCATCCAGAGCAGGACCGCCAGGGCGCTGAAAAGAATGTTGGCAGACCACACGCCGATGAAGGGAGGCAGGAGGTTTGCGGTGGCCAGGGAACAGCCGAGGTGGAGCATGGCGAGGTAGAAAAAGGCGATGAGCAGCCCGATGCCGGTACTCACCGCGATGCCGCCGTGGAGCCCTTGGCGCAAGGCGATGAAGATCCCGACCAGGGCCAGGATGATAGTGGTGAAGGAGGAGGCCATCCGGAGGTGGAGCTCCACCTGATAGGGAATCGCATTGTAGCCTTCGCGCACGATCCTACGGGTGTATTCATAGAGATCGAGCCAGCCGAGCTCCTCGGGGAGTGTCGCGAGGCTCGAGAAGTCCTCGGGGGTTTCCTCCAGATCGAGCTTTCGCTCCGTGAACCACTCCTGCTGGGTTTCCGCTCCGGAAAACCGGAGCAGGAGGCCGTTTTCGGCCAGCCAGCCGTCCGTCTCCCAGCGCAGCCGGCGGGCGTCGATGCGTCCCACCAGTCGGAATTGATCGTCGAGGAAGAACAGGGAGACCTTCTCAAGGGTTCTCTGTTTCCGGTCGTGCAGGCGTATCTGATAGATCACGTTTCGGCCGTGGTACCACACGTTTTCCTGCATCCACGTCAAGGCGGGCTTCTTGCGCTGTACCTCCTGCTGCCAGATCATCTGCGCCCTCTGATTCATGGACCGGGCCACTGTTTCACCGAAGCCGAAGTGCAGGACCGCGATCGCGGCGGCGGCAAGCACGATGGGACCCGTATAGCGGGTGGCGCTCACCCCGACCGATTGGAGGGCCACCAGCTCTCGGTTGCGTCGCAGAATACCCAGGGCGATCAGGGAGGCGAGCATGGTCATCAAGGGGATTCCCTGGAGTGCGATGAAGGGCGTTTTCAGGAAGAAATAGGACAGGGCGTCCTGAGGGGCCACTCTCTTTTCGAGCAGTTCGTCGATCTTTTCGAAGAAATCGACGATGAGGTACAGGCCGAGAAATGCGACCATGCACAAGGCGAAGATGGGGAGGAAATGCTTCAAAATGTAGCGCGGGACGATCTTCATTTCAGACCTTCGGGTTCGCGGAGGGCGGGAGGGCGGCTCCTCTCCGGTGAATGGCGGCCCTGCGGATTCGATCCATCAAGGCAAGCCACCCCATGGGTGTTTCCCGCTGCATCTTGACCCACAGATAGAGCGCAAGAAGGGCGCTTAGCGCATTGGGGGTCCACATGGCCAGCGACGCTGGGATCACACCGTTTTCACCCAGTCCCTTCCCGCCCGACAGGATCACGTAGTAGGCTAGGTACACGGACAGGCCGAGGGTGATGCCGGTCATGCGACTTCGCTGACGGAACAGGGCACCAAGGGGTGGGCCCATCAGTCCAAGAAACAGGCAGCCGAGGGGCAGGGCGAGCCGCTGATGCAGTTCGATGGCGTAGGGGAGGGTTGCGCGCGGTGGGGCGTGCGGAAGCTCGTAAGCCATGTGGTGCAACTCGGTCAGGGTCATCAAACGCTTGCCCTTCCCAGACTTGCCCGGCCCGCCGCTGAGCAGGTCGTCCAGCGACAAGGTGAGGTCGTAGGACTTGAAGGTGATGGCCTGAGCGTCCCTGAGCGTGTCCGGGACGCGCGTGATGATGCCGTCGGCCATCTTGAACACCAGTTGGTTCATGGTCCTTGGAACCAGGATTTCCGCCCGCTGCGCCACGATCACGAGCCGAACGTCCTGCTGCCGCTGATCCTGGGCGAAAACCCCCTCGATCGTCAGGTTGGCTGGGTTCACGGACTTGAAAAAGAAGACGAGGTTCGGGACGATGTCGATGAAGGTGCCTTCCTTGAGGAAGGCCGGCAGGCTGACCTTGCCGATGGATTTCAGCTTGTCTTCAAAGGCTTGACTTGAGGGCGGCATGAGGTAGATGGTGTTGGCGTAAGACAGCATGCTCGTGAACGCGACAATGGCCAGGGTCGCCGGCAGCAGATGGGTGGCGGGAACCCCCGCCGCCCGAAGCGCCACGAGCTCGTTGTCTCCGCTCAATCGCACGAAGGCGAGCAGTACCCCCATGAGGGTCGCCATGGGCATGGCGAACAGCATGAGTTTTGGAAGGGCGTAGGCCATGAGCTCAACGAGGTCCCAAACCGTCAGCGAAGAGGTGAACAGGTAGCGCGTGAGCTGCAGCAGGCGTCCCGTGAGCAGAATCACCGTCAGGCCCAGCAGCCCCACCAGCAGCGGGGCGAACTGCTCCTCGACCAGATAGAGGAAAAGCGTTTTTTTCATCGGAGCGTATTACTACTGAAAACGCATGGATCAGGTCAATGGCAAATGAAAGCGTCCGAGGCAACCAGGGACCATCGGACTCTCCCCTTCGCCTGGAGATCGAAGCCCGCGAGCGGGCGTACCTGGGACCTGGAGCCCAGTTGAGCGCCAACTCCCGGGGACGCCTCCAGCCGGAGGAGGAATGCCCCTTGCGTACGGCCTACCAGCGCGATCGGGATCGAATCGTCCACTGTAAGGCCTTCCGCCGTCTCAAGCACAAGACCCAGGTTTTTTTGTCTCCGACCGGTGACCACTATCGGACGCGCCTCACGCACACCCTCGAGGTCTCCCAGATCGCTCGGACCATCGGTCGAGGTCTGCGCCTGAACGAAGACCTCATCGAAGCCATCGCCCTCGGCCATGACCTTGGCCACACGCCCTTCGGACACGGTGGAGAGCGGGTCCTCAACCGGATCATTCCCGGCGGGTTCCATCACACCGTCCAGAGCCTGCGGGTGGTCGATCGGTTGGAACATGACGGCCAGGGTCTCAACCTGACCCATGAGGTCCGGGAAGGCATTTTAAAGCATTCCAAAGGGCGGTGCAGCCCCATTTTTCTCGACGCCGCCCAACGGGCGGAAACCCTTGAAGCTCAGGTCGTTCGCCTGGCGGACATCGTGGCCTACCTCAACCACGACCTCGACGATGCCCTTCGCGCCGACATCCTGCAACCGAGTGAAATCCCCCAGCCCATTCGGGACGGCCTCGGCACGCGTCATTCGACCAGGATCCACACCCTCGTTCACGACATCATTTACACGAGCCTCGAAGCACATTGTGAATCGGTGTGCATGAGCCCCTCCATGCTGGAGCTCGTCCACTCCCTAAGGGAATTCCTTTTCGATCGCGTTTACGACATTCCTCAGGTGCGCGCCGAGTTCGATCGTGTGCACAAGATCATCGCGGACCTGTTCGAGCTGTTCCTCAAGGACCCAGTCCTTTTTGAGGCGGAAATCGGCCGTCCCGTCGAGGGCGTTTCCATCGAACGACAGATCTGTGACCACATTGCCGGAATGACCGACCGCTATGCGCTGGACCTCTACCGGCGCCTGTTCCTGCCGCGTCCGTGGATGAAGCTCTGATGGACCGGCGGGAGGGGACATGCAGCTTGACAGATGATTTTTCAGCATGATATCCGTGGCCAGCCTTGGGGATGAGGTGACGTCGCGGACGATCATTCAGTCTGGGTGGGGTGAGATGAAAAAACCCAAGCAAACGGGCACCAGGGACGAGGACGACCAACGCGCCGACTTGGCCGACCAGTTCGATTTGGGTGACGATGACGAGGAGATCATCGATCTCGAGGAGATCATCGACCTGGACGACGAGGCCCTCGAAGGCGAGGATCATCTCGGCCTGGATGAGGAAATTCTCGATGCGGACGAAGATTTCGATCTAGGCGATCTCGACCTGTCGCTGACGGAGGACGAGAGCGAGGAAGATCTGGCCGATGAGTTTCTGCGGGATTTGGCCGTTGCCGAGAACGGATCGCCCGCGACGGAGCCGGAGGCCGCGGCTCCTAAAGGAGTCGAAGAGACCCTCGCGGTCAAGCCGGTGGACGGGAGTCTGGATGTATCGAGCTTTGTTGCGGAGGCGGCCAGGACCCCGTCCATTCCCGAAACGCGGGACGCCGTGCGGGAGACCCCGGAATCCGAGCCCGTTGCCCCGATCCTTGCGGCGCCCTTGGAACGAGTCGTGCCTGAGGTCGCTCATGAGGTCATGCCAAGCCTCGATGATGTGATCACCTCCATGGAAACGCGGCTCATGGATGCGATCCGTGCCATGGTGGAAACCCGACTGCCGGACATCGTGCGCGATATCCTACGCGAAGAGATCGAGAAGGCCAAAGCGTCTCATTGAGCACGGTTTGAATATTTTCCCTGGGAGAGGGCCGGCCGGTTGCGTGACGGACCCGGCCAAAGCCGAATTCCAGGATCCTTCAACCCCCTCCGTGGAGCCCCTGGAGGGGGTGTTGTTTGGTAGAAAACATTCGGATCCATGCACGAAAGACTCGAGGAGGCAACAGGGAGCCGTCGATGAGCGAAGGCACACTGCCCAAGGCATACACCTATCACGAGCTTGAACCCCGCTGGTACGCCACCTGGAGCCGGGAAGGACTGTTCCGGGCCGACGTCAACAGTGGAAATCCCCCCTTCACCATCGTCATTCCGCCCCCCAACGTGACCGGAACCCTTCACATGGGGCACGCCCTCAACAACACCCTTCAGGACATCCTCTGTCGCTACATGAAGCTCAAGGGAATGGAGGTCCTGTGGGTTCCCGGTACCGATCATGCGGGGATCGCCACGCAAAATGTCGTAGAGCGGGAGCTTGCCAAGGAGAATCTATCCCGGCACGAGCTGGGTCGTGAGGCTTTCCTGGAGCGGGTGTGGGTTTGGAAGGACAAGTACGGCGGAATCATCACCAACCAGCTGCGTCGGCTCGGGGCCATGTGTGACTGGTCCCGCGAACGCTTCACGATGGATGAGGGCCTTTCGCGGGCCGTGCGTCAGGTGTTCGTGACGCTTTACGAGGAAGGGCTCATCTACCGTGGGCGCCGCATGATCAACTGGTGTCCCCGGTGCATGACGGCGCTTGCCAACATCGAAGTGGAGGGAGAGGAGCTCGACAGCCACCTCTACTACCTGCGCTATCCCCTGGTGGACGGCACCGGAAGCCTGGTGGTCGCCACCACGCGGCCGGAGACCATGCTCGGGGACACGGCCGTCGCGGTTCATCCCGAGGATGAGCGATACATGGGGTTTGTCGGGAAAGACGTGCTTCTGCCCCTCGCCGAGCGCCGGATCCCCGTGATCGGGGATCCTTACGTGGACCGGGAATTCGGCACCGGGGCCCTCAAGATCACCCCCGCCCACGACTTCAACGACTTTGAAATCGGCCGCAAGCACCAGTTGGAGCTGGTCCAGGTGCTGGACGAAGACGGCACCATGAGCCCGGAGGCCGGCCGCTACGCGGGTCTCGACCGGTTCACCTGCCGCAAACGTGTCCTGGAAGACCTCGAAAAGGGCGGCTTCCTCGAACGCATCGAGCCCTACAAGCATCGCGTCGGGCACTGCTACCGTTGCAAGAGCGTGGTGGAGCCGAGTCTGTCGCTCCAGTGGTTCGTCGACACCAAACCTCTGGCCGAAAAGGCCATGGATGCGGTGCGGGACGGCCGAACCCGCATCATTCCGCTCAAGTGGGAGAGGGATTACTTCAACTGGCTGGAGAATGTCGAGGACTGGTGCATCAGTCGTCAGATCTGGTGGGGACATCGCATCCCGGCATGGTATTGTGGAGACTGCGGCAAGGTGATCGTGTCCATGAGCGACCCGACGGCCTGTCCGGATTGCGGATCGTCCGATCTGGAACGGGACGCCGACGTTCTCGACACCTGGTTCAGCTCGGCCCTGTGGCCCTTTTCGACCCTTGGATGGCCCGAGGACACGGCCGATCTCAGGAAATTCTACCCCACTTCGGTGCTGGTTACCGGTTTCGACATCCTGTTCTTCTGGGTTGCCCGTATGATGATGATGGGCATCCACTTCATGAAGGATGTCCCGTTCCGCGATGTGTACGTACACGCCCTGGTGCGGGATGCCCACGGGCAAAAGATGAGCAAGTCCAAAGGGAACGTCATCGATCCCCTAATCATGATGGACCGTTTCGGGACCGATGCGTTGCGTTTCACCCTGACGGCACTGGCGGTACAGGGACGCGATGTCAAGCTTTCCGAGGAACGCATCGAAGGCTACAGACATTTCGTGAACAAGGTCTGGAATGCCGCGCGGCTCGTGCTCATGAACTGTGAAGGGGCCGGGACGTTGCCGCAGATCCCAACGAAGCCTGCTCGTCTCTGGCACCGATGGATCCTGAGCCGCCTGCAGCGCGTCCTCGGAGAGGTCGAGACCTCCATCCAGGAGTACCATTTCAATCAGGCGGCCCACGCCGTCTACCATTTCGTATGGCGGGAATTCTGCGATTGGTACCTTGAAATGATCAAGCAGGATTTCTACGGGGAGGATCCCGAAGCCAAAGCCCTCGCCCAAGCCGTTTCCTTGGAGGTCCTCCGACAGATCCTCCTGGTGCTCCATCCGTTCATGCCGTTCGTTACGGAGGAAATCTGGCACAAACTGCCCCAGACGGAAGGCAGCATCATGAAAGCCCGTCTGCCCGAGGCGCAACCCGAACGGTTGGACGATGCGGCCGAAGCCATGACGGACACCATCATGGCCGTGGTTTCCGGGATCCGGAACATCCGGGGTGAGATGAACATCTCCCCCGCCCTTCGGGTCGGTGCCGTGTGCCTGTGCGGGGATGACGGGACGGCGTCTCTGCTGGCCGAATACAGCGAGACGATTCAGGACCTGGCGCGTCTGGCCGGACTGGAGATCGCACGGGCGGGAGACCGCCCGAGACCGCGTGTGGCTGCGAGTGCGGTCGCGAAGGATGTCGAGGTTTTCGTGCTGCTTGAGGGCATTCTCGATTTTGATAGCGAATCCAGGCGGCTCCAGAAGGAGCTCACCAAGGTCGACAAGGAATATGCGCTCACCCAGAAAAAACTTTCCAACGAGGACTTCTTGGCGCGCGCCCCACGCGAGGTGATCGAAAAGGAGGAGGAGAAGGCCGCCCGGATGGGAGAAAAGCTGGACAAGCTGCGTAACCAGCTGGAACGACTCAAGACCATCCGCAGCGAGGTATAAGTCGGAGAGGCGTTATGCTCCACCTGGATGATCTGATCCGCCTGGCGCTCCAGGAGGACCTTGGCCACGGGGACGTCACGAGCCTTGCCGTAATCGATGAAGGGCTTCAGGCCGAGGCCTTCGTGGTCGCCCGAGAGCCTCTCGTGCTGTCCGGCTGCGGGCCGTTTGCCAGGGTCTTCGCTGTGCTCGACCCGAGCGTGAGGGTCCGGCCCCTTGCGGCGGACGGGACGTCCGTAGATGGCGGAACTCGCGTGATGGAACTTTACGGCCCCGCCCGGTCCCTGCTTGCCGGGGAGCGCACGGCCCTCAACCTGCTCCAGCGCATGTGTGGCATCGCGACCCTGACGCGGCGCATGGTGGAAACCCTCGCCGGTTCTGCGTGCCACCTTCTCGACACCCGCAAGACCACCCCCCTGTGGCGTGCGCTCGAAAAGGAAGCGGTGCGACACGGAGGCGGCTGCAATCATCGCTTCGGTCTCTCCGACGGCATCCTCATCAAGGACAATCACGTGGCCGCTGCGGGCGGCGTGCGGATCGCCGTCGAACGGGCGCGGGCGCGGGCGCCCCACGGGCTGAAGGTCGAGGTGGAGGTCGACACGCTGGAGCAGTTCGATGAGGCATTGAACGCAGGGGCGGACA
The DNA here is from genome assembly GCA_964527905.1 of uncultured Syntrophobacteraceae bacterium. Classification (GTDB taxonomy): domain Bacteria; phylum Desulfobacterota; class Syntrophobacteria; order Syntrophobacterales; family Syntrophobacteraceae; genus CALBZH01. The sequence continues at coordinate 8,936 of CAZGQL010000095.1, forward strand.
TCATCCTGCTCGACAATTTCCGTCTCGACATGATCCGGGAGGCCGTATCGAGGGCCGGGGGGCGCTGCCTCCTCGAGGTCTCCGGCGGCGTGACGATCGAGAACCTTCGAGCCATCGCAGAAACGGGGGTTCACTACGTCTCTTCGGGGGCCATGACGCATTCGGCCAGGGTCATGGACCTCAGCATGGAGTTTCGCCCGCATTGACCTGTCTTCCTCGGAATCCATCCGGAGGCCGGAGCGACCGGCTTGCTCTCAAGAGTCACCATCCTAGACGATGCATGCACACCCCATGGACGCCATGCCGAGGAGGTGCTGGCACGGTGTATGGCCGAAGGACCTGGGATGGCCGGTGAGAAGTCTAGGTTGAGCACGGAAGGGGAGTTGGTGCGACAGCCTGACCCGAGTCCCTTTCAGGTGGGTGTGCGTGCTGCCTGGCCCATCTGCATGGCCTACATCCCCCTGGGGATGGCTCTGGGGGTCCTCGCCCAGAAGGCGGGTTTTCGCCCTTTGGAAATCGGGCTCATGTCGGTTTTGGTGTTTGCCGGCAGTTCCCAATTCGTCGCAGTCTCGATGCTTTCCGGGGGGGCCGATGTGACGGCCATCGGCCTGACTACGTTCATGATCAATCTCCGGCATGTGCTCATGTCTTCCTCCCTGGCGGTCTTTCTCAAAGGGGCATCGCCCGCGTTTCTCTCGGCTTTCGCCTATGGGGTTACGGATGAGAGCTTCGCCGTCAACATCATGCGGTTTCGGAAAGGGCCGTGGGATCGCTGGAGTGCGCTCACGGTCAACCAATGCACCAACGCAGCTTGGGTGGGAAGCACCATCGTCGGAGCCTATGGGGGGCAATATATTCCCGTTGGATTCATGGGGATCGACTACGCTTTGAGCGCCATGTTCATCAGCCTGCTCGTGCTCCAGCTTCGAGGCCGCCTCTACTTCCTGACCGCGTTGATCTCCGGGGCAGTCTCGATCGGCGTCGCGCTCATTTTCCCTGGTAATGCCTACGTCATCGCGGCCTCCCTCGTGGGGGCGACGGCGGGCTATGGGCTTCTTAAGATGCAGCGGCGATCGAGGGTGCGTCATGGTGCCTCCTGATTACCTGCTGATCGTCCTCGTGATGGCTCTGGTCACCTACGTCCCTCGTTGGCTGCCGCTGTTCCTCCTCGCCCAGCAGCGATTGCCCAGGGGTTTCGTGGAGTGGCTCGACCTCATCCCCGTGGCCATTCTCAGCGCGTTGGTGTTTCCGGACCTGCTGCTGCGCGGCAACCCGAGGGAGCTGGTCTTGCTCCACCCCAAAGTCTTGGTGGCGGTTCCCACCCTGCTCTTCGCCCTGAAAACGAGGTCTTTGGGGGGAACCATCTTCCTCGGAATGCTGCTTTACTGGGGGGTGAGCCGGTGGTGGATGGGGTAGTTGGTCATCGGGACGTCCATCCGTCGACCCAGACGGCCAGGAAAACGAGCACAGAGACCACACTGTTGAGATGAAAAAATGCGAAGGGGATATGGTCCAGCCGTTCCGGGGTGACGATGCGGTGTTCGGCGACAAGAATGGCCCCAATGACGGCCAGAAAGCCCAGGTAAATCCAACCGAGCTGGAAGGCCCAGGCCAGAGCCAGAAACGAGGCGAAGGTGACGAAGTGCAGAAGGGATGAGATCCTCAGGGCCCGGTGGATCCCAAGGCGGGAAGGAATCGAAAAGAGAGATTCACGCCGGTCGAAATCAATGTCCTGGCAGGCGTAGAGGATGTCGAATCCCGCAATGTAGCTCATGAGCGCCGCTGCCAGAAGAAGGGGGCGGAAATCCAAGGAGCCGGTGACGGCGACCCAGGCTCCGAGTGGAGCCAGGCCGATTCCGAATCCGAGGAGCAGGTGGCACCACATGGTGAATCGCTTGGTGAAGGAATAGGCGAAGAGAATCAGGAGCACCGGGAAGGAAAATACGAAACAAAGCCGCCCGAGCTGGTGAGCGCTGAATACGAAGACGGCCGAGGAAAACAGGATGAGGAACATCACGGAGCGCCTGTCGATCTGGCCGGCGGTGAGGGGGCGCCCGGCGGTTCGGGGGTTCTTCAGGTCGAGATCGTAGTCCACCAGTCGATTGAAGCCCATGGCCGCCGACCGCGCTCCGGCCATGGCAACGACGATCCACAGCAGGGTCGACCACCCCACGGGTTGCTCGCGGTGGGCCAAGAGCGCCGAGGCTAGGGCGAAGGGCAACGCGAAGACCGTGTGGCTGAATTTGATGAGACGGCCGTACGTGTGAACACGCTGGATCCACTTGCTCATGGGACCTTGAACCTGAATGCCCAAAGGGATGGGGGTTGAGGCGCCCGCGGCGACGTTCCCTGCTCGGCGAAGTCGACCAACCAATGCAGCGCACGGCGGCAATCCCGGTCTAACCTTCCGCCGAGCCGTGATGTGCTTGTTTCACGAGATGCCTGGATAGCATAAGCCAACCCGAAAAGGAAGATCGCATCCCATGCAGTCGATCCGCAAAGGGGCAGAACTCGAGCTCGAGATCAGCCGTTTGGCCTTTGGAGGAAGAGCCGTCGCACACGTCGAGGGGTTCGTGGTGTTTCTCGAGGAGGGCCTTCCCGGCCAGAAGGTTCGGGCACGCATCGGGCGAAAGAAGCCCCAATACGCCGAAGGGCGGGTCTTGGAGGTTCTCAGGCGGGCGCCCGGCGAACTGGAGCCGTTTTGCCCCCATTTCGGGGTTTGCGGCGGCTGCCGTTGGCAGAATCTCCCCTACGAGGAACAGCTCGCCTGGAAGCACCGCCACGTAGTCGAGTGCCTCGAGCGACTCGGCGGAGTGTCCGGCCGGCCAGTGGAGGCGGCCCTGGCGTCGCCGGATACCCTTTGGTATCGCAATAAAATGGAATTCACTTTCTCGAGTCGCAGGTGGTTCTCCGCTTCGGAAATCGCCTCCGGTGAGGTTCTGGATCGGACCATCGCCCTCGGGCTGCACGCGCGCGGTCATTTCGACCGTGTTTTTGATCTCGAGTCCTGTTACCTCGAATCCGAGGCGGCGGTCGCCATCGTGCGGGAAGCGCGGGAGCATGCCCGGCGTAGCGGTTTGAGACCCTATGATACCCGAGACCATCAGGGGTTCTGGCGTTTTTTGGTCATCCGGGAAGGGAAGGCCACAGGACAGCGGATGGTGCATGTGCTCACTGCCGGGCATCGGGATGCGGCGGCCCTCACGGACGGCCTGGCGCAACGCCTCGAGGCCGACGTCGGCGGGATCACAACCGTTGTCCACTCGGTCAGCCACAAGAAGGCCCAGGTGGCCGTGGGGGATGTTTCCCGCACCATTTACGGGCCTGGATTCATTGAAGAGAGGTTGGGCGGGCTGCGGTTCCGCGTCTCGGCCCATTCGTTTTTCCAGACGAACACGTTCGGCGCGCTGCGGCTGTACGAAGTCGTGCGCCGGCTGGCGGACTTGAAGGGCGATGAGATCGTCTGGGACCTCTATTGCGGCACGGGGAGCATCACGCTTTTCATTGCGTCGCAAGTCCGTCGGGTGGTAGGATTCGAGCTGGTGCGGGAGGCGATCGACGACGCCTATGTGAACTGCACGCTCAACGGCATCGACAATTGTTCATTTCGGGCCGGTGATCTCAAGGACTTGATCCGGGAGGCGGTCCGGACCCCCAAGATCCATGGAACGCCCGACGTGGTCATCTCGGACCCACCGCGCGCCGGCATGCATCCTCACGTGATCCAGGCGCTCCTGGACGTGCTTCCATCCCGAATCATCGCCGTCTCGTGCAATCCGGCGACCTTGGCGAGGGATTTGGGCCTGCTTTCGGAGCGCTATGCGGTCGAAGCCATCCAGCCGGTGGATCTATTCCCCCACACGCCGCACATTGAATGTGTGGTGAAACTCGTCCGGAAGTGACCACTGGATCGTGAAGCACACCGCTGCCGCTCACCGGAGCGGCTCACCGTTCGCTGGAACCCATGAAGCATAGTCGGTCATTCCGTCTCTTCACACGGCGCAGATCCCCGTGGCGGATTGCCGTGCTGCTCCTGATCGCCTTCGTTTTCGGAATGGGAGCGATTTTCGGGCTGCTGCATCACAGCATCCAGCAGCGTTTTTCCGTCCGCAAGTGGAGTATCCCATCCCGGGTGTTCTCGGCATCCACGCCCATCTATCCGGGGCAGTCCCTGTCGCTCACTCAGGTCAAGCAGATGCTCGTGGAACGCCGTTACCGGGAGGCATTCAAGGAACCCTTGCGGGCGGGGGAATTCCGAACCACGACCGGGAGCCTCACCGTGCATCTGAGGGAATTTCGGTTCCCAGGGCGATCCATTCCGGCGCGGCGGGTCGAGTTCATCTTCCAGCGGGACCGACTCGCGCGCATCGCAAGTGCTCAGGGCGATGTGGGTCTCCTGGAGCTGGAGCCTCTGGAGATTGCGCGACTGTTCGGCCCTCAGAGGGAGAGTCGGCTTCTGGTCAACGTCAGGCAGCTCCCGCCGCATGTGGTCGACGCGGTTCTGGCCGTGGAGGACCGACGCTTTTTCGAACATCCGGGCATGGATCTCTGGTCAATTCTGCGGGCGCTGTGGGCGGACCTGCGCGCGGGGCGCGTGGTGCAGGGGGGGTCCACCATCACCCAGCAGCTGGTCAAGAACTATTTCCTGCACCCCGAAAGGAACGTGGGTCGAAAGATCCACGAGGCGCTGATGGCCCTCGTCCTGGAAGCGTTCTATTCCAAGCATGAAATTCTCGAGATGTATCTGAATGAAATCTATCTGGGGCAACGTGGAGGTGTGGCGATTCACGGGATCGGTGAGGCCGCACGCTACTATTTCGGGCGAAACGTGGAGGATCTGTCTGTGGCCGAGGCGGCTACCCTGGCCGGCATGATCCGCGGACCCAACCTGTATTCGCCCATTACGCACCCCCAAGAATCCAAAGAGCGCCGGAACCTCGTCCTACAGCAGATGCGCCTTCAGGAGAAGATTTCGGAAGGGGACTACGACGCGGCTCGGGCGGAGCCCCTTCGGATCGCCAAGACGAATCTGCCGCTCAGCGTGGCTCCGTTTTTCGTCGATTATGTCCGTCAACAGCTCGGAGAGCTCTATGCGCCGGAGGTTTTGGCTTCCGAGGGGCTCAGCATCTATACGACGCTGAATCCCGAGATCGCCCAAGCGGCCGAGGTGGCGGTCCGGGAGGGGCTGGCCGAGCTCGACCGGGAGGTGGGAGGGAACCGCGGGAATGATTCGGCGGAGATGCTCCAGGCCGCTCTGATCGCGGTGCAGCCCAAGACGGGGGCGATCGTGGCCCTGGTGGGCGGGCGCGACTACGGGGAAAGCACCTTCAATCGAGCGGTGTTCGCATCGCGCCAGCCGGGGTCCGCCATCAAACCGTTCGTCTATTTGAGTGCGCTGGACCGGTTCACGCCTGTGAGCTGGCTTCCGGATGAGCCGATGACCTACTCTCAGGGCGGTGTGTCGTGGTCGCCCCAAAACTACGACCACCGGTTCAGGGGGCGGGTGATGCTGCGCCAGGCGCTCGAGGAGTCCCTGAACGTGCCCGCTGTGCATGCGGCCATGACCGTCGGACTGGAGAGTGTCGTGACGACCCTGAGGGCGTTCGGCATCCGATCCCCTCTCCAGCCCTTGCCGTCCATTGCCCTGGGCGCCTGTGAGGTCACGCCGCTGGAGCTCGCCCGTGCCTACGCGGCCCTCGACAACGATGGGCAGCTGGCCTTCTTGCTTTCCCTCAAGGAGGTGGTCACCGAGCAGGGGGAGGTCCAGGAGCAGCGCCATGTGGATCTGATCACCGTGACCACGCCAGCCAAAGCCTATTTGATCACGGACCTGCTCCAGGGCGTCATGGAGCGGGGAACAGGCAGCGCGGTCAAGAAGATGGGGGCCGATTTCCCGTGCGCGGGGAAGACCGGAACCACCAACGATTATCAAGACTCCTGGTTCGTCGGCTATACGACCGACTTGCTCGCCCTGGTCTGGGTGGGCTATGATGCCAACCAGCCGACACATCTGACGGGAGCCACGGGCGCGGGAAAGATCTGGGCACGTTTCTTCAATCAGGTGAAACCCTGGATTCACCCGCAGCCGTTTCGCCCGCCGCCCGGGATTGTCGAACGGATGGTCTGTACGGCCTCCGGACAGCTGGCGACCCCAAACTGTCCCGTCAAGCGGCAGGAACGATTCCTTTCGGAGCAGGTGGTGGAGGAATACTGCAGCGTCCACGGGGCTCAGGGGAGACCGTAAGGACCGATCCAACGGTCGAGACCTTGAAAGAGGCTCGACGTGGATCCCCCCTCGCCCCTGGCCTATACGCACCGATCGTGCCGTACGGGCAGAAGTTACCCCCACGATACCGTTTGGGTGAACAGTCGACTCACGAGGGGCGAGTTCCCATCCCGCATTCACTGGAGATAAGGCCGGTAGGAGATGACCGAACGTTACCCCCGGAGGGCCGGAGATGTGGACGGCATTCGCGGGGGATCTGGACGGCGGGCCGGTGGGATGGATTGGGGAACATCAGCGTGCGCTGACGCACGTTCGCGATTGCGGATCGGATTCAGGAAGGGAAAGAAATGGATGTGCGCACAGAAAGTGGTCCCGTGCGGGCAAGATGGCGCGGGTGGCTCGGCGGGGGAGTAAACCTGTTCATCCTCTTTGCCCTGGCAGTGGCGTTCCCTGGTTGTGCCAAGACTCGAACGGTATACATCCCCCCGGAATGGCAGGCACCGCCCCCCGGGGAAGCCGCCGGTTTCGAGGGGCAACCCGGGGTTTCCGATCCCATTTCCGGACCTCCGTCGGGTGCCGTGCTCAAGCCCGGTCCCGGTTTCAAAGAGAGCAACCTGCCTTCGGGGCAGGATCCGTCGGCGCCTCCCGGAGCGATCAAGAAAGCGGAGCCGGTGACCTCCATTCAGGAGCCGCCCCAGCGCCTGGCGTCGATGCATCTGGTCGACCAGGGAAAGGCGTCCCTCCTTCAGGGCAAACCCGACGCGGCCATCCCTCTTTTCGAACAGGCCATCCAGGTGGACGTTCACAACGGCGAGGCGTTTTACGGCCTGGCCAGGGCGTGGCGCATGAAGGGTTCACGAAACAAAGCCCAGGAGTTCGCCCGGAAAGCGGAGATCCTCTTTCAGGATCAACCGACAAAACTCAAGGAAGTCTACCTGTTCCAGGCCGACCTTTTCGGGGAGCTGGGAGACACGAAGCGGATGGAATCATACCGGGAAAAGGCCTCGAGGCTCTGATGGCCTGAGCGTAGGGGGGACGAGGTCCGCGCGAGCATAAGAGACAATAACCGTTCTAGTGAAATGGGACGAACTCAATGGCTTTGATGCGTTTCGCTACCGATGCGTGAATCGGCGGACCGGACCGACGTCGAACTTCCTGCCTTCCAACCCGAAAAAACAGGCAATCACCGGTCCTGCATGCTTGGTTCGAGATAATAGATTGTGCCCCTTCGGTGAGCGTGCACAGGCCGATTTGGTTTCGGCGTGAACCTTATAGTGGGAACGGTGTGAGGGTTGCAGTCCAGCGCGGTCCCAGTGCCCCTGCTGCGAACTCTCAGGGCGAAAGGGAGCGGTCGACCGGTGCAGGGAGCGCTGGCCGGATGTCCGATCCTACATTCCGCACCTGATTGACGCGTCGAGGGGTATTTTTTGCGCCCCCTAGCTTTCCAGGTCATCCGG
>CAZGQL010000096.1:0-8286 GCA_964527905.1 uncultured Syntrophobacteraceae bacterium
GATTTCACTGGCGGTGGGCAGCGGTGGCACCTACCGTGCCGCCTCCCATGCCGACCCAGCGCGATGCGAATCCCACGCCGGCCCGAGGAAGGCTCCCATGTGTGCATGACGCAACGGGAATACGTCGAAACCGTGTCGGAATTCCTCACCATCCTCCCTCCGCAAGTTGTCATCCAGCGCCTTACGGGCGACCCTCACCCGGACGAACTCGTGGCCCCCCGTTGGGCCTTGGACAAGCAAGGAAACTTGAACGCCATCCACGAATACCTCCGTCGGCATGGTCTGCACCAGGGGAAACGGTATCCCCCGGTCTGACCCGAGCAGATCCACGCCTCATCGAGGCGAGGCAGCCGGAGACGGCCGCGCGGCCCCATCATTGGGGCCGATTGAGCGGACCAGGCGGATTCGTTCCTCTCGCCGCCACGAGCCCAAAACACAATGGGCACCGGGTTGTCCCGATGCCCATGGATATGTCTCTCTCCAAATCTTCCGCGGCTGCCTAATTTTGAACGACACGCCGGCGGATCGGTTCTTTCTTTACAGCCTATTGCTGGACGTGTTCCTAGAACATAAAGCCGAACTGCCCACCGACCCGGAAGTTGCTCGCACTCAGATCCGTGTCGAAGCCGTTGATGGAAATGTCCTCGGTGATCTGGTACTTGATGTTGAGACCCATGAACCAGGGACCCATCTTGTAATTCACATCGGCGAAGAACTGACCACCGAAAAGCCAGTCGGAATCGCCGCCGCTGCCCTCAAGGCCGCCGATTTCACCCCGCACATCAAAATTGTAGTAGTTGTAGGAGAGACCGGCTCCGAGATCGAACGTCCAGCAGGGACTCAATTCAAAGACATATTTGGCGTTGAACTCGATGGGGACGTAATCCACGTCGATGTCGAGTTTGACATCGACGGGAAACCCGAAGGGATCAAAGAAACGGAACGTGCGGTCTCCCGATGTCCAGGCATAGCCCGACTCGATTCCAAGGTAGAAATTGGGGAGCCCGACCGGGAAGTAAAGCTCCGCCCCAATGTAAGGGGCATTGGCGATATCCAGGTCATCGGCCTCGCTGTCCGTGAAGCGCAGATAATCCACCTTGATAGCGAAATTGCCCATCCCAAGGGGATACTTCTGCCCGGCCGCCTGGACCGATCCGGCCGCCAGAGCCATCACCGCGACCAATCCCAACACCATGATCTTCTTCATCGTCCTTCCTCCTCGTTCATTTCCGCGTCACTGGGGATCACCCCTTCACCCCCACCGCACCGACAGGTTCAGTCTGCCCCGGAACGCATCGGTGGATGCCAAGCCCCATCAACCCATTAGGTAGGGCATAATAGAAAAGCAATAGGGAAATAGCAATAGAAATCTTCGTGGGATACAACTGCCACCGGTCCCTTGAATCAAGCCTCGATCAGCTTATAAAAGGCGTCACCCTCCAGAACTTCCGTCTTCAACAGCTCCCGTGTCACCCTTTCGAGGAGCTCCTTGCGTTCCGAAAGGAGCTCCCTCACCCGCCGCGCCCGCTCCTCGATGATGGACTTGACCTCTTCGTCGAGCTTGGCAGCCGTGGTTTCGCTGTATTCGTGCCCCATGATCGGGGCCTGTTGTTGGGCCAGGAACATGGGACTCCGCTTCGGGTAGGTCGAAAGACCAAGGGTCTGTCCCATGCCGTACTCCGACACCATGGCCCGGGCGATATCGGTTGCCCGCTGCAGGTCGTTGTGGGCACCCGTGGAAACGTCTCCGAAGATGATCTCCTCAGCCATGCGCCCCCCCAGCAGCACGTCGATCTTGCCCAGGAGCTCTTGGCGCGTCATCAGGTAGCGGTCTTCGGTGGGAAGCTGCTGCGTGTAACCCAGCGCCGCAAGACCTCGTGGGATGATAGAGATCTTGGTCACCTTGTCCATGCCGGGGGTGAAGGCGGCCACCAGCGCGTGGCCCGTCTCGTGGTAAGCGACGATTTCCTTTTCCTTGGGATTGATGACCCGGTTTTTCTTTTCCAGCCCGGCGATGGTCCGATCCACTGCCTCGCTCAGGTCTTCCATTTCCACCGCTTCGCGGTTCTTGCGGGCGGCGAGGAGAGCGGCTTCGTTGACCAAGTTGGCCAGATCCGCCCCCGAGAAGCCCGAGGTCTTCTGGGCGATCACCTTGAGGTCCACGGTGGGCGCCAGCTTCACCTTCTGGGCATGGATCTTGAGGATCGCTTCCCGGCCGTTGACATCGGGCCGATCCACGAGCACCTGTCGATCGAAGCGGCCGGGCCGGAGTAGCGCCGGATCCAGGGTCTCCGGACGGTTGGTGGCGGCCAGGATCACCACACCACCGCGGGGATCGAACCCATCCATTTCGACGAGCAATTGGTTGAGCGTCTGCTCGCGCTCATCGTGTCCTCCAACCACGACCCCGCCCCTCGCTTTTCCGATGGCGTCCAGCTCATCGATGAAAATGATGCAAGGCGCTTTCTCGCGCGCCTGGCTGAAAAGCTCCCGGACACGGGCCGCCCCAACGCCTACGAACATTTCCACGAATTCGGACCCACTGATGGTGAAAAACGGAACCCCGGCCTCACCGGCGACCGCCCGAGCCAACAAAGTCTTGCCGGTGCCTGGAGGTCCCACCAGCAGGACCCCTTTCGGCATGCGGCCCCCCAGATTCTGAAGGCGTTTGGGGTTGCTCAGGTACTCCACGATCTCCTGGAGCTCCTCCTTGGCCTCATCGGCTCCGGCAACATCCCCAAACCGCGTCGGGATCTCCTTTTCGGCATAGACCTTCGCCCGATTCTTCCCAAAGGACATCATGCCCGCCCCGGGAGACATCTTGCGCATCATCAGGTACCAGATGCCGAAGAACACAAGAATCGGAAAGACCCACGAAAAAAGGTCCCTCAGGAAGGTGTTTTCCTCCTGTCCCCGGAACACGACGTTGTGCTTGGACAACTCTTCCGATATTTCCGGATCCACACGGACGGTGATGAAGCGCACTTCCTTTTCCTGCCCCTCCTCGGTGATCTTCATTTTGCCCGCGATACGCCCCTGGCTGATCACGACCTCGGACACCCGGTTGTCGCGCAAGGCGGTCAGAAATTGGCTGTACGGTACCGTCCGCGGGCGGTACTGGGCCGCGATGAAATCTTGGAGCAGGACCACTCCCCAGATGGCGGCGATGACATACCAGATGGAGAATTTCGTCTTTTGTTCCATAGGGGTTTGCCTTCGGGAGGTTGTACTCGATCGAACGTGACCCTATCATTCGTTCGTGTGATTGCCGCAGCGGTTAAGTTAGTATGCGGTCATCCAGGCTGTCAAATCGTATTCAAGCGAACCGTACAGTTGAGGAAATTGCGCGGAACAAGTCCCAATGGATGAGGAACGGTCGATGAACAATGGAGCGGAAACACTCTGGCACCATCTCGCCCTTGATGACCTGCTCGGTCGGTTGGAAAGCGATCCGGAGCTCGGACTGGATCCAGCCGAAGCCGAGTCGAGACTGGCCCTCCACGGCCCCAATCAACTCACCCCTCGACGCGGTCATGGACCGATCGTGCGCTTTGTCCTGCAGTTTCACCAGCCACTGGTGTACATCCTGCTGGCCGCCGGCGTCATCACGGGATGGATTTCGGCGTGGTCGGATGCCACGGCCATCTTTGCGGTGGTGCTGGTGAACGCGGTCATCGGGTTCGTCCAGGAGTCCAAAGCGATCGGGGCCATCGAGGCCCTGGCCCGCGGGATGACGACCGCCGCCAACGTCCTGCGGGGGGGACAGGTGCGCATGGTTCCCTCGGAAGAGCTCGTCCCGGGAGACATCGTGCTGCTGCAGGCAGGGGACAAGGTCCCCGCCGACCTGCGCCTCCTGCACGTGAGGGACCTCAAGCTGGACGAGTCGGCCCTCACGGGAGAATCCGTCGCCGTGGAAAAAGCCGCCGGAGTGCTCGCTGCCGACACCGTGCTGGCGGAGCGTACCAACATGGCCTATGCGTCGTCTCTCGTGACGTACGGGAAGGGCACGGGCATCGTCGTCGCGACCGGAGACCGGACCGAGATGGGACGGATTTCCCGGTTGATCGCCGAAGTGGAGGGCGTGGAGACGCCTTTGACCCAAAAACTTGCCCGCTTCAGCCGCATCCTGCTGCTCGCCATCCTGGCATGCGGGGTGCTCACCTTCGGTGCGGGGCTGCTCCATGGGCAATCGGTCATCGACATGTTCATGGCGGCGGTCGCACTGACGGTGGGGGCGATTCCCGAGGGACTCCCCGCGGCCGTCACCATCATTCTCGCCGTCGGTGTGGCTCGCATGGCATCGCGCCGCGCAATCATCCGAAGGCTTCCTGCCGTCGAAACCCTCGGCGGGACCACGGTCATTTGCTCGGACAAGACCGGTACCTTGACGGAAAACCAGATGACCGTGCAGCACGTCTTCGCCGGGGGCCGGTCCTACGAGGTCACCGGCATCGGTTACGAGCCGGCGGGGACCTTCAACGTCACCTGCGACCCAGAGGATCAGAACCCCTTGTGCGCCCCGCTCCTCGAATGTTTGCGGGCGGGACTTCTCTGCAATGACTCCAGGCTGGTGCAAATGGAAGGCCGTTGGACCATTGAAGGGGACCCGACCGAGGGGGCGTTGGTGGTGGCTGCCCGAAAAGCAGGTCTGTTCGAGGACATCGAAGGCCGCTCGTTCCCCCGGCTCGACGCGATCCCCTTTGAGTCCGAGCACCAATACATGGCGACCCTGCACGCGACCCCAGACGGACCGTCGCGGCGTATCTACATGAAAGGTTCTCTCGAAGGACTCCTTCCGCGCTGCCAGGACGCCTACGGGGAAGGCGGTCCCACGGTCCCGCTCGTCCCTTCGACCATCCTGGCCGAAGCGGAAGAGCTTGCCGCCAAGGGGCTGCGGGTGCTGGCCTTCGCTCGCAAGAACGTTCCGGCCTCCACGCAGAGCATCACGCACGAGGACGTCTCCTCCGGTCTAACGTTCCTCGGATTGCAGGGGATGATCGACCCGCCCCGGCAGGAAGCCATCGAGGCCGTGCACGCCTGCAGGCGGGCGGGCATTCAGGTCAAGATGATCACAGGGGACCATGCCCTGACGGCCTCGGTCATCGCTGAGCGGATCGGCATCGTGACGCAGCCCGCCTGCGTGCCTTCTTGCGCTCCCGTGCTCACCGGAAAGGAAATGGCCCGACTCTCGCCCGAGGAACTGGAGAACGCCGCCGAACAAACCAATGTGTTCGCTCGCGTTGCCCCCGAACAGAAGCTCAATCTGGTTCGGGCCCTCCAGGCCCGGGGCCATGTCGTCGCCATGACCGGAGACGGCGTCAACGACGCCCCAGCGCTCAAACAGGCGGATATCGGCGTCGCCATGGGCATCACGGGAACCGAGGTTTCCAAGGAAGCCGCCGACATGGTGCTCACGGACGACAATTTCGCCTCCATTGAAGCCGCCGTGGAGGAAGGCCGCTGTGTTTTCGACAACCTCATCAAGTTCCTGGTCTGGGCCCTGCCGACCAACCTCGGACAGGGTCTGGTCATCATCACCGCCGTCTTCGCGGGTGTGCATCTGCCCATCCTGCCCGTCCAGAGCCTGTGGATCAACATGACGACCGCGGGCTCCCTGGGCCTCATGCTGGCCTTCGAACCCCGGGAGCCGGGCCTCATGGACCGGCCACCGCGGCATCCCTCGAGTCCCATCCTCACCCGTGAGCTCATCTGGCGTATCCTCATCGTGGGCGCGATTCTCATGGCTTCCGCCTTTTTCCTTTTCGAGTGGGAGCAGTGGAGCGGCGCTTCGGACGAGAAGGCCAGAACCGTGACGGTGAACGTGTTTTCGGTGATTTCGAGCTTTTACCTGCTCAACTGCCGTTCCCTGAACCATTCCGTCCTCAAGATCGGCATCCTCTCCAACAAATGGGTCTTGATCGGCATCTTTCTCATGGCCGTCCTGCAGATCCTCTTCACCTATCTGCCGGTGCTCAACCGCCTGTTTCACACGGTCCCCATCGGACTGGATTCTTGGCTACGGATCCTGGTGGTAGGGTTGCTTTCCCACTGGTTGGTGAGCTTTGAAAAATGGGTGGCCCGGCGTAGTGCGGCCCGCCGGAGCGCCCCGGAGGTCGAGCCGGAAATGGGTGCAGGTGACGCGTGATCCGGTTTGACTTCCCCCACCTGGAGGTCAGCGAGACGGTCCCGGGCCCGTGTGATCGGGTTTGGGACCTCCTGGTGGACACCGCGAGATGGCCCGACTGGGGTCCGTCGGTGCGCGCGGTCACCTGTCGCGACCGGCGCATCCGAAGGGGCTCAACGGGCTGGGTCGAGACGCCCTTGGGCCTCAAGGTCCCGTTCCGAATCACGGAGCTCGAGGCGGGGCGATTCTGGACGTGGCGCGTGTGCGGCATTTCCGCGACGGGCCACCGCGTGGAGCCCCAGGGCGGGGGGCGATGCCGCCTCACGTTCACCCTACCCGCCCTCGCGGCGCCCTATGCCATCGTGTGCCGACTGGCGATCAGACGCATTGCGGCCCTGTTGCAGTAGTTCAAATCGTCATCCCCCTCAGCTCGTCCAGCACCTCCCGAGCATGCCCCTTGCTCTTGGCTTTAGGCCAGACCCGCCGCACGATTCCCCGGGCATCCACCAGGACGCTCGAGCGCACCACCCCCGCGGATTCCTTCCCGTACATCTTCTTGACGCCCCACGCCCCATAAGCCTCGATCATGGAATGGTCCGGGTCACTCAGCAGCTCCACGGTCAGGCTGTGTTTTTCGCGGAACTTCTTATGGGAAGCCACGGAATCCGGACTGACGCCGAAAACGCGCACGCCGAGGGCTTCAAACTCAGGCAGCAGCTCTGAAAACTCCAGAGCCTCGGCCGTTCAGCCGCTGGTGTTGTCCTTGGAGTAAAAGAAGAACAGAGCCGCTTTGCCGGCGAGGTCCTCGAGGGTGATCTCCCGCTCGGGAACCGCAGCCAAGCGGAACGATGGGGCTGCTTTTCCAGTTTCGATCATGATGATTTCCTCCACAACAACCGCAGTTTCCTGTCACGGTCCCGAAAAGGCCGCGACCCGCCGGCATGAAATCAAGCAGCAGCGGCAATCTCGTGCCCCCTATAAATCGAGCGGCAGCCATTTGGCGCGCCTCAACGACCCATGCCGAATGTTGCTTGGCTTCCCGGCCCACATTACTCGAATCATGCTCACTTAGGAACGCTCATGTTTCAGAGGCACAGACAAACGACTGCTTGACTAAGTAGAACATTTGTTATAGTTTTACAAGCACTCGTTGGCCTCGGGGTGGCGCCTTTCTCCGTCTGGCTGAAGGATTGAGGAGATTCCATGAACAAGAAGATCGCTTGGGATGACGGGACAAAAAAACGGCTGATCGAGGCTGCTGGAGAGGTGTTTGCGACCCGAGGCTTTCGCGCCGCCACCATTAGGGAGATCTGCAAACGAGCCAACGCCAGCGTCAGTGCCGTTAATTATCATTTTCGCGACAAGGAAGGTCTCTATGAGGCTGTATTCGATTACTCACACCGTTGGGCCGTTGAGAAGTATCCCCATGACCTGAGTCTGGAGCCGGATCCTGCGCCGGAAGAACGTCTCAAAGCCTTTATTCGGGCTTTCTTGCTGCGAGGTCTCGGCGACGGTTTCCCGACCTGGCACGCGAAGCTCCTGGCGCAAGAGACCGCTCACCCGAGCGGCATCATGCCAAAGCTGGCGGAAACGGTGCTCCGGCCCATGGACGAGTACCTGGAAGGGGTCATCCGGGAGATACTCGAGAAGGAGAGTGCTTCAGGCGAACCGGATGACCGCACGATCCAACTCTGCAGGATGAACATCGTCGGGCAATGCATTTCTCAGATCCATTTCAGGCAGTTCGCGCCATTCCCCGGTCCAAGGACGCTCGAGCCGCGACAAATCGTCGCCATTGCCGACCAGATCTACCGGTTCTCCCTGGGCGGTATTCGAGCGATGGCCTCCGAAGGACAATCCAGATGAGTACGCTCAGAATATCGGCATCATGGCTCCTCATCTTCCTAGCGACAGCCTATGCAGGATGCGCCTCGGTTGGACCTGACTACAAGCGTCCGGACATCCCGCTCTACGAGAACTGGCATACCCGAGTGGTTGGCAACCCGGCTGTCCGGGAAACGAATCCGGAGAGCCTGGCGGAGTGGTGGACCACGTTCAATGATGCGCAACTCACCCGTTTGATCGAACGCGGGGTGAAGGGGAATCTCGATCTCAAGAAGGCACGGGCCCAGGTTCGGGAAGCACGGGCCCGCAGGGGAATT
>CAZGQL010000096.1:8296-13316 GCA_964527905.1 uncultured Syntrophobacteraceae bacterium
CTGAATCCGGCTTCCTCCCTTCGCTCGACGGCAGCGGCTCTGCTGCCTGGACTCGCACGACCACACACGGGGGCACCAATGCAACAACCGGCGCGAGTCGTGAGCTCTACGCAGCGAACTTCGATGCCTCGTGGGAATTGGACCTCTTCGGCGGTGTCCGGCGCTCCGTGGAGGCCGCCCAAGGGGACCTCCAGGCCAGCGAGGAGAGTCTGCGCAACGCTCTGGTTTCGTTGCTCGCCGAAATTGCCCTGAACTATTTCGACGTCCGGACCTATCAGGAACGCCTCAACGTAGCGGAAAGCAACCTGCGATCACAAACCGAGACGTATCAGCTGAACCAGTGGCGCTATCAGGCCGGCTTATCCGACGATCTGGCGGTTCAGCAGGCGCGCTACAACCTGGAGAACACGCGCTCCCAGATACCGGTCTTGCGGACCGGCCTGGACGCCGCCATGAACCGCATAGCGGTGCTGCTCGGGGAACAGCCCGGCGCGGTCCATGACGAACTGGAGCATCCCAAGCCAATCCCCGTGCCACCCCTGGAGGTGGCCGTGGGAGCTCCCGCGGACCTCTTGCGCCGTCGGCCCGATGTGCGGCAGGCGGAACGGGAGCTGGCCGCACAAACGGCGAGGATCGGTGTGGCGACGGCGGACCTCTACCCCAAGCTGACTCTCAGCGGCTCCATCGGCCTGGAAACCCTTTCCTTGAAAAACCTCTCTTCCGGCACCGTGGCGTTTTCGGGCGGTCCATCGATCACCTGGGCCATTTTTAAAGGCGGGGCGATTCGCCAGAACATCAAGCTGCAGTCGGCATTGCAGGAGGAGGCCCTGGTCCATTACGAGAGCACCATTCTCGGTGCGCTGGAAGAGGTTGAAAACGCGCTCCGGGCCTATGTCGAGGTCCAGGAGCGCAGACAGTCCCTCAGCGATGCCACTCGGGCGGCTCAAATGGCGGCGGAACTGGCGCAACAAAAATATCAGGCGGGCCTGACCGATTTCACGAGCGTCCTGGATGCCCAACGTTCCCTCCTGTCTCTCGAAGAGCAGCTGACTCTCGCCAACGGGAATGTGTCCGCAACCCTGGTCCGCGTCTACAAGGCCCTTGGCGGTGGATGGACACCCCTTTCAGGCAATCCGGAAACTGATCGATCGTAGCCGGCCTTTTCTCGGAGGGACCATGACGTTCAAGCCAAACGAAGAAACCGAAATAGCCAGGGTATTGAATCTGAGCCCATCGGCCGACCGTCCCCGGCGAATGGGGCGATGGGTGATGGCGATGGCTCTCGCGGCAGTCATCTCACTCGGCGTTGGCCTATTTTTGAAATCATCCCGTTCCCCGGGTGCCGTTCAGTACAAGACTCAGGAAGTCCAGCGGGGAGACCTGGTGGTCGTCGTCACGGCCACCGGGACGCTTCAGCCGACCAACAAGGTGGATGTGAGCAGCGAGCTCTCCGGAATCATCAAGACGGTTGAAATCGATTACAACAGTAAAGTGAAGCTCGGCCAACCCCTGGCAAAGCTCGACACATCCAAGCTCGAGGCCCAGGTCACTCAATCCAAGGCGGCACTGGAATCCTCAAGAGCAAAGGTTCTGCAGGCGCAGGCAACCGTCAAGGAAACCCAAAGCAAGCTGGCTCAGTTGAAGAGAGTCAAAGAGCTCAGCGGCAACAAGGTCCCATCTCAAGCCGAGATCGACGCGGCGGAAGCGGCCCATGATCGCGCATTGGCCGATGTGGCTAGTGCCAAGGCCGCCGTGTCGCAGGCTCAAGCCACCCTGGATGCCAACCTGACAGACCTGTCGAAGGCGGTCATCCGGTCCCCCGTCAATGGAATTGTCCTGACACGTAAAGTGGAGCCCGGTCAGACCGTGGCCGCCGCACTCGATCCGCCCGTGCTGTTCACGCTGGCGGAGGATTTGACCAAGATGGAGCTTCATGTCGACGTGGACGAGGCCGACGTGGGGCACATCCAGGAAGGCCAGCGAGCGACGTTCAGCGTCGCGGCCTATCCAAACCGGACCTATGAAGCCCACATCGTTCAGGCCCGGTTCGGGTCAACGACGACCTCGGGAGTGGTCACCTATGAAACGGTGCTGCAAGTGGACAACCAGGACCTCTCCTTGAGACCGGGCATGACGGCAACGGCGGACATCGTCGTGAAACAGGTGGAAAATGCGCTGCTGGTGCCGAGTGCCGCTCTTCGATTCGCCCCCCCGGTCCAGCCAGCGAAGAAATCTTCCAACGGCTTGATCAGCGCGCTACTGCCCCATCCCCCCATGTCCGGAGCTCAGCACCCCGAAGATGCCGCGGGCAAGAAACAGCAGAGAGTCTGGACGCTAAAGGACGGTCAGCTCGTAGCCCTTCCTGTCACGGTGGGGTCGACAAACGGCGCCATGACCGAGATCCTGGCGGGCGAGCTTCAACCCGGGATGGCGATAGTCGTCGATACCATCAGCTCGGCTGACTGAAGTGGAGTGAACATGACGTCAAGTGTCGACCAGCCTCTCATCGAGCTCCAGGGACTGACCAAGGTCTACGGCGCTGGCCAGGCGGTCGTGCACGCCCTGCGGGGCATCGATCTGCGCATCTGCGAAGGCGAGTTCCTGGCGGTCATGGGACCTAGCGGTTCGGGCAAGTCCACCTGCATGAACATCCTGGGGTGTCTGGATACGGCGACGGCAGGGGTGTACCGCTTCAAAGGGGTCGAGGTGAACCGACTGAGCCGTGCCCAACGAACACTCTTGCGACGTTTCTACATTGGTTTTGTCTTTCAGGGCTTTAATCTCTTGAACCGCACCTCGGCGTTGGAGAACGTGGAGCTCCCCCTGGTCTATCGCGGCGTTTCCGCCCGTGAGCGGAAGGTACGGGCTTTAGAGGCGCTCGAGACAGTCGGTTTGAAAGGATGGGAAACCCACACGCCCGGGGAGCTCTCCGGAGGCCAGCAGCAACGGGTTGCCATCGCACGATCAATCGTGACCAACCCAGCGATTTTATTTGCGGATGAGCCCACAGGCAACCTGGATACGGCTCGAAGCCGTGAAATCATGGAGCTGCTCACGGGTCTCAATCGCGAACAGGGAGTCACCATCGTCATGGTCACTCACGAACCGGATATGGCGGCCTATGCCAAGCGCATGGTCCGCTTCAGGGATGGCCGGCTTGAATCGGACACGTAAGAGACTTGGGATAAATGCATGCTTTGGAACACGGTCCTCCTGGCCTTACGCGAGATCCGGCGCAACGTGCTGCGCTCGGTCTTGACGATCCTCGGCATTGTCATTGGCGTTGCCGCCGTGATCACCATGGTGACCATCGGCGGAGGAGCCACGGTGCAAGTCAAGCAACAGATTTCCAGCATGGGCAGCAATCTGCTCATGATCAGTCCCGGAAAGCGACTGGGGCCGGGACAGTCCACCGGAAGCATTCCGTTCAAGCGATCCGATGCGGAGGCCATCGCCAGGGAGATCGACTCGCTGGCTGCCGTGGCCGCGATTTCGTCCCAGTCCTGCAAGGCGGTCTTCGGAAACCAGAATTGGTCGACCCAGGTAACGGGCAGCGACAATCCCTATTTCACGGTTACCAACCGGTCCATCAAGTCGGGAAGAACATTCACGGAGAGCGAAGCCCGCAGTGGCACAGCGGTCTGCGTCATCGGGGAAACGGTCGTCAGAAAGCTATTCGGCAGCCAGGATCCCATCGGAGAGAAGATCCGACTGCACGCCAGCAGCAATGCGAGCACAACCAGCACCGGCAGCTCGCGCAGCTCGGGCAGCAGTTCAAGCAAAGACAGCAGCAACGCGACCGGTGGCAGCGGTACGACCAGCAGTAAGGTCTCCTGCGAGGTGATCGGCGTGTTGGAGGCCAAAGGGCAAAGCACGATGGGCACCGATCAGGATGACCTCGTGGTGATCCCGCTCAACACCTACCAGAGGCGCATCGCAGGGACCCAGGATGTGGGGATCATCCAAGTATCGGTTCAGGAAGGCGTGTCGACTGAAAAGATCCAGCAGGATATCTGGCGACTGCTCCGAATGCGCCGGCATCTCTCGGCCAGTGACGACGACAATTTCAACGTGATGGACATGAAAGAGATCGTCAAAATGCTCACGGGGACGACTCAGTTGCTGACGGCCCTGCTGAGCGCCGTTGCGGCCGTGAGCCTCCTGGTCGGCGGGATCGGCATCATGAACATCATGCTGGTCTCCGTGACCGAGCGTACCCGTGAGATCGGCATCCGGCTGGCCATCGGCGCCCTGGAAAAAGAAGTGCTCATGCAATTCCTGGTTGAGGCGGTCGTCCTCTCCTCTTTCGGGGGATTGATCGGCATTCTGCTGGCTCTTGCCGGGTCTGTCTGGCTGGCGGGAATGTTACGCGTGCCTTTCGTTTTCAATGCCGGCATTGTGGTGGTTGCATTCCTCTTCTCGGCGGCGGTCGGCGTCGTCTTCGGGTATTTCCCTGCCCTCAAGGCTGCACGCATGGACCCGATCGAAGCTTTACGGCATGAGTGAATCGACCCGGTACAACCGAAAGATGGTTCTGTAGCTCCCGTGCAGCGCGGAAAGAAGAAGCGCGCTTGCGCTCCGGGGAGCACACGGTCTATCGGATCAGCATCCACGAAGCACCGCGAGCACCCTGCGGGTGAACGGAAACGCCTCCCCAGGCGGTTTTGTGTTCGGGCGCTGCCCTTTGAGAAGCATTGACTTGTGGCGTCTTCGAAACAGGCTGGATGAAATCCAGAAAACAAACCTGCCTCGTCGCCGTTCAACGAAGCAGGCAGGATTGCATCGACGGCAGCTTCCCCGGGCCGGCCTCCACTTCGGCGAGCGCCGTGCAGATCGCCTCGCTCATGGGGATGAGTCTCAGGGGGATCAGCTCACGGATGCGGTTCTCGCGGCAGACGACCTCGTTTTTCAGCCCTTCGACCAGCGGCATCACGACCCCCGCGGGCACGGGCGTCATGAGGTTGATCCAGTAGGATGAAAGGTGCGGCGTGAGCACCGGCACGGAGACGATGATGCGACG
>CAZGQL010000096.1:13326-16601 GCA_964527905.1 uncultured Syntrophobacteraceae bacterium
CCCGGACCCGGGCATAAATCAGCATGAGCTCGCGGTAGGTGATGATGTCCGGCCCGCCGATGTCGAAGTCATGGCCAGCCGTGGCCGGTTCGTTGAGACAGCCGATCAGGTATTCGATGACGTTCTGAACGGCGATGGGCTGGCAGCGGGTGTCGATCCAGCGGGGGCAGACCATCACGGGAAGGCGCTCGGCCAGGTAGCGGAGCATCTCGAAGGGGGCTCCCCCGGCCCCGATGATGTTGGCGGCCCGGAGGGCCGTCGCCTGCACTTTCCCCGAGTGGAGGATCTCCCCGACCTTGTGGCGGCTCGCGAGGTGCTCCGACAGGTTCGCCCCTGTCTCTCCAAGGCCGCCTACATAGACGACCCGCTGAACCCCCATCTCGTCCGCGGCCCGGACGAAGTTCTCCGCAGCCCGAAAGTCCCGATCGATGAACTTCTTGTAGTCCAGGATGCTGCGCCCGCCCATGGAGTGCACGAGATAATAGGCAAGCTCAATGCCCTCGAGGGCGCGCCGGGTTGCATCGAAATCCAAAAGGTCCCCAGGGGCCAATTCGACGGTCCCATCCGCAACGACATCCCTCGGAAATCGGTGGGCGGATCGAACCAGGCAGCGGCTTCGGATTCCCATATCTTTCAGCTGGCGCACCAGCCGACCCCCAACGAATCCGGTGGCCCCGGTGATCAAGACTCGCGCGCGTTCCTCTCCCATCCTCCTGCCCTCCCATCCTTCTCATCCATTCCGTTCGGTGCGACCCATAATGATGAAACTATAGAGTTGCTCCTGCTCTCTCGCAAGCCAGTCCCGGCGCCTTCGGTCAAGGACCGATTCGATTTTTCCCCTTCTCCTGGGAGGTGCACCTGGCTGCAGAGGGTGAGGAGTCTCGACCTGCCACGAAACTCCAGCGGTCTTTCGTGAAGCATCTTGACGCTCGACATGCCCCCGATAGTTTTGTAGGCTGCGGGTTATGAATCGACCCCATGGCGTGGGCAGGCTCCGCCGCGTCGGCCAGTGACCCGCCGACGCTCGTCTGCGATCCATCACGATGTGACGCCGACAGGAAGGCGCGCCAATGAGCCGAGAAGAGGAACTCAAGACCGCGTTGCAGGCTCTACTGGGATCCCAGCGGCTGGCTGTGCTGTCCACACATGACCAGGGGCAGCCCTACGCCAGCCTGGTGGCCTTCGCAGCCACCCAGGATCTCAGGTCCGTTCTGTTCGCCACCGCCCGAACCACACGCAAGTTTCACAACCTGAGCCAGGACGCCCGGGTCGCCCTGCTCGTCGACGACCGGAGCAACTCCGAGCGCGATTTTCACGAGGCGACGGCCGCCACGATCCTCGGCGTATGCCGGGAAATCCGTCCCGGTGAAGACCGCCCCCTGAGGGAACTTTACCTCTCCAAACACCCCTATCTTGACGGGTTCCTCAGCTCGGAAACCTGTGCCTTTATTGAAGTCCGTGTCGAGAAGGTCATGATGGTCAGCCGTTTCCAGAATGTCTTTGAGTTGAAGGTGGGGCCATGAGATGGTGTCTCGCCCTGGACGAGATCCGGGACACCGACCGGCACCAGGTCGGCGCCAAGGCTTTTTCCCTGGCGGTTCTCCAGCGCCGCGGGTTCCAGGTGCCCCGCTCCCTGGCGGTCCCCGCGTCCGCCTACGAGGTCTTCGTGGAGGCGACGGGGCTGCGCGAACGCATCTTGCTGGAGCTCAACCGCAAGGAATTCAAGGAAATGCGATGGGAGGAGCTCTGGGACGCGGGACTCAGGATCCGCAACCTGTTTCTCACCCGTCCTCTTCCCGTGGACATGGAAGCGTCCCTGCGCGAGGCGGTCGCCTTGGATCCAAGCCGGTCGCCGTCCGTTCCTCATCCACCCAGGAAGACTCCTCCAAGACCTCCTTCGCCGGGCTTCACGAATCCTTCCTCAATGTACGGGGCGCGGACGCCGTCATTGAGCATGTGAAACTCGTGTGGGCCTCCCTGTGGTCCGATGCCGCCCTCCTGTATCGCCAGGAGCTGGGCCTCGAGGCCGAATCCAGCGCCATGGCCGTGCTCATTCAGGAACTGGTCCTTGGCGAGCGCTCCGGGATTGTGTTCAGCCGCAGCCCGAACGACCCGTCGCAGATGGCCTTGGAAGCCGTCCACGGGCTCAACCAGGGCTTGGTGGACGGGCGAATCGAGCCGGACCGTTGGCTGGTCGACCGGGAGACCCGGCGGATCGTGACCCGCCGGGCACCCAGCCGGGAGCGCTGCGCCGGGATATCCGAGTCGGGAGTGACCCTTGCCGAGCTTCCTTCGCACCGGGCCATGACCTCGCCCCTTGAGGATTCCGAGGTGATGAGATTGGTCGATCTGGCCCTTGCAATCGAACACGTCTTCGGACGTCCCCAAGACATCGAATGGACGTGGGGCGATGGAGGCCTCACGGTGCTCCAGGCGCGACCCATCACCAGCCTCCCGGTCGATGGGCTGGAGGACCGGCGAGCCTGGTACCTGTCCCTTCGCCGCAGCTTCGAAAACCTCCAGACCCTTCGCGGTCGCATCGAGGGGGAGCTCATCCCCGCCATGATTCGGGAGCATGAATCGATGGCGGCGCTGGATCTGACGAACCTCTCCGACGCAGAGCTCGCCCGGGAGATCGAACGACGCAAGACCGCCGAGGACGCCTGGGTCAAGGTCTACTGGGATGAATTCATCCCCTTCGCCCACGGCATGCGTCTCTTCGGACAGGTCTATAACGACACCCTGCGTCCCGACGACCCGTATGAATTTCTGAATCTCCTGGGGAATTCAAACCTGGAGAGCCTGAGGCGGAACCGAATGATCGAGGAGCTGGCCGCCATGGTCCGTCGGAATCCCGAGCTTTCGGAGCTGCTCAAGGCCGGCCGATACCTGGAAGCGCCCCTTGAATTCGTCGAGCGCGTGCAAGATTTCATCGGCCGTTTCGGGGACCTTTCCTGCCCGGTCACGGGGGTCGTGCAGTGTAGCCAGGGGCCCGACGGACTGATCCGGATCGTCCTGGAGCTGGCCGCGCAGAAGGAGGCCCCTGCTCCGGCGCTACAAGCCGATATCGAAACCCTCGAGCGGCGGTTTCTGGAGCGGTTCCAGGGCGAGGAGGCGAAGCGGCATGCCTCGGAGCTTCTGGACCTGGCCCGGGCCAGTTACCAGCTGCGCGACGACGACAACATCCACCTGGCGCGGATCGAGTCCGGGAAGGTCGCCGCCCTGATGGAGGCGAAGCGACGCCTCGACGAGTCCGGGAAGCTCGACGTGGATCC
>CAZGQL010000097.1:0-334 GCA_964527905.1 uncultured Syntrophobacteraceae bacterium
GCTTTCCGGCCGCGATCGCCTCGATGACCGTCGCCGGCCCCGTCACGGCGTCGCCGCCCGCGAAGATATCCGGATCATCGCTCTGGAGCGTCAGCGGATCCACCCGCATGGTGCCCCAGTCGCTCAAGGTGCAAGCGCACTCCTCAGTCAGGCAGGCCCAGTCGGACTCCTGGCCGATGGCCGGAACCACCGAATCCACCTCGATGCGGAACTCCGACCCCGGCACCTTTACCGGTCGTCGACGGCCGCTCGCATCCGGCTCACCCAACTCCATGCGCACGCATTCGATGGCCGAGTGAAGGCCATCGCATCCGGCTCACCCAACTCCATGCGC
>CAZGQL010000097.1:344-16596 GCA_964527905.1 uncultured Syntrophobacteraceae bacterium
TGACACGCACCGGATTCGTGAGGGTCAGGATCTCGATGCCTTCCTCGTGACATTCCTCGATCTCTTCTTCGTTGGCCGGCATCTCGGCCTGACTGCGCCGATAGATGATCATGGGCTTCTTGCTGCCCAGGCGCAAAGCACTCCGGACGCAATCCATCGCCACATTCCCGCCGCCGATCACGGCGACCCGGTCCCCCAGCGATACACTTTTCCCCAAATTGATCTCGCGCAGGAAATCAACGCCCGGATAAACCCCTTCGAGGCTCTCGCCCTCGATCCCCAACGCCTTGCACTCATGGGCTCCAATGGCCACGAAAAACGCCTTGTAGCCTTGCTCCCGAAGCTGGGCCACGGTGACGTCCTTGCCGAGCTCGACGCCGGTTCGGAACTCCACGCCCATCGCCCGGATCACGTCGATCTCCGCCTGGATGATATCCCGCGGGAGCCGGTAGGAGGGGATCCCCACCGTGAGCATGCCGCCCAAGACCGGAAGCTTTTCAAACACGGTGACCTGATAGCCCTCGATGGCCAGATAGTAGGCGCATGAGAGTCCCGCGGGGCCGGAGCCCACCACCGCCACTTTTTCCTCGCGCTTCTGTTTGATCGGGGGGATGAAACGGGTTTCAGCCCGCAGGTCCAGATCCGCCACGAAGCGCTTGATCGAATCGATGGCCACCGGCTCATCCAGCTCCCCACGCTTGCAGATGGACTCGCAGGGGTGATGGCAGACCCGACCGCAAATCGCGGGAAGCGGGTTCTCCTCCTTGACCAGTTTCAGCGCCTCCAAATACTTTCCTTCAGCCGCCAACGCCACGTACCCTTGAACGGAAATGTGGGCCGGACAGGCGACCTTGCAGGGGGAAGTTCCCACCTTCTCAATGGAGAAGGCCCCAGGAACCGCCTGAGCGTAGCGACGAAACGCCGCCTTTCGCTCGCTCAGCGCCATGTCGTATTCGTTCTTGCGAACCACGGGACAGACACGGGCACACTCGCCACAGCCCGTACACTTGTCCAAATCGATGTAGCGGGGCTTTTGAAGGATCCTAACGGTAAAGTTCCCGGGACTCCCGCTGACTTCCTGCACCTCACTCAGGGTGAGGAGCTCGATATTCAAATGCCGGCCGACCTCGACCAGTTTCGGCGAGATGATTCACATCGCACAGTCGTTGGTCGGAAAGGTCTTGTCCAGCTGGGCCATGACGCCACCAATGGATGATTCCTTCTCCACCAGATAAACGTAATAGCCCGAATCGGCGAGATCGAGCGCCGATTGCATGCCCGCAATCCCTCCGCCGACCACCATGACCGCCCCGGTGACCTGTTGCATAGGATCCCTTTCATTCATGAACCTGATACTCCCTTGCCAAACCGTTTCCATCCACACCTGAGTCCGCACTCCAAATGGATCGGCTCACCGCCGCGCCACCCGCTCGAATCGCCGCCGGAGACTCCACGGGGAATCTTGTGATTTCGCTCACAATCACAAGCAGGCTAATACTATCCAATGGGTTCCCATATGAAAACAAAAAAATAATTGGGTTGAGGCACGCACCATTTGCTGCCATTATGGTTCAAACGTTTGTCCATGGGGGTGTAGGTCGGAACGTCCATCAAGGGAGCCCTGTCATGCTCAAGAACCTGGCCGTGATGACGAGTGGAGGCGATTCTCCGGGCATGAACGCCGCCGTGCGCGCCGTGGTCCGCCGAGCGCTTGATCGAGGCGTGTTGGTTTATGGGATCCACGGCGGTTACGAAGGACTTGTCAAAGGGGGATCTGCGATTTCCCTGCTTCGTTGGGAAGACGTCGGCGGCATCCTCCAGAAAGGTGGGACTTTTCTCGGGACCGCCCGCTCGGACCAGTTCCGAACGCCTGAGGGAAGACGGCAGGCCGTTTTGAACCTCCTGCGAGAGGCCATTGAGGCCCTCATCGTGATTGGCGGCGACGGATCATTGATGGGAGCCCACATTCTGGCCGAGGAGTGGTCGGATCACGTCGAGTGGCTTCGGGGGAACGCCCCGGAGGTGGCCCTTCCGGAAACCGTTTCAGCCCTTCAGGTCATCGGGCTTCCGGGTTCGATCGACAACGATCTGCATGGGACCGACATGTGCATCGGTGCCGACACGGCCCTCAATCACATCACCCGTGCCATCGACGACCTCTCCTCGACAGCGGCCTCGCACCAGCGGACCTTCGTGGTGGAAACCATGGGGCGGCACTGCGGCTACTTGGCCTTGTCGGCCTCCCTGGCGGGTGGAGCCTCCTGGGTGCTGGTTCCTGAGGAGGAATTGGAACTGCGTTGGCACCAGAAGATGGTGGCGGCCATCGGCAAGGCCCGCGAGATCGGTCGAACCCATCAGATGGTCGTGGTCGCGGAAGGCGCGCGCCATGCCGACGGACTCCACATCGGGTCCGAGGATCTGCGCAAGATCCTGAGCGAGCGACTCGGCATCGAAGTGAGGGTGACGGTGCTCGGGCACGTACAGCGCGGCGGTGCCCCGACGGCCTTCGACCGTGTGCTGGCCACGCGCCTCGGTGTGGCCGCAGTGGATACGCTTCTCGACCAACCCGAGACGCTCCATCGACACATGCTCGGATTGCGACGCAACGCGGTGGTTGCCACGCCGCTGCTAGAAGTGGTCGAAAAGAGCAACGCCGTCCGCCAGGAGGTCGAGAACGGAAACTACGCCAAGGCCATCGAGCTCCGCGGGGAGACTTTCCGCAATGCCCTCAGCCTTTTCAAGACGCTGACCCAAATCGCTCCCAGCCACGAAAATCAGAAGGACGGCATGGTGGCCATTCTGACGGGTGGCGCGGATGCGCCGGGCATGAACGCGGCCGTGAGCGTGGCCGCGCGCTGTCTGCTGAACGAGGGCGTATCCGTGCGTGGGGTCAGGGACGGTTTTTTGGGACTCGTGCGGGATGAGCTTGTGGAGCTCGACTGGCATGAGTTGGTCACGTGGATCAACCGGCCGGCTTCCGAGATCGGAACTTCCCGGATCGACCTGGAAGAGCACGATCTGGAGCAGATCGCCAAAACCATTCTCCGACACAACATTCGGGGTCTAATCACCATCGGCGGTTGGGGAACCTACCTCAAGGTGCAGCAGCTCATCGACAACAGCGAACGGTTTCCCGCGCTCCGCATTCCGGTCGTGCTGGTCCCGGCGTCCATCGACAACAATCTGCCTTGCACGGAGTTTTGCATCGGCGCGGATACCGCCTTGAACAACATCATGGAGGCTGTCGACAAGATCCGTCATACGGCCGGGGCCACGCGTCGCGCGTTCATCGTGGAAGTGATGGGCCGGCAGAGCGGCTTTTTGGCCCTCATGGCGTCCCTGGCGACCGGAGCGGAAAAGGCTTACCTCCCGGAAACGGGCATCAGTCTGGCCGAGCTCAACCAGGACGTGGAGACGTTGAAGCTGAGCTTCCGAATGGGGAAACGCATGGTGATTTTCCTGCGCAACGAACAGTCTTCCTACCACTACACGACGGATTTCATCCGTCGACTGATGGAAGAGGAGGCCAAGGATCAATTTGAAGTGCGCACCGCGATCCTCGGCCATGTCCAGCGGGGCGGGATCCCCACGGCTTTCGAGCGGATCCTGGCCACGAGAATGGGTGCCCGTGCCGCTGCCCGAAGGCTAGAGGCGTTGAGCACCCGCAGCACGCCAGTCGAGGTCTTGGGGCTGAGCGGGCGCGGCATCGGGGCCACTGCCATGGTCGACGCCATGAACGAAATGGAGCTCAAGATCGGACGGCCAAAGCACGAATGGTTTATGGAGCTGGTCCGCGTGGCCAGCAGCCTTGCCAAATGCGGTCCAACATGTTCTTTACCTGCCTGTGGAACGGACAGGGTTTGTGAAACGACTGGGAGTGAGAGCGGCTGACATGATTGACCTTCACAATCACATGCTTCCTGGAATCGACGACGGCGCGCGCGACTGGGAACAAAGTCTCGAGATGGCATGGATCGCCTTGGAGGATGGGATCGAAGGGGTCGTTTGCACCCCACATTGGGGATATGAGCGCTATGAAAGCTCGCGCTCGACGGTCATGCGCCTCTACCAGCTGTTCCGGGAACGACTGGAGGTTCACGGGATCCCCTTGAAGGTGTATCCAGGGGCTGAGCTTCACTTCAGCGAGGAGATTCCGCGGCGGATCTGGGACGAAACGGCGCTCACCCTCAACGACACGGGTCGATACGCCCTCATTGAGCTTCCCCACGATTCGGTTCCCGATCAAACGGAGCGTTTGTTTGGAAGCCTCTTGTACCAGAAGGTCGTGCCCGTCCTCAGTCATCCCGAGCGCAATGCCGGGTTCATCCGCAATCCTCAACGTCTCTTCCGGCTGATCGAGATGGGCGCCATGGCCCAAGTCACCGCCGCAAGCCTACTCGGACGCTTCGGAGAGGACATCCAACGCTTCACGGTGTTTCTCATGGAACATCGCATGGTTCACGTCCTGGCGACGGACGCGCACAGCTCGAGGGCGCGGACCCCGCAGTTGGCGGCGGCCCGCAGGGAAACCGAGAGTCTGCTCGGCAAGGAAGCCGCTCAGGAAATGGTGCACGACACACCGCTGAAAATCCTTCGCGGCGAAACGGTCCAAACCGCGCAACCGCTCCCCATCGACGACATCCCGCATTTCCCTTTTTGGAAGAGGGCCCTGCATTTCTTCATGCCCCGCGGATCAAGCAGCTGCTGATCCCCCGCTGGGGCGACTCAGACATGTTCCTTGACAACCTACCGCTTCCCCAGGTATTCGTCCTATAGGGTTCGCGGAACCCTTTTGGAACGTGAGTTATGCCAGGCGAAAGCCACCCAGGCTCACCGAGCGGGGGTGGCTTTTCTCGTTTAGGCCTTTATGCCTCATCGGGCAAAGGCACGGATAGGCCCCCTCAACCGGACCGACGCTCAACCCCATGATGGAGAAAAATGTCCGATGCGCCTGCTGATGGTCGACAATTATGATTCGTTCACGTTCAATCTCGTGCAGCTCTTCTATGAGCTCGACATCGAGGTGGACGTCTTTCGACACGACCAGATCACGCTGGAGGAAATCGCCCGCCTCAACCCGGATTGGATTTGTGTTTCACCGGGTCCTAAGGCGCCCGGTCAGGCCGGAATCAGCAAGGCCGTTGTCGCCCGATTTGCCGGGGAGATCCCGATTTTGGGAGTATGCCTGGGCATGCAGGTGATCAACGAGGTGTATGGTGGCCTAACGCGCAAAGCCCCCGTGCCGATGCACGGCAAACGGTCCTGGGTTCATCACTCGGCCGAAGGCGTGCTGGAAGGCGTCCCCTCTCCTTTCGTGGTCGCCCGATACCATTCCCTGTGCGTGGACATGCGCTCCGACGAGCTCACGGTTCTCGGGGTGGCGGAAGACGGGGTGGTGATGGCCTTGCAGCACCGCCATCTCCCGGTATACGGCGTGCAATTCCATCCCGAGTCCTTCATGAGTGAATACGGTCTGGAGATCGTGCAGAATTTCCTCGCCGTACATAGGCGCTGGCGCAGACCTTCCGAAAGTGTGCATAAGGCTGGAGATCGGTTTCCGCGTTGTGAGTGGCGTCCCTCGGCCCAATGGAGCCTCAACGCCGGGAAGGCTGCGTGATGACTGGAACCGAGCGTTTCCACGCCGTTTCCAACCCGCCGGTCCTGGTGCAAGAAGGTCTCGACGACTCGGGATTCCTCGCTCTGTGCGCCGGCATCGTCAGGGAGCCCCTGGCCGTCGTCCTGCTGAGCGGTGGGCCGGTGGGGACCGGGCAGGAGAACCGGTTTTCCCTGGCGGCTTGGGCCCCCTTCGCGAGCCTTCTGACCAAGGGGGAAGTCTGCCGATGGTGCACGCCTTTCGAGACGGTCACGATCCGGGCCAATCCGCTCGTTTTCTTTGACGAGTGCTGGGCACGGTTCGTCCCCGATCCCAAGGGGCCGCTCCATCCTTTCCCTTTTCTGGGGGGTGCCCTGGGCTACCTGGCCTACGACCTGAAAAACGCCATCGAGCGCCTGCCCCAAACCGCCCTCGACGACCTGAGGCTTCCCGACCTCCTGCTGATATGGCCACGAAAGATCCTACTGCACGATCGACTGACTGGGAGTCTGTATGGGGTCACGATCCATTTCAGGGGAGATCCCGATCCCGTCGAGGCCCCAACTTGGATGAAGGAGCATCCCGCTGACGGCTCCGGCTGGCTCAGGACCGGTCCCCTCGAGAGCAATTTCACCAAGGAAGCTTATCTAAGATCCGTCGCCGTGGTTCGCCGTTACATCCGCGAAGGGGACATCTATCAGGTGAACTTGTCTCAGCGGTTCGTTTTTCCCTTGGAGGGGGACCCCTTCCAGCTCTGGCGGGCTCTCTTCCAGATGAACCCCGCCCCCTTCTATGCGTTCATCCAGGCGGGAGATCACCAAATCCTTTCGACTTCCATGGAACGGTTTCTTTTTCGTCGCGGAGACGCCATCGAAACCCGCCCCATCAAGGGAACGCGCAAGCGCGGCGCCACGCCGGCCGAGGACGAAGCTCTGAGACTCGAGCTCGCCGCCGATCCTAAGGAAGATGCGGAGCTTTCCATGATCGTGGATCTGCTTCGAAACGATCTCGGGCGCGTCTGCCGGGGCCGCAGCATCCGGGTCCACGAGCATAAACGGCTCGAATCCTATCAGAATGTCCACCACCTGGTTTCGATTGTGCGCGGTGAGCTGCGTCCCGGAGTCAGCTACGGGGACATCCTGCGGGCCACGTTTCCGGGGGGATCCATCACGGGTTGTCCGAAGATTCGTGCCATGGAGATCATCGATGAGCTCGAGCCCTGCGTCCGACATGTTTACACGGGCAGCATCGGCTATTTCGGCTGGCATGCGAACATGGACCTCAACATCGCCATCCGAACCGCGCTGGTTCATGGGGGACGCTGTTACTTCTCGGTGGGGGGAGGCATCGTCCATGACTCGTCGGAGGAGGCCGAATACGAGGAGACCCTGCATAAGGGCCGCACCTTGTTTCATCTGATCGAGCGGCTCGAGGAGAAGGGCACATGACGGACCGAACGGTCTCACACGAGCCCACGGTGTGGCTCAACGGCGTACTCGTGCCACTCAGCCGCGCGGCCGTCTCCCCCGTCGACAGGGGATTCCTCTACGGTGATGGGGTATTCGAAACCATGCGCGCCCAACACGGACGCATCCTGGACCTGGAACGGCATCTGGAACGGCTGTGCAACTCGTTGGCCGCGCTGCGGATCAAGGTTCCGGCAGAGATCGGCTGGCATGCGGCGCTCTCGGAGCTTCTGGAGGCTAACGCTCTTTCGCGGAAGACGGCCTCCGTCAAAATCGTGGTCACTCGAGGGATCATGCCTGAGCTGGGGCTTCCGCCTTCCGGCCGGCCCACCGTCCTGATGGTGGCGAAGCCTTATGAACCACCGACCGACGAGGACTACGAGGTCGGTTGGAAGCTCGTCATTCATCGGGGGGGCTTCTCTCCCCCTTTGGCTCGGCACAAGACGTTGAATTATCTTCAGTTCCTGACTGCCAGGCAGGACGCGCTGGACCAAGGAGCGAACGAGGCGGTCGTCCTGGACCCCTCCGGCGCCGTGGCTGAAACCGCCGCGGGCACCCTTCTGATCCAGTCCATGGGATGCTGGTGGACCCCGCATAGTCCCTTCCAACTCCCCAGCATCACGCTCACCCGCCTCGAGGAGCTCCTGGCCCAAGAGGGCCAACCCGTCGAGCGCCGGCGCGCGGGCGTCGAAGCCCTGCAACAAGCCGAAAGGGTCTGGGTACTGAACTCCCTCATGCTCATCATGCCGGCTTGCCAACTCAACGGCCGGCGCCTCCCCGACCCCGGCTCCGCCGAAGCGGCGCATTGGCGAAGGGTTCTTCTCAGTTCCCCATGACGCACCGACAGGTTCGGTCATCCGGGGTGGAGTCCAACCCTCGCGCGTCTGACCCTGCCCGGTTACTGGGCGGACGCCAGTTTTTCCACCTCGATTTTGGCGCGGTCGTAGAATTCGGCATCCCCGATCTCTCCCCGGACGTATTCGCTCCAGCTGGAAAAATCGCTGAAAAAGCAAGCGTTCAGTCCCTTTTCCCGGCAAACCCGCTTGTAGATCTTGTTGGCCAGACGAGCCCGCTCGCGCCTTCCTGCGTCCGGGTCCTCGCCCCCGGGTTCCTCGTCCTTGATCACGAGGTATTTGCCGAAGGTCTTGGCGTGGTCGCTGAGTTCGACGGCAGCCCTAGCCTGCAGCTGACCTTCGTCAATGAGGCCGTCCAGGAACTCCTTTCGCGCCTGGAATTCATCCAAAGAACAGACCTGTAAACCCTGCTTCTCACACTCCGAGCAGTACGCCTCATTCGCCTTCTCACAACGATCCACGTTCGTCTCCTTTGATCGTCCTCAGACATTTCGGCCTCCTCGCGATCCGTGCTCATGAGGAGCCTCCCACCGGCACATCCAGCCTCCGTCGCCGCGAGCACGGTCTGCCGTCCGCACTGGATCCACCCGAACACCCACAAAGCCTAGCGCAGAAGTTCCTTCCCGGACAACAGGAAATGAAGGGGCTCGATCGCGCGGCGTCCCCTCAAAATTACACTCGACCCACCTGTCGGCGTGGCCTATACTCCCCGACTCGAAGGCGGGATTCACCCGAAAACCCATCGGATCCGAACAGCCCCCACCGGGCCCTCCAGGCTTGACAAAGGATTGTCCCCTGGAACAATGGATCCAGAAGGCTTCTGTCATACCTCCAAGTCCCGTCGCCCTTGCGGAGGCCGGGGCCCAGGAGTCGTTGAAAAACCGGATTCCAGCCTTCGCGGGAACGAGGCCGGCGGGGCGCATGCGAGTCCTGCAACAGCCTCCCGAGCGCTCCTCGTTTGGGGGACGGGGACCCCATCCCGGGGCGTCCCGATCCCCGCACCCGGGCATGGCGCAAGGCAAATCGAGAGAACGCTTTTCACCATTCAACGGAGGGACTTTCATGGCTGATTTCGCGGAAGTCATACAGAAACGGCGCAGCATCAGAAACTACCTCGATCGGGAGGTCCCCAAGGACGCACTGGAAAGGGTCCTCGAAGCCGTCAAGTGGTCGCCCTCGTGGGCGAACACCCAATGCTGGGAAGTCGTGATCGTACGCAATCCGGAGACCAAACAACGCCTTCAGGAAACCCTCAGCAAAGGCAACCCGGCTACACGGGCGGCGGTCGAGGCCCCCTTGCTCCTCGCCCTCTGCGGTAGGCTTCTCAGCTCGGGTTATTACAAGGGGGCAGTGACCACCAAGTTCGGCGACTGGTTCCTGTTTGACCTCGGCATCGCCACCCAAAGCCTCTGCCTCGCCGCGGAAAACGAGGGACTCGGCACGGTGGTCATCGGCCTGTTCGACCACGACAAGGCACGGGAAATCCTGAAAGTCCCCGACACGCACGAACTGGTCGCCTTGATTCCACTTGGATATCCGGCCAAGGTGCCTTCTGCCCCCAAGCGTCGGGAGATCGCCGAGTTCACGCACGAGGAGACGTTCTGATCGGTCTGCCGGCCTCGAAGCATTCCGCGCGATCCCGTCCTACGCCGAGAGATCCTGCGAGGATGGGACGCGGAGGAACCGGCCGACGCCATGGTGCGGGGCGTCCCGTCCACGCGGGCGGGGCGTTCCATGTAGGAAAACTTGCCTCGCATCGCCCCCTCCCCCACCTGCCCGCTTACGTCCCTTGGTTTCCGCAAGCCTCTCTCCGGGTGCTCCGATTCCGTCCTTCTTCGGTTTGAATTCGACGCGCCTGCTGCATTTTCTTCTTTTGTTAGAGCAAACATCGTTTACAATGCGTTAATCACGTTCGGCTTCCCGATTGAGTCGACAGGCGCTCTCAACACATCCGAGGAGGCATTGTGTAGCAACGACTGAGGAGGAGCGATGACGCAGCAGAGGGACAAGGACATCAGTCTGGCCGTCAAGGCCTTCAAGATCGGCAACAAAGTACGCGAGCTCCGTCAAAAGAACCGATTCACTCTGCAGGACCTTGCTTCGAAGACGGGGCTGTCCAAGCCCTTCTTGTCTCAGATCGAGAACGACCACGTGATTCCCCCCATCGCCAC
Source organism: uncultured Syntrophobacteraceae bacterium (assembly GCA_964527905.1). GTDB lineage: Bacteria > Desulfobacterota > Syntrophobacteria > Syntrophobacterales > Syntrophobacteraceae > CALBZH01. Next base: position 10,429 of record CAZGQL010000097.1, read on the forward strand.
CTTGTTGAAGTTGGCCAGGGCGCTCAACGTGGGAATGGGCATATTTTTTCAGGACGAAGCCGGAAGTGAGAAGATCTCGATCACGCGGCAGTCGGAGCGCGTGACGGTCGAGCGACGTCCGCATCACGAGAAGGGCGAGGTCGATTACATTTACATCGCCCTGGAGACCAAGAAGACGAACAAGAGCATGGAGCCGTTCCTGGTGGAGTTCCCGGTCCGTTCCTCGGAGGAGATGGTCTTCACGAGCCACGAGGGGGAGGAGTTTCTTTACGTGACGGAAGGTCGCGTGGAGTTTCGATCGGTGGACCGCGTTGAGGAGCTGGGGCCCGGGGACAGCATCTATTTTGAGTCCGACCTGAGTCATGCCTTCCGGTGCATCAGCGAGGAACCGGCCAAGGCGCTGGCCGTCATTTGGTCCAAGAGTTAGCCGGTATCCCGAATGTCAAGGAGGCTGTTGCCCCCTGCATGTGCCCCAGGACCGTGACCCGCTCAGGCGGGAATCCAGTTTTTCCGATGCCTTCTGGGACCCGCCTCCGGGGGGCACCGGATTGGAGAGTTTTGCCGCAGCCGGTAAAGCGGACCGGAGCGGGGGTGGATCCATGATTGAGTGGCACATGTCTTTCGAGACGCTGGGCAAACTGGTGCTGGCCACGCTCCTGGGAGGCGCCATTGGTTTTGAGAGGGAGTCGCACGGCCAGGCTGCCGGCCTGAGGACCAACATCATGGTCTGTGTCGGGGCGTGCCTGCTCATGATGCTCTCGCTTTTCATGGAAGAAATCTTTCGTCATCACGGCGTGCGGTCGGTCGTTCGACTGGACCCGGGCCGGATTGCCTCCTACGCCGTAGCCAGCATGGGGTTCATGGGTGCGGGCGCGATCATCAAAGGCAAGGGGAGCGTTCGCGGGCTCACCACGGCGGCCGGTCTCTGGATGGTCACCGGAGCCGGGCTTGCGGTGGGCGCGGGATTCTACCTGCCCGCCGTGCTCACCACCGTCATCAGCTTGCTCATCCTTTACAACATGCGGTTTCTGAAGCTGTTCTTCTCCCATGATGTCTTCAGCTCCCTCACCCTGACCTTTCCGGAAAACGCCCGCGCCCTGAAGCAGATCCGTACCATCCTGGCTGATTTCGAGGACGTCGAGATCCGGTTCGTCAATTACCGACGGGATCTCGTGCATGGAACCGTCTGTTATCAACTGCGTTTGTGCACCAAGGACAACATCCCATGGGGAAAGATCGTCAGTCGGCTCCTCGCCGAGCTGCCCGGACTGCTCGAATTTTCCTGGGAGGAAAGCGACGTGCCGTGAATCTTGATCTCGGCCGAAGGGAGGCCGGCACGTGGGATCGCCTGCTGGAAGCGGTCCCACGTGCCGGAGGAACCATAAGGAGTCACGCCGTTCTGGCTTTGAGGGAACAAAGCAGCGAGCAACAGCGACGGCATGGTCACGATGGAAGTGAGTGATGTGGAACAGCCCTGAGCCACCGCCGTCGGCACCCTCGAAGAGACCGGACTCGCCTGTGGGACCGAGGCACCACGTGAGCTGGATCTCCAGAGGATTATGCCGCCGACACGTTATTCGCCTGCTTCATACTTGCTGGACTCATACTTGAACGAAATCTTCACTTTGGCTCGATAGGCCACGATCTTGCCGTTCTCGAGCTTCATGTCGAGCTCGCTGATCTCGGCCACCCGGAGATCGCGCAGGGTCTTCGCCGCGGTCTCCACCGCCTGCTTCGCCGCATCCTCAAAGGACGTTTCGCTCGTACCCACCAGCTCGATGATCTTATACACGCTGCCCATGACTTCCCTCCTTCTTATTGGCAAAAGCGCCCTGTTGCACAAACATGCCGCTTTGTTCCCAAAGTCCGCGCAAGGGCCATGAGGCAGACCCCTCAGGCCCCATCAGTCCACCCGATTGACGGACGCTCCGACCCGGTTGGATTCCCTGAACGCCCCGTCGACCATGGTCTCCGCATAACACTCCAGACGATTGTACGTTGGTTTGATCTCTCGTGCCGTGAAATGAAACACGATCGTGTCGCCCCCCACGAGCCGCAACTGGTGGTCGGCAAAACAAAACGTGCTGGAAAAGTCTTGGATGGGTCCCTTGTCGACCCATTTCGTACCGGCCGTTCCAGGATCCATGTTGCTGGCCACCTCGAGATTGTACCAATACATGGACGCGTTCTTAATGGTCGGGTTCTCGGCGATCCATCGGCAGCATACCTGGCGAATCAGCGGAGTTGTCGACGACTGATAGATCAAGCTTGCCTGATATCCGACTCCCTCTTCCACCCTCTCGGGAGCGTTCAGCCGGGTCAACCGAACCTCACCCGGTGACAGGTGTCGGACGCGCTCCATAATGGTGCACGAGACAAGCAACGATCCTGCAACGACCGTAAGCAGGATCAACCTTCGCGTGGCCCTATCCATCTCTTTCCCCCCCTTTCCTCCGCTGCCCCACAGGATTACTTTCGCTCGCCCCGGGCGGGTTGGCTTACATCGAAGCCTCATCCATTGAAGCCGAAGCCAACCACCCGTCACGCCATGCTTCCACCGCCCCTTTGGTCCACGATACCACAGTGACGAGCTGAAGCAAACCCACTTCAACGAGCGTTCCCGACCGTTTCGCACCTCCGGAACTCGTCCGACACCTCTAGGACCTTTCTGGCCCTGGCGGGCAGCGCCCGTCCAAGCTTATGCTCGAGCCAGCGTGTGACCTCGATCAACCGCGGCAGATGGATCCCTGTCTCGACCCCCATTCGGCTCATCATCAGCGCCACGTCCTCGGTCGCAACGTTGCCGGCCGCATCGGCAATGAAAGGGCATCCGCCAAGCCCTCCACAGCAGGCATCGAACCGGGTCACCCCGCATCTCCAGGCCGCATATACGTTCGCCAGTCCAAAACCGTACGTGTCATGGAAATGCAGGGAGAGCGGCAACGGGGTGACGGCCCTCACCCCGTGCACCATCCGCTCGACCTGCAAGGGATGGGCGACCCCCGCCGTGTCGGCGAGGCTGATTTCTCCGGGACCCGCTTCAACGAGGCGCTCGAGGATCTCCAAAACCCGCTCTTGGGGGACCGGCCCCTCGTCGCGACACCCGAATGCGTTCATGACGCCGGCCTGCACGGTCATCCCATGACTTCGCGCCCGGGCAATCAGATCCCCCGCGCGACGCACCGACTCCTCGACGGACATGTTGGAGTTCCTCCGGCTGTGGGTTTCGCTGGCCGACACAAACAAGGCCACATGCTCCATGGAACATGCCATCGCCCGAGCCAGGCCCTTTTCGTTCAACACCAGCGCCGTGTAGACGACCCCTTGCCGCCGGCTCACCGACTCGAAGACCGCCTCCGTCCCCGCCATCTGCGGCACGAGGCGCTCATGGACGAACGAGCCGATTTGGATCCGCGTGAGCCCGGCATCGACCAACCGGTGAATCAGTTCAATCCGCTCCTCCACGCTGAAGGGAGCCGATTCATTCTGGATCCCGTCCCTTGGAGCATTTTCTTCTATGATAATAAATGGTTGATTGTCTGTAGCCATTCAGAAGCCCTCCATGCCCCTTTTCCTCCGCATGAAACGTGGTAAAAATGTTGTGGCTCCCGAGCTCCAGCTTGGGAGAGAACTGCCAGTCAATCCCTCTGGACTGCACGCGAACTGTACACGAATCGAGGACGGATCGCCAATGCGACTGCTGCTGACCAATGATGACGGAATTTTCGCCAAAGGCATCGAAGCCATGTACGTGGCCCTGATCCGGGAGCACGACGTGACCGTGGTCGCCCCGGAAACCGAACAGAGTGCCGTCGGACACGCCATCACCTTCCTGGATCCCCTCCGAGTGAAACCCGTGAGGCGGAACGGAAGTTTTTTCGGATATGCCCTGAACGGAACACCGGCCGACTGCGTCAAAATCGCCGTGACCGAACTGATGGACCCTCCCCCTCAGGTGGTCGTCTCGGGGATCAACCTGGGTGCCAACGTCGGGGTCAACGTGATCTATTCCGGGACGGTTTCGGCGGCAACCGAGGCGGCCGTGCTCGGCGTCCCGTCGATCGCGGTCTCCATCGATTCCTTCGACACGTCAGACTTTTCGGCGGCGACCACGTGCGTTCCCAAGCTGCTTCGCATCATCGAGCGGGAGGGACTCCCCGCCGGGGTATCCCTCAACGTCAATGTGCCCAATCTCCCGGCCGAGCGGATCGCGGGAGTCCGGATCACTCACCAGGGGAAGATGCGATGTGTCGAGGCGTATGACCGTCGTGAGGACCCCCGGAACAATGTGTATTACTGGCTCCGGAATTCCGCTGTCTTGCCGGACACGAGCCCGGACGCGGACTCGAAAGCGATCGAGATGGGCTTCATTTCCATAACCCCCATCCAATACGATCTCACCCGCTACGAGATGCTCGCGACCCTTTCCCGCTGGGATCTCTAGATACCCTTTGCCCCCAACATCCGTCTATGATCGAGTCTCCAGCGCCATGAACGACGAGCCCTCACGATGCCGTTTCCACCCGGAGCGCCCTGCCCGATTCCGCTGCATGAAGTACGGATACGACTACTGCGTCGAGTGTCTGGAATCCTGCGAGGCGTGCACGGACCCGGAGCTCTACTGCAGGCACCGGACCCAATGCATGATTTGGGAGCTCTGCCGCAAGACCGTCCGAAAACGAAAGAATCGAGACTCCCAGGAAACCGTGGGGGAAGCGACACCAAGATAATGTTTTGCCTTTTCGGATTCTTTGGAGTATAGGTCTTCGGTGGAGTCACCGTCGACTCCTTCTGCAATGCGGTCAGCATCTCGCCGATGAGAAGCCAAGGGTTCACAAGGTGTTCAGCCGAGTCCTGCGGTCCCCATAAGGGCCCGTGATGGGCTGCTGACCGCCCGTCTCCCTTTTTCCCAGGGAAACCCAGACCCAACCAGACCAACGGATCGAAGTCGCTCCCGCCCGCTCTATCGAGGGCACCATCAACCCATATGAATTGGGCAGCGCTGAGTCCTGCCCAGCGCCACAGGTTCGCGGTGGGACCCCCATGATTTGGAGGTCCCGTCCCTCGGCGGACTGTTCGTGCCGTGGTCCGCCCAAGCTCGCCGCAGGGCGGATCTGCGCCCCGCTTGAGGATGGGGCATCCGCGGGGCGGCAGAGGACCGTGAGCATGCTGTGATAAGGAGTCCCGATGAAACCTGAAATCATTGTGTATTGTTGCGCCAATTCCACGGCGGTGCCCGAGGACGTGGAACAAACCATCCCGGAGGACCAGGCCACCGTCAAGATCTCACGCCTCCCATGCTCCGGGAGGACGGATGTGCTCTACCTGCTCCACGCCATCGAGCAGGGGGCAACCATGGCCTTGGTCGTGGGCTGCCCGGAAGGCCAGTGCCAGTTCCTCGAAGGGAACCGTCGGGCCCGGATGCGGGTGCGGTTTGCCAACCGTCTGCTGGACGAGGCGGGACTGGGGAGTGAGCGAATCCGAATGGTCCACGTGGACCCGAGCGATGAGGCGGCGTTTGCGCGGGCCCTCCGGGAGGCGGTCGCCAAGGCGGCGGACCTCGGCCCCTGGCGGCTTGCCGAGGCGTCCTGATCGCGCCGCGACTGCTTCCATCCGTCACGGGCCCGCTCAGGATTCCGCAGCAGGGCTCACCCTGGATGGGGCTCAGACAGGGAGGTGTATGACCCATGCCGAAAAAGTACCACATCAAACCGACTCCGGCCGCGCCGCGATTCATCCCGGTGGGTCGCTCGGGGATCATCGATTTTGAAGAAGACTGCCTCAAGTGCGTGACCTGCGTCAAGAAGCGCTGCCTTTATGACGTGTACAAGAACCGCGCCTACGACTCCCGGACCCTTGTCGACTCCATCGACCACCAGTGCAAGAACTGCTTCAGCTGCATCCAGAACTGCCCCCGAGGCGTGCTCGCCAAGACCGTCAACCCGGAATTCCTCCAAATGGGCGACGCCTACTGGAAGCCCGATATCATCCACTCCACATGGTTTCAGGCCGAAACCGGCAAGATCCCGGTCTCGGGCGCCGGCTACCGGGGCCCCTTCAGCGGCCCGGGGTTCGATTCCATGTGGACCGACATGTCGGAGATCGTCCGGCCGACGCGCGACGGCATTCACGGGCGGGAATACATCAGCACCGCCATCGACATCGGGA
>CAZGQL010000098.1:0-2262 GCA_964527905.1 uncultured Syntrophobacteraceae bacterium
CCCAGGGCGATGATCATGGCCACCACCACCCATCGGCACTTAAGTAGGTGGCGTTTGAGTCCCTGGAGCCAGGGGAGCCATTCCAGGGCGGGGACAAGCAAGTGGTTGGTCGTCATCGTGGCCAGGGTGACGGAGCTCACCATGATCATGCCGGCCGCGGCGGAGACTCCGCCAATGAAGACAAGAAGCGCGAGCCATAAGGTACCGTGCCGAAGGGGCATCATCAGAACGAAGCTGTCTGCCTTCTCAACCGGCCAGCCCTCGAGGATGCCTCCGAGCGCGATGGGAATCACGAACAAATTGATCAGGATCATATAGAGTGGAAAGCACCACATGGCCGTCAGGATGTGCCGTTCGTCGGAATTCTCCACGACGGTGACGTGGAACTGCCTTGGCAGGCAAATGATGGCCGACATGGAAAGCACTAGGTAAGCGGCCCATGTTGCGTAGTAAGACCCGCTCATCCCCCAGAAGCTCACCAGATCCCGGTGAGAGCTGTTCAGGGCTTTGTGGAAAATGTCTCCGAATCCACCGAACCACACGTAGGTCACGAAGAAACCGGCGACCAGAAAGGCGACGAGCTTCACCAGGCACTCCGCTGCAAGGGCGGTGACCATACCCTCATGGCGCTCGGTGGGGTCCAGGCGCCGCACCCCGATGACGATACTGAACAGGATCATCAAGGAGACCACGATCGGCCCGATGTGCTGAACAATCCAGCTTCCCGCACTGCCCGCCGTGTCCGCATCGGGGACGTGGGGTGTCGTGATGAGGACGAAGGTGCCGATGATGGCTTTGAGCTGCAAGGCGATGTAGGGCATGATTCCGATGGTGGCGATGAGGGTGACCAAGGCGGCCAGGAGCTGGGATTTGCCGTAACGAGCCGAGAGGAAGTCCGCGATGCTGGTGATCCGATGACGGGCCTTCAGGCGAACGAGCTTGCGCAGAAGGGTCCACCAGAGCAGGATGACAATGGTGGGCCCTAGGTAGATCGGCAAAAAGAGCATGCCCGACGTGGCGGCTTTACCGACGCTGCCGTAGTAGGTCCACGCGGTGCAATAAACGGCGAGGGACAACGAGTAAACGAGCGGGTGATTGGCTGGACTGCGCCCGGTAACGGAACGCTTCTCGACCCATAGGGCCACCAGAAAGAGCCCGCTCACGTAAAGGCAGAACACTGCCAGCACAATGCGTGGGTCGATCATGGCCCTTTCCTTGCCGGGGTGCGTTGAATCCCGCGGCCCGAGACCAAGCGACTCATACGAAACGCTTCGGCAGGATTGGCACGTGCAACCATCGAAGCATGACCTTGAGCCGAGACGGCCCGACAGGACCGGTGGCGCGGCGGCATGGGCTCGGGCAATGTCCCGTTTTCAATCCGGCCCTGCCAGGTGAGCACCGCGGATCCCAAGTTGAGGCCGCAACCGGCCCAGGGCTGCCCTACTCCCGTTCCGGCCGGTTCCGCGCGTCGCCATCCCGGCTCAAACTTCGGACAATGCAGCCCAACAGGACAATCACCAGCGTCCACTGCATGTAAAAGTAAAGGATGAGCACCTCCGGGCTGCATCCTTCGAAGATGCTCAAGAAGGGCCAGTTGAGTGAGAGAAATCCCAGGACGAAGGCAAAGAGTTGAAAATCGGGTTGCCTGAGAACGCGACCGAACCGTTTCATGGATCCAGACCTCTTCTCACCCGTCCATAGGCCTCGGAATCCTGAGTCCACGGAACGAGGCCTCCGGGAGTGCCCGTGAAAGACCGCAACGATGGGTCGTGAACCCCAATTCAATCGTCTGCAAGGCCCGGTAGCCAGAGGTAGTACAGTCCGCTCTTGAGGGCGGAGAAGGATTCTACCAGTCCCAAGTCGATCAACCGGGGATTCGCCTCCGTTTCAAAGGCTCCGGCGTGATGGACCGTGTCCTCGGGGATCTCCTGGCGTCGATAGACGATCAGTTTGGCGTCTTCAGCGATTCCGGCGAGGGTCCTGAGCCGCCTGGCTGCATCTTCGAGATAGCCGATCTCGTCGACCAGACCCATGCGGAGGGCTTCGTCGGCGAGATAGACGCGAGCGGTGGCCACCTCGTTGAGCACGTCCGCAGGGAGCTTGCGATGCAGGCTCACGAGCTCCAAGAATCGATTCCCGAGCCCCGCTACGAGACCTTCGAGGATTCGTCGTTCGTCCGGGGTGCTCCGTCGGAATGGAGACCCCATGTCCTTGTTCGCGCCCTGCTTGCTGACCTCGTTCTCGGCCAGCGGCAGCTCGAAC
>CAZGQL010000098.1:2272-14709 GCA_964527905.1 uncultured Syntrophobacteraceae bacterium
TGCTTGCTGACCTCCACCTCGAGACCCAGCTTCTCCATCATGCCCGCCACCTTCGGGAGGATCGAAACCACCCCGATGGATCCCGTCACCGTCGTGGGATGCGCAACAATGTGATCCGCAGGCAAGGAGACATAATAGCCGCCGCTTGCGGCAACCCCCATCAAGACGGCGACGACCTTGACCTTCCTCCTTTCCTTGAACCTGAGGATCTCGTGGTAGAGCAGGTCGCTGGCCGTCACCGAGCCACCAGGGGAATCCACTTTCAAGAGCAGACCTTTGATAGCCGAATCCTCCTCGGCCCGCTTGAGGTATGCCGCCACCTGCTGCACCATGCTCGGCCTTGTCCCGAGGAGCCCCCTTCTGGCCCCGTCACCGACGAACCCTTTGAGCGGCACAAGCAGGATCTTCTCCGGCCCTTTCCCCTCCAGAGTGTATTCCTCGAGGGGATCGGTCCCGTCGCCGAACAACGTGATTTTCGGTTTGATACAGCCCGCACAGAGGAGCAAAATCAAAACCGCAACACCGCCCGGCAAGGCTCTACGCACCACGCAGTGCTTTCGCAGAGCAAACGTCATCCGTCACGTTCCGACACTCAGGAGGCTTCCGTAGATTCCCTATTGTCAAACAGGCCAGCTCGCTCATCCAGGGTGACTTCATCCAATGGCGGACGGGCCGACTCCGGCTCGGTACACACCCGATTGCGTCCTTCGGCCTTGGCGCGCAACAACATGCGGTCCGCAGCCTCGATAATCCTTTCCGGACTGGAGGGCTCTTCACCCGCGTATCCGCTGACCCCAAAGCTTGCGGTCAAGGGGACGGTGACGGTTTCCAGCCGGAGTGGAAGCGCCGCGAGCTTGCGCCTGAGCCGTTCCGCGAGCATCGTCGCCTGCCTCAGATTCGTTCCGGGAAGGACCACGACGAACTCCTCTCCGCCGTACCGACAAGGAATGTCGATGCGGCGGATGTTCTCTCGCCAGATGTGGCAGGCCCACTGTAAGGCCGCGTCCCCGACGGGATGTCCGTGTTCGTCGTTGACGCGCTTGAAATGGTCCAAGTCGATCATGATGAGCGCCATGGGAAGCCCGGTGCGTCGCGTGCGCTCCATTTCCCGCTCCATCGTTTGAATGAGGAAGCGGAAATTGTAGAAACCCGTCATGGGGTCGGTGATGGAAAGCTGCATGAGGCGTTGGCAGTCCTGGCGCAGCTTGACGACTTCCTCGAGCAGAGCGCACGCGTCATGGCCCACGGGGCAGCTGGGCGCCCCGCTCGATCCGCCTTCCAGCCTCGCGTTTCGCTGCTTTCCTTTCACATCGGCACTCCTCTGGGCGGACAAGGCGACGACAGGAGCTCAACCCTTCGCGGTGGGTTCCCAGACCATGGCATTGATCACTCCATGGCAGCGGCAGCTTGTGGAGACCAGAAAACGACCCGCGTGGGCGCGAATCTGATCGTAGGTCCTGTGGAGCTGCGCCATGGGATAGCCTCCAACCCCGGGCGCCAGTTGTCGGCTTCGCACGACCATCGCGCGGTACTCCGGCACTTGGATGCGGCTGAGAATTTCGAATAAATTTGTCGGTCGCGGACGCTTCGTATAGGTGCAAATGTCATCGGGCTCGCTGCACGAGTCGGGGCACAAAAACGTCGCGTGGCTCGCATAAACGGTCCCGTCGGCAACACGGTAAGGATTGGGGACTTGTTCGTCGACCTCCAACGGTACAGGGACGACGGCTGCGCTCCCCATTCGCTTCAGACGATTCAACAGCCAATGAAACGCAACGTGCCTGGGTACGGCGGGCACAACCCAAAGGTCCTCGGGAAGATCTTCCCCGTCGAGCCGGGCCAGCCCGTCCCCCTCCTCTAACCTCAGGTAGGGGTGGTCGTGGCGGCTCCGGATGCCGTCGAGCTTGTCCCGGCGGACATCGATGACATCGAGGCGAACTTGTGGCAGGCGTCTTGTCAGCCGCTTGACGGCCAACTCTCCGAAACGGCCCGCTCCCAACACCCAAATGCGGCTTGGGGCGGCAACCGACGCAAGAGCCTGCACGGATCTTGTCTCCGGCATGAGGCTTCAGGCCTCCGTTGCGGGGCTTCCCTGCGGTTGTCTCTTTTCAGCGGAGCCCTATTTGGTTTATGCTCGATGGATCAAATGCTCGGACCCTAGCCGGGCGACCCAGGCGCGGCATGGCAGCTTCGAAACCCGCCTGGTGCATGTTTGTGCTCAATACTATACTTGATTTGAAAGGACATTGGGAAGAACGGTATGAGCAACCTCTTCGCCATATTCGACAAGATCGCCGAGGAGCGAATCAGGCAGGCCATGGAACGGGGTGAGTTCGACGACCTCCCCGGAAAGGGCTCCCCTTTGGAGCTCGAGGACGACAGCCATCTGCCGGTCGACTTGCGCATGTCCTACAAGATCCTCAAGAACGCCGATTGCCTGCCACCGGAACTGGAACTGCGCAAGGAGATTCTCACCACACAGGAACTGCTCTCGGGGATCGAGGATACCCGGGAAAAATATCGCCAGATGCAAAAGCTCAATTACCTCATCCTGAAGCTCAACCTCACCCGCAAGGGATCCATCGCTCTTGAAGGAAATCAGCGCTACTTCGAGAAGGTTCTTGACCGGGTCGCACCGCCCAAAGGATCCAAGTCCTGACCCGGTCCGCTCGCCTCGCCGGCTCCCTTTTCTCAGAGGGTTTAGGACTCCGGAGCGGATGGCCTCACCGTTTCCGCCGGGGACGCATCCTTGGCTGGGGCCTCGGGCGGGGGGAGCGTGGGAGTCGGAACAGCCGGTGCCGTCACGTCGGGCTGAGTGATGGCGGGACCGGTCCGCGAGGTCTCCGGTTCAGTCGTTGGAGCGGGGGTTTCCAGCGGAGCAAACCTGCGATCGATCCTGCCCGTTTCCACCCGCAGCCGTTCAATCAGCTTCACAAAGGCCTCTTCCAGGGATTTTTCCATCACGACCACCTGCCCCTGGGTCATGATCAGACGCTTCAATTCAGGGATTTTTAAGGTTGTCGAAGACTTGAGATACACGGGCTGAATATAGATCAACATTCGGCCGATGGGAAAAATGATCATCTTGCCCCGCACCACTTGGGAGCCTACCTGGTCCCAGAGGGTGAATTGCTGCGAGATCATCGTGTCCTGGTTGATAAGGGAATGGATTTGGGCGGGCCCGTAGACTAGTTCTCCCTTGGGAAAGCTGTAAACAATCAACTTGCCGTAGCTCAGCCGGTCCGACCCGGCCAGCGCCATCGCCCTCAGATTCGCCCTGCCTTTGGGGGTGACCGGAGAAACCAGCACGAAGTCGAACCGATTGCGCTCGATCATGTCCAACGTGAGGTAATAGGACCGGGCCGGTCGCTGTTTTTCCGGAACGATCTCAGGGATACCCACGTCCCAGACGTCTTCCTGTTGGTAAAACACCTCAGGGTCCTTCTGGTGATACTTGGCATAAATATGCATCTGAATGTCGAACAGGTCCTGAGGATAGCGAACCTGGGAACGGATCTCTGGAGGCATCTGACTTTGATCTTTGAAGAGCCCAGGGTACATCCTTCGATACGCCGTAACAATGGGGTCTTGAGAATCGAAAATATAATAGTCGACAGAACCGGTATAGGCATTGACGGCTATCTTGATGGAATTACGTATATAGTTCAATTTATTGCCTTCCGCCCCATAGGAGGCGGAATATGGATAGTAAGGCGATGTAGTGTAGGCGTCCTGAATCCAGAATAGGTTTTCACTTGTAACGATAACATAGGGATCCTGATCCAGGGATATATATGGAGTCAACCTCTGGATGCGCTCCCGTATGTTCCTTCTAAAAAGGATCTGACTCCTGTTGTTGGTCTTGGTTGTGAAGAGAATATCCCAATCGTTCATGAAGTAAGCGAACATCAGCTTTCGGAATGCGGAATTGATGGGAACGCCCCCAATACCCTCGTAACTGACGGTGACATTGGAATCCCCCTTGGGGTAGCCGAATTCTCCGGCATCATTGGGAGCGATCACATAGGGATAATTGTCAAGCAGCCCATAATAGACGGCTGGCTGGCGGACCGTGAAGCCGTAGTCGGATTCGAGGGGAATCCCTCGGAGAAACCACGTCATGGGCTCGTCGCCGCCCTGCCCCGCGGGCGTCATGACTGCCCCATACCCGTGTGTGTAAACAAGGTGATCGTTCACCCAGTTGCGGGCTCCCTTGGGCAGTTCAGCGGTATTCATCTCACGGGCGGCAAGGAAAACCTGCTGATTGTTGCCGCGCACGTTGTAGTGGCTGACGTCCACCTTCGCAAAATCGTAGTAGGTCCGGAGCTCCTGCAGCTGTTCGTAAACCGTGTTCAACAGTTCCCCGTCCCAGACGGGTATGTTCCGGAAGATGCCCTGCACCTTTTCCTTTTCGATGCCTTCCGGCAGCAGCGTGGGCATGACTTCTCGTATCTCAACGTTGGTCAGGTTGTAGGCTGCCAACGTGGCCTCGATGTTGTTGCGAATGTAGGCAGATTGTCGCGATATGGCATTCGGGTTGACCCAATAATCGTTGACGAGCTTGGGGAGCATATCCGAATAGCGTGCCCCCAGGACGAGGAGGAACAGAATCGCGGTGGATGCAGCGATCTTGAATCCCTTGCCGGTCAGGACGAAGTAGACGGTGGAAATGGCCGTAAGGGTCAGCGTTCCGATGCAGGCATGGATGAATGGCAGAACAACGAGCATCTCGGCATAGCCGGGTCCGGAAAACAAGGGTTCGTGGGCCGAACTGTAAAGCAGGTTGTACTGCTGCAAAAAGAAATCCCAGATCTCAATCCCGAAAACAGAAGCAATCAGTAAGCTGAGGTGGATCCGCGCCCCTTTCGCGAGTCCCTGATCCTGGGTTTTCAGCAAGCGGTGCTCCAGCCAGTAAAGCAGAAGAACGCCAACCAGCAGGATGGCGAAACAGATGAATATCCTTCTTTGAAGAAGCGTGTAGATGGGAAGGGCAAAGAGATAATAGCTGATATCCTTCCCGAAGGCCGGATCTACGGTAGAGGATGGCGGGCCGAAAACAAATAGCAGGAACGCTTCCCAGCGATCGAACAGCGGAAGGGCGATCACGATGGCCAAAGCGAGCGAGAGCGGCGTGTACACACGCATCGATCCGGTTCGGAACAACTTGAGGAGCTCTCGATAGGTTTCAAGGGGCTTGCCCTTTGGGGTCGGTTCCGTTGAACTCCCGGTCCCGAGGAATCGGGAGGCGATCCAGAAGTTGCAGAAAAACAGGAGAAACAGGAGGGCGGTCACGCCCAAGAACACCAAATACCGATAAAGAAGACGTTGGATGAAGTAAAAGGCATACCCGAGGGAATCGTACCACCAATAGTCCACCAGGTAGTCGATGGTCAGAAAACTGCTGGCGAGGAACAACACCCCGAGTAGGAACAGCGCGCCGATCCACTTCGCCGACTTACGCCCCACCAAGCTCATCCTGTCCTCCTGTCGATCCATACGCGTTGGAGCGTGCGATGCATTTCGCTGGGTTCATCTGTAGGTGAAAGTGGCACATTCTGTCAAGTTGGCTGAACATCGACCTTAGTGATTGACGATGCCGCTCGAATCTTATAAGAATGAGCGGGATTTTGCGCAAAGGGCAGTTGCCCTCCGCCGAAACGCCCATGTAAAGTAATCAGTTCCACGATTTTGAACAGGGGCAGGTCGCCTCCGGTTCGGAGGCGTTAAGAGGGAAGACGGTGCGACTCCGTCGCGGTCCCGCCGCTGTGAACGGGGACGAAAGCCAAGTGCGAACCACTGTCACGGCCATCGTGATGGGAAGGATTGGCGAGTAGGACGATCCGTGAGCCAGAAAACCTGCCTGATGCCCTGAGGGAGTCGTGTGCCGGTCTTGGCGTCGTGGACTCTGTGCGCTCGTGTTGCGGCGACTCGTGTCACCGACAGCGTCCAACCCGTTCGGGGGCCCGCCGTTTCGCGCCGCCTAGAAACTCCCGGAGAACGAGGTGATTCTCCGCATGTTGGAAGGGCAAAGCCAAGCTGGGTGCAGTCCTTGATGTCCAATGTTCGGTGGACTCAAGGGCTTTTTTTTTGCCGCCGCTGGGTGCGTTTCCGCGGCGAGCACGCCCCGGGCCCGTTGCCAGAGTGACGGACCGGTGCCGCACGGGCGACCTGAAAGGAACCTCTCGGATGCATTCAGATTCAATTGCAACCGCCGCTCGTCCGGGGCTGGTCGACGCGGGGCGCGCGATCGAAGCGGAGAGTTTTCGGATCATTGAAGCGGAAGTGGGCTCCCACGCCTTCCCACCGGAACAGTGGCCGATCGTCCGGCGCGTGATCCACACCACGGCCGATTTCGATTATGTTCGGTCGATGCGGTTCCATCCCGATGCCGTGGACGCCGCCGTGCGGGCCCTTCGCGGGGGATGCGCGATTGTTGCCGACACGCGCATGATCCAGGTCGGACTCTCCCCCTGGCGGCTCGGCTGGTTTGGAAATGCCGTGGTGACGCCGCCGGCGGACCCCGAAAGCCAGCGGTGGGCGGAGCGTTGGGCGGTGACGCGTTCGGTAGCGGCGTTCCGGATGAGGGCTGCGGACCTTCAGGGCGCCGTCGTCGCCGTGGGCAACGCCCCGACGGCCCTGCTGGAGACGCTCCGGATCGCTCATGAGGAAAACCGGATTCCCGCCTGTGTGATCGGCGTTCCCGTGGGCTTCGTGCAGGCGGCGGAATCCAAGGACGCGCTGTGGCGGGATCCTCTCCTGCCGAGCATCACGGTACAGGGCCGAAAGGGCGGCAGCACCGTCGCCGTGGCCATCCTGCACGCCTTGCTGGAATGGGCCCGGTCCGAAGAAGGAAAAGGATAAGTCTATGCTCGGCACACTGTATGGGATCGGCGTGGGTCCGGGAGATCCCGAGCTCCTGACCCTGAAGGCCGTCCGGGTGCTCAAGCAGGTGGCCCATGTTTTCGCGGCCGCCTCCAGCAAGAACGATTACAGCCTGGCCCAAGCCATCGTGCGGGACCATCTTCCCCCGGGTGTGCCGGTGGATCAGCTCGCTTTTCCCATGACGTTCCATTCCGAGAGCCTGGAGAGCGCCTGGACCGCCAACTGCGAAAAGGTGGTGGAAGTCCTCCAAGAGGGGAAGAACGTGGCGTTCCTGACCCTGGGAGATCCCCTCACGTTCAGCACCTTCATTTATCTGATGCGCAAGGTCCGCAAGCGCCTACCGGATTTGACGGTTTCGACGGTCCCGGGCATCACGTCCTATCAGGCGGCGGCGGCCTGCGCCAACGAACCGCTCGCCGAGGGCGAGGAGACCATCACGGTGCTCTCGGCGGCCAAGGGGGGGGAGCGGCTGCGGGAGGTCATCGCCGTCTCCGACAATGTGGTCCTCATGAAGACGTACAAGCAGTTTCATAATATCCTGGCTCAAATCGGCGAGGCCGGTCTCCAGGATTCCTGCTGCTTCATCAGCCGCTGCGGTCTGAACGGCCAGGTGGTCGAGCGGGATTTCAAGCGCATGACCGCCATGGAGCAGCCGCACTATCTATCGCTCATGCTCATCAAGAAGCGCGGGTTGGAATCGTGAGGCCCAGGGCTTGAATCGGACCACACTCACCTGGCTGGTGTTTTGCCTGTTGATCCCAGCGTCGGCTTTCCTGGCTTCGGGAGTCGGCACCTACGAGATTCCCCCGCGAGACATCCTGCGGGCTTGGCTCTCCCCTTTGTGGCCATCCTGGGCGGACGGTATCGACGAAACGGCGCGGTACATTGCCGTCCATGTGCGGCTCGCCCGCGTCGTCTTGGCTCTCGTTGTCGGCGGCGGGCTTGCGCTTTCCGGGGCGGTCTACCAGGGCGTGCTCCTCAATCCGCTTGCGGACCCGTTTACTCTCGGAGTGTCCACCGGCGCAGCGTTCGGAGCATCCCTGGCGATCCTGTCGGGTTGGTCCGCGGCCAGTCTCTGGGGAGTGAGCGCCCTGCCCCTGGCGGCGTTCGCCGGGGCGCTCCTGGCGCTTTATCTCGTTTACCTGCTTGGGCGGATCGACGGACGGGTCCACAGCACGACCCTGGTTCTGGCCGGAATCATCGTGTCCACCTTTCTTTCCGCATGGATCAGTCTACTCAAGAGCCTCAATGAGGATTCGGTCAGCACCATCGTGTTTTGGATCATGGGGAGCCTGTCGGGCAAGGGTTGGATCCACGTCGGGCTGGTGGTGCCCTATTTCGTCCTCGGCGTTGGAATGATCGTGTTTTCCGCACGCGATCTGGACCTGCTGTGCCTGGGGGAGATCCCGGCCCAGCAGTCGGGAGTCGATGTGGCCCGGGTTCGTTTCCGCCTGCTGTTTGCGGCGTCGCTGGTGACTGCGGCGTCGGTTGCGGTGAGCGGGGTGATCGGCTTTGTGGGGCTGGTGGTGCCTCATCTGACGCGGCTGCTCGTGGGGACCCTGCATCGACGCCTCCTGCCCTCGGCCCTGGCAGCTGGGGGTCTCCTGGTGCTCCTCGCGGACACCCTTGCCCGGAGCCTCCTTCCCAGTGGAGAAGAACTGCCGGTGGGCGTTGTGACGGCCATCCTGGGAGGACCGTTTTTTTGCTACCTGATGCTTCATCGCAAGCGGCACATGCCCCTGTGATCGCCGTCGAGGATCTGTGGGTGGGCTACACGGACCATCCGGTGCTCAAGGCTGTCACGTTGGAGGTCCAACGAGGGGAGTTCGTCGGAATCCTCGGTCCGAACGGGTCGGGCAAGACGACCCTGCTGTTGGCCCTCAGCGGCGTCATCCCGCCCCGGCAGGGGGGAATCGTCGTCGAGGGACGGGCCCTCAACCGGATGCGCACCAGGGAGCGGGCTCGATCCATGGCGGTCGTAGCCCAGGACCCAGACATTCGTTTCCCGTTCGCCTGCCGCGACGTGGTCCTAATGGGCCGCTATCCCCATCAGGGCAGGTGGCGGTGGAATCGGGCCGAGGACGAGCGGGTCGTCGAGCGGGTTATGGCGCTCACTGATACGGAAGCGCTCGCCCAAAGGCTCATCACGGGGATCAGCGGCGGCGAACGGCAGCGCATTCTCATGGCCAAGGCCCTGGCCCAGGAAACGCCGATCCTGCTCCTCGACGAAGCCACCTCCGCCATGGATGTCCACCGGAAGCTCCAGGTCTTTCGACTTCTCAGGGAGCTCAACCACGCCGGTCACCTAACGGTCGTTGCGGTTTTGCACGACCTGAACCTGGCCGCATTGTTTTGTGGTCGTCTCGTCTTTCTCAAGGAAGGGCGGGTGGTGGCCGAAGGGCCGACCCGGGAGGTGCTGACGGCGGCGACCATCGAAGAAGTGTATGAAACGCCGGCCATTGTCCAATCCCTTCCGGGGACGGACAAGATCCAGGTATCCTTCCTGCCCTGATGGAAGGAGATTACAAGATGTACGACAAAGAACATCAGAGAGCGAGCTCTTGGGGTGGCTTAGGCAGGTACGGGCTACGGAGGCCCACCTGGGCCCGCCGAATCGTCACGGGCTTCGCCGTCGGCCTTGCGGTGCTTGCGGGTTGCCTTGGGATCGTCGCGCCGAGTGCGGCCCTTCAGATCACGGACGATCTGGGCCGGACCATCACCCTCAATCAGCCCGCCCGCCGCATCATCCCCCTCTACGGGGCCTTTTCGGAGATGCTCTTCGCCATGGGAGCCGGCCAGCAGATCGCCGCGCGCACTCAGGCGGACCGGTTCCCTCCCGAGATCGTCCGGCTGCCGGCCATCGGGACGCACATGAAGCCCAATGTGGAGATGATCCTCGGCCTCAAGCCGGACCTGGTCGTTCAGAGCCAAGCACGTCACGAGGCCGGCGACGAGATCACAAAGATCCGCGAGGCCGGAGTCCCGGTGGCCGTCTTTGGCCCCGAGCGGTTCGAAGAGATTTTTTCCGTGATGCTGCGCCTCGGGGTGCTTTCGGGCCGAGAGCAGGAGGCCGAGGCGATGGTCACCGCCCTTAGGGGCCGCCTCCAGGCGGTTCGGGAGCGGGTCGGGGATGTGCCCAGGAAGCGACGAGTCTTTTTCGAAGTTCGGGCAGAACCGCTCGCCGCAGCCGGTCGGGGATCGGTGGTGCAGCAGGTGATCGAGGCCGCCGGAGGCGAAAACGTGGTCCAGAGCTCTCGATCCATCGTGCAGTACAACCTGGAAACCCTGCTGACGGACGAGGTGGATTGGTACGTGGTCCAGAGGGGACCCATGAACCGCAATCCCCCGGAGCCCGCCCGGAGGACGCATTTTGACCGGTTGGGTGCGGTGCGGAACGGACGCGTTCTGAACGTAGACGAGCTCATCTATTCAAGGCCGGGGCCACGCTCGGTGCAGGCCGTGGAGGAGCTCGCCCGGGCGCTGTACCCCGAACGCTTCATCGGACGGTAGGGCAAGGATGGGCGGGCGAGTCGGCGAGTCCGTTGACAAGCGCCGGGGGCGCGCGGGAAGGGGAAAATCCCGTGGACAAGCTCTGCGCAGCGGCTACAGCACCGGGACCGCACTTGCGGCGGGGGCCCGCGCGGCCCTGCGTTTCGAGCTGTCGGGTCTGCGTCCCCGAGTGATCGCGGTTCGGCTTCCTGGAGGTCTATTTCTGCCGGTGCCGGTGGCATCCCTCGAAAGGTCGGAAAATGGGGTGCGTGCGGTCGTGATCAAGGACGGAGGGGACGATCCGGACGTGACCCATGGCGCGGAGATCCACGTGCGACTCCGTCTGGTGAACCCGAATCAGCCGGTCTCCCCTGCGAGCGTTTCCTTGCCAGAACGGCTCGCGTCCGTCTGCCTGATCGCGGGTCCGGGTGTGGGACGGGTGACGAAACCGGGACTTCCGGTGGCTGTGGGGGAGCCCGCTGTGAACCCGGTTCCCCGCGAGATGCTCCTGCTCAATCTCCGTGAGGAATGGCGGCAGGGTTGGGTGGGGCATTCCGAGCGCTGGGATGGATCGATCGGCCATTCATGGCGCCCGCCGCCGCTGCCCCACCTCTGGATCGATGATGCTTGGGATGGAAGCGCTTCCTTTGGGATGATAGCCGAAGTGGAGGTTTCAGTCCCGAGGGGGGTCGAGCTGGCCCGCCACACACTCAATCCGCGACTCGGCATCGTGGGAGGGATCTCCATTCTGGGGACGACGGGAATCGTCAAGCCGTTTTCGCATGAAGCTTACGAGGAGACGATCCTGGCGGCTCTGACGGTGGCGCGATCCAACGGGTGTGATCGGGTGGTTTTCAGCACGGGCGGAAAGAGCGAAAAATTCGCCCGCGGCCTGCTTGGGGGGATGCCCTCCGAGGCATTCATCCAGGTGGCGGACTTTTTCGCTTTTTCCGTCCAAGCGGCCCGATCCCTGGGGTTCAGGGAGATTGTGCACAGCGTGTTTTTTGGAAAGGCCGTCAAGATGGCCCAGGGGCATGCGTACACCCACGCGCATCGCGTTGCCATGGATCTGAAACCGCTCTCGGAGCTGGCACGCGATGCCGGCCATGGAGCCCGGCTGGTCGAAGCACTGGAGCAGGCGAACACCGCCCAGCATGCCTTGAACCTTCACCAAGAGCACGGGGCGCTCGAGGTGGTCGAGTCCATCGTGCGGCAAGCGCTGGCGCAATCGGCGAGACTCGCCGGTCCCGGCCTGGAGGTGCGGCTTCTGCTGTTCGACTCCGGGGGATCTCTTTTGGCCGAAGCACACACGCAAGACGGAAAATCGCCATGACCGCTCCATTGCCGCGCCATCCCGAGGAGTGGGACCCGCCTGTGGTTGTGCTTGTGGGCCTTGGGGTCGATCCCGAGGACTTGGGTCCAAAGACACGACGGTGGCTGGGTCGTGCCGAAGTACTCATCGGAGGCCGCAGGCATCTCCAGTCCTTCGCCGGGCATCCGGCTGAAAAGCAAGCGTGGGAATCGCCTCTGGAACGAACCCTCGACCGCGTCGCGTCCCTTTCGGTTCGGCAACGCGTGGCGGTGCTCGCCTCCGGAGATCCCTTCTATTTTGGCATCGGACGACGAATCGTGGGTCGCGTGGGGCATGCCCGGGTGCTCGCTTTTCCCAATGTGACCGCTGTCCAGGCGCTGTTTGCCCGGATCGGCGAGCCCTGGGACGATGCCCGGGTGTTGAGCCTGCACGGCCGTTCCGCAATGGAAGGGGAGCACGGTTGGCTGCGGGAAGTCCGGCGGCACCCTAAGGTGGTTCTGTACACAGACCCGCTGCACCCTCCGGATCGTATCGCACGGACCTTGCTCGAAGCGGGGTTTGGGGACTGCAGCCTTGTCGTCGGGGAGGATCTGGGAACCACGGGGGAGAGGGTTTCGCGGCTTTCCGCCCGGGAGGCGGTGCTCGATTCGTTTTCGGCCTTGAACGTGGTTGCGATCCTGCGGGAGGACTCCGGGACGGCCAGTTCGAGCGCTGCCGATTCCTTTCCCGTTTTTGGGCTGCCGGAAAGCGCCTA
>CAZGQL010000098.1:14719-16217 GCA_964527905.1 uncultured Syntrophobacteraceae bacterium
GGACAGGAGGCGCCAGCCCCCACGAAGCGGGGACGAGCACCAAGCTGGAAGTGCGAGCGGTGGTGTTGGCGCACCTTCAGCTGGCTCCGAACCTGGTTTTTTGGGATCTGGGGGCGGCCAGCGGGTCGATCGCCATCGAGGCCGCGCGGCTTGTTCCCCTCCGGGAGGCGTTTGCCGTCGAGCAAAGCGAAAGCCGCTTCCACGACCTGTGCCGCAACGTCGAGCGTCTGGCCCCCTCTGGCGTGTCGGCCGTTCATGGTCGTGCCCTGGAAATCGTGTTCATTGGGGGAAGCGGAGGAGAACTGAAGGACCTGCTCACGGTGATCGTCGACCGGCTGAAGCCCGGAGGCGTCGTCGTTCAGACGGCCGTATCCTTCGATACCCTGGAGACGGCGCGCGGTTGGTGGAAGAACCGTCGCGGGTACTCGCTCCAGATCCTGCAGGTCCAGGTGAGCCATTCGGTCCCGATCGGCTCCACCGAGCGGTTGGAGCCCCAGAATCCGGTCTTCGTCCTCAAGGCGGTTCGCGAAGACTGAGGGCGAGGCGATCGGGCCGAAAGCGACCACCCGATCCATAAGGAGTTGGAATGGCGCAACCTGTTTTTTTTGTGGGCGCTGGTCCCGGGGACCCGGAACTGATCACGGTCAAGGGGCAGCGCTTGATCGCTATGGCGGATCGCATCGTTTACGCGGGGTCTCTGGTCCCTGAGTCCCTGTTGGAGACGAGGAAACCCGACGCGGAGGTTTTCAACAGCGCGTCCCTGAGCCTGGAGGAAACCCACAGAATTCTCGTGGAGGGCCATCGGCGGGGGCATCGGGTGGTGCGCCTGCATACCGGAGACCCCAGCCTCTATGGCGCGATCCAGGAGCAGATGGAGCTGTTGGATCGCGAGGGGATCCCCTATGAGGTCGTGCCCGGGGTGTCGGCGGTGTTCGCCGCGGCGGCGGCCCTCAGACAGGAGCTCACGCTCCCAGAGGTATCCCAGACCTTGATCCTGACGCGCATGGAGGGGAGGACGCCCGTGCCGGAGCGCGAGCGGTTGGAGACGCTTGCATCCCACCGCGCTACCCTGGCAATTTACCTGAGCGTTCAAAACATTGAAAAGGTGGTCGAGAGCCTCTCCGGATCTTACCCTTCCGAGACGCCGGTGGTCGTCGCCTATCGGGTCGGATGGCCTGACGAGGCCTTCCTGGAGGGAACACTGGCCAACATCGCGGCGCGGGTTCACGCGGCGGGGATCAAGCGCCAGGCCATCATCCTGGTGGGCGAGGTGTTCGGCGTGCGGGCCCGGGGACTGGCCGCTCGTTCGAAACTTTATGACGGGATGTTTGGCCATGGCTACCGAAGCGCGCGGGTCCCTGAGTGAATCATCCGTCGCGATCCTCGCCCTCACCGAGCACGGCGTGGATCTCGCCCTTCGGATTCAGGCCTGTGTTCCGGAGAGTGTGACGTACGTTCCCCGACGGCACGGGTTCGCCGTCGCCATGGGATCGATCCC
>CAZGQL010000099.1:0-16199 GCA_964527905.1 uncultured Syntrophobacteraceae bacterium
CGGTGAAGGGCAAGGCCATTCGCCACTTTTTCGTGGTGGCTGGCTGTGACGGCGCCAAACCGGGCCGCAACTATTACACGGAGTTTGTCGAGAAGGTCCCGAAGGATTGCGTGGTGCTGACCTTCGCCTGTGGAAAGTTTAGATTCTTCGACAAGGATCTCGGCACCATCGGCGGCCTGCCGAGGCTCATGGACATCGGCCAGTGCAACGACGCCTATTCTGCCATCCAGGTCGCCGTCGCCCTCGCCAACGCGTTCAACGTCGGCGTGAATGACCTTCCCCTCTCGATCATCTGCTCCTGGTACGAACAGAAAGCGGTCGCCATCCTCCTCACCCTGCTCCATCTCGGCATCAAAAACATCCGGCTCGGACCCTCGCTTCCGGCCTTCGTGACCCCCAACGTGCTCGACGTGCTCGTCAAGAATTTCAACATCATGCCCATCAGCACCCCCGACGAGGACTTGAAGGCCATCCTCGGTTGACCGGGCGGCGAAGGGGGAGACCGCGTCTCTCCCCCTTCGTGGCTCCATCCTGGGTCGGTGACAGGCCTATGCGGCCTGTCGGGCCGATCCGTTTCGGCCGTGTCGCGTCACGGGAAGCGGGGTCGCATTCGAGAGGAAGGAGCAAGGCCATGTCCATCGAAAATCTCAGAAGGGCTGCCATTCTCAGTTTTGTCGTTTCCCTGGTGCTGCTCCTGGGGGGTGGGCACCTGGCCAAGGATCACGTGCCGCCTTACCCGGGGGAGGTCCTGGACGCCTCGGGCAGGGTGCTGTTCACCAAGGCGGACATTCTCAAGGGCCAGGACGTCTACCAGCGCTACGGGCTCATGGACCATGGCAGCGTGTGGGGACACGGGGCCCAGCGCGGTCCCGATTTCAGCGCGTCCACGCTGCACCTCCTGAGCGATGCGATCCGAGGCGAGATCAGCCTCCAGGAATACCGAAAGCCCTATGGGGAGCTGTCGGTGGTGGACCGGGAGATCGTCGATCTGAAGGTGAAGCACGAGATCCGGACCAACCGGTATGACGCGGCAAACGACAAGCTGGTCCTGACGGCGGCCCAGGTCAAGGCCCTGGACGCCGTCACGAAACACTGGGGGGACCTGTTCGCCGTGGGAGACTTTCAGTACGGTTTCCTGCCGGACACGGTGCCCACCGCCGAGGAGCGCCTCCAGATCGGCCGGTTCTTTTTCTGGACCGCCTGGGTCGCCTCCACCCCCCGCCCGGGCAGTGACATCACCTACACCAACAACTGGCCCGCGGACCGGTCCGTGGGCAATGTCCCGACCCTTGGCGTGTACCTCTGGACCCTGGGCGGGATCATCGCCCTGTTCCTCGTCCTGGGGCTCTTCATCTTCTGCATCCACTATTTCGGGCTGTGGTACGGACCGACCAGGGGGGCCGCCCTGGCGGAAAAGCTCGTCGACATGCCCCTCACCCCCAGCCAGATGAAGGCCGCCAAGTACTTTTTGGTCGTGATTCTCCTGTTTCTCCTGCAGACCAATTTCGGCGGCCTCCTGGCCCATTACACGATCCACCCGGCCACCTTCTGGGCGCCGTATGTCGCCCAGCTGATTCCTTACAGCTGGGCCAAGACGTGGCACCTGCAGCTCGCCATCTTCTGGATCGCCACCACCTGGGTGGGCTCGGCGATCTATCTGGCCCCCATCGTGGGCGGCATCGAGCCCCGGCGGTAGGGGCTGCTGGTGCAGCTGCTCTTCGTGGCGATCCTGGTCGTCGCCCTCGGCAGTCTCCTGGGAGAGATCGCGGGCATCAAGGGCTACCTGGGGGACCTGTGGTTCTGGCTCGGTCACCAGGGATGGGAATTCCTCGAGCTGGGGCGCTTCTGGCAGATTCTGCTCTTCCTCGGTCTCATCGCCTGGCTTCTCATCGTCTACCGCCCCATTTCCCATCACCTCAAGCTGGGCCACGGGGATGAGTTCACGTCGCTCATCGTCTTCTACCTCTTCAGCGCCGTGCTCGTGGTGGCCTTCTTCGGCTTCGGGCTCTTCTACGGCCGAGGCTCCCACCTCACCATCGCCGACTACTGGCGCTGGTTCGTGGTCCACATCTGGGTGGAGAGCATCTTCGAGTTCTTCGGCATCGCCGTCATTTCACTCCTGCTGGTGGTCATGAACCTGGCCTCGGCCAGGGCCGCGCTCCTGGTGGCCTATTTCACCGCCACCATTGTTTTCCTGAGCGGCATCCTGGGGACCGCCCACCACTACTTCTGGTACGGGGGGCCGTCCTTCTGGCTGGGGATCGGGTCCGTGTTCTCGTCCATGGAGCCCATTCCCCTGTTCGGCCTGGTGGTGCGGGGGCTTCTGGAGTACAAGTCCATCCGAGGCCAGGGGAGGGATTTTCCCTACAAGTGGCCCATGTACTTCCTGGTGGCGTCGTCCTTCTGGAACTTCCTGGGCGCCGGGGTGTTCGGGTTCCTCATCAACCTGCCCGTGGTCAATTACTACGAGCACGGGACCTATCTCACCATGAACCACGGACACGGAGCCCTCTTCGGGGTCTACGGGATGCTTTCCATCGGGCTGCTGCTCTTTTCCTGGCGGGGCATGGTGGATCGGGCCCACTGGAACGACCGGCTGCTCCAAGTCTCCTTTTTCGGATTCAACATCGGGCTGTTGCTGCTCACCCTGGGTACCCTGTTCCCCGTGGGCGTGCTGCAGACCTGGGTGAGCTTCAAGGATGGCTTCTGGGTGGCCCGCGACGCGTCTTTCTTCATGCGGCCGTTCGTGCAGTTCATCGGCACGGTGCGCGTGATTCCGGATTTGACCATCATTTTGCTGGGCGTCGTCCCGCTGCTCGTGTTCCTCTTCAAGACGTACCCGCACCTCAAGGCCGTGGAAATCAAGGACGGGGAGTCCGTGTGGCAACGGCTGGGGGTGGAGCTGTGACAGCGGAGCGTGAGGAACGACTCTATCGAATCATCGTGGAAGAGGCCCGAGATGCGGTGATCTTGTCAGACCGCGAGGGACTGATTAGCCTCTGGAACACCGGCGCCGAGCACCTGTTCGGTTACTCGAAGGCGGAAGCCCTTGGTCAAAGCCTGGATCTCATCATCCCCGAGTCCCTCCGAAGTCGGCACTGGGAGGGGTATCACCGAGTGATGGAAACGGGCACGAGCCGGTATCAGTCGGATCTCCTGGCCGTGCCCGCCATCCGGAAAGACGGCAGCCGCATCTCGGTCGAGTTCACCCTGGTGCCGATCCACGACGACACCGGTCGCTTGGAGGGGATCGCCGCCATCCTGCGCGACGTGACCGAGCGGTGGAATCGCGACAAGGCGGCCCGGCAGAGGCTTGCGGAACTGGAGGCTCGTTGCGGGGAGTAAGCGGTCCCCCGTTGCCGAGTGAGCCGTTGTCCGGAAAGGGAAGCCCTTTCATCGCGTAGCCCTCATGGGCAAGGAGGACGTCCGATGCTCTTTTGCTTCAATGCGGCGGAGGTTTTTCGGATTGCCATAGAAATCAAGGACCGCTGCGCGGCCTTTTACGAACGAGCGCAGGCCCGGATCCAGGATGCCGAGATCCGGGAGCTTTTCCAGAACCTCGCCCAGGAGGAAGCGGAGCACCGGGCGAAGATTGAAAGTCTGGCGGAGAAATTGCCACCGGGGGCCTGGACGCCGACGGTGAGCGACCCGGAGCAGGACCTGGACCGCTACATCCAGATGATGGCGGACCAGCACGTGTTGAGCTCCGTGGGCGACCTGGACGCCCGACTGGCGGAAGTTCGGACGGCACGGGGAGCCCTGAAGCTGGCCCTGCAGATCGAGAAGGATTCGATCATTTTCCTATTGGGAATGCAGGAAGCCACCTGCGAGGGGAAGGACCGGGACTTGCTCGCGCTGCTGATCAAGGAAGAACAGGATCACGTGCGACGGCTGTCGCTGCAGGTCCGAAAGAGCTGACATGATCAAGCGGAGAGATCCTCAGGACATCGATTTATCCCGGATCGGTCTGACCGATGCGGACATCGTCGAGGCCATGAAGTCCTTCTCGAGCTACGTGGACATCACGCCGGGGGATTTCAAGGAGCTCTATTGCCTCGCCTACCGGCATGCCGCCGAGCGGTTTGCCCGCTCGATCACGGCGCGCGACATCATGGTGACGGAAGTCATCTGCGTCGGCCCCGACGATCCCCTCGTGCATGCGGTGGAGACCATGAGCCGAAGCCGGGTGTCCGGCGTTCCGGTGGTGAACGGCGACCGCAGGGTCCTCGGGGTCATCTCCGAAAAGGATATCCTGTATCAGCTGCTCGGGGAGACGACGGACAACTTCATGGCGTTCCTGGCCCGCTGCCTGCGATCGGGTGACTGTTGCGAGGTGAAGGTCCAGGGACTGACGGCCCGGGAGGTCATGACTTCCCCGGCCGTGACCGTTCGCGAGGAGGCCACCCTGGTACACCTGGCCGAACTGCTCACGGCACGGCAGATCAATCGCCTGCCGGTGACGGACGCCGTCGGGCGGATGGTGGGGATCATCACCCGGAGCGACATCGTGAACGCGACCTTGAGGAGCGGAACCTGTTCATGGAATACCTGAAGAAGATGAAGGGGCACACCCAGAGTCCGCCACGGGTGGGCTTGCGGGAGATCGGCTGGTCCTGGCTGGGAGGCTTGCTGGGCATTGCCGCCGTGGGATACCTGAACGACCTTCTTTTCGCAGGGTCGGACTTCCTGTTGATCATCGGTTCCTTCGGTGCCTCGGCGGTCCTCCTCTTCGGGGCCGCCAGGAGCCCCCTGGCCCAGCCTCCCAATCTGGTCGGAGGCCACGTCCTTTCTGCTCTGATCGGAGTTTCCGCCTACAAGCTGCTGCACCCGTGGATGTGGCTTGCGGCAGCGGTGGCCGTGGCCACATCCATTGCCGCCATGCATCTGACCAAAACCCTGCACCCCCCCGGCGGGGCCACGGCCCTGATCGCGGTCCTCGGCGGCGAGAAAATCCACAACCTGGGCTACCTCTACGTCCTCATGCCCGTTGCCGCCGGCACGCTCATCCTCCTGCTCGTGGCGCTGCTGTTCAACAACCTGCTCAAGACCCGCCGCTACCCGGAATTCTGGAGATGAACGCGCGATGTGTCTCTCGCACAAGCGGGTGGATGGTGTGGCGCCCCCTCAAACCAGCTGAATCCGACCCGGATGCGCGGCCGTCGCCCGGCCGATGACCGCGGCGTCGGCAATGCCCCGGGCCTTGAGGTCTCGAACCAGCGCGGACGATTCCGACTCGGGCAGCGCGATGACCAGCCCCCCGGAGGTCTGGGCGTCGGCGAGGATGTCCAGGAGCATGGGATCGAGCGGGCGGAGGGTCTCCACCTGGTGGGCGCAGTAGTTGCGGTTTTCGAAGCTGCCGGCGGGGAGCAGCCCCATCTGGACGGATTCCAGCACCTCGGGGAGCAGGGGCACCTGACTCGCGTGGAGGGGGATCGAGACCTTGCTTCCGGCAGCCATTTCCAGGAGGTGCCCGAGCAGTCCGAAGCCGGTGACATCCGTACAGGCGTGAACGGGGTATGCGTCCATGACTTCAGCGGCGCGGCGGTTGAGGGTCGCCATGCTCTCGATCGCCCGTCGCTCGGCTTCCTTGGAAACCAGCCCTCCCTTGATGGCCGTGGCCAGGATTCCCGTTCCGAGGGGCTTGGTGAGGACGAGCGCATCCCCGGGCTTGACCCCGGAATTGGTGAGGATTTTCGATGGATGCACGATGCCGGTGACGGAGAGTCCGTACTTGATCTCGGGATCTTCCACGCTATGCCCCCCCACGAGGACCGCTTCCGCGTCATGGATCGTCTCGATGCCTCCGCGCAGGATGTCCCGAAGGACCGCCTTGTCCATGGTCTTCACGGGGAAGCACACGACGTTCATGGCCGTTAGGGGGCGCCCCCCCATGGCGTAGACGTCGCTCAAGGCGTTTGCGGCCGCGATCCTTCCGAAATCGTACGGGTCGTTCACCACCGGCGTGATGAAGTCGATCGTTTGAACCAGGGCCAGCTCCTCGTTCAAACGATAGACCCCGGCGTCGTCCGAGGTCTCCCGTCCCACCAGAAGATTCGGATGCGCCTCGAGGGGCAGGCTCTTCAGGATGTCCGCCAGGTCGCCCGGACCGATTTTGGCCGCTCAACCGGCCGCGCGAACGGTCTTGGCCAGTTCCACGGGGGGTTTGCTCATGGCTCCGTCCTCGTCAGGTGAGGCTGATGACCTTGTCGGCCAGCTGCAGGGCCGTGACAATGTCCATCATGTTGGTGGTTTCCCCCACACGCTTTTTCTCGAGCAGCTCGAAGTGGCCGAGGCAGGTGCCGCAAACCAGGACGGTCACACCGTCCCCCTCCAATGCTTGAAGCCCGGGCAGGCAATCCGAATCGTCCACGCTGAGCTTCACGCCGCCGTTGAGGAGAATGACACGCCAGAGCTCCGGTCCGAGCTCCTTCAGGGTCGCGATGAAATTGAACAGGAGCTTTCGGCCGAGCATCGGGTCTCCCGTTCCCATCTGATCCGTCCCGATGAGCACGGCGATCTTTCGCACCGCGTGCTCCTCGGCAGGCGAGATCATCACGTCGCAGGCGGAAGGGGATTCCCCACGCAGGGCCGTGACCTGGAACGTCCCCCCTTCCTCGACCACGCTGACGGCGTAACCCGACCGTTCGAGGAACCGGCTCACGTTTTCCTTCGCCGCCGCGTTGTCCACCGTGACCTTGAGACACGCCGAGCCGCCGCGGTCGACCAGCTCTTTCACCTTGAGAACCGGCTGGGGGCACGCAAGCCCCCGGCAATCCAACTGTGCTTCCTGCATCGTAGGCCTCCCCCTTCAGCGGCTCATCCCTCGTGCTCCAGGCGACCAGGCGCGATCCGCCGGATCGTGCTCGTCCAATCCCCCCCGACCCCCGGCGCGTTCCCGCAAGGGGACAGGTCACCCGTCTTCTAGCCAGCGACCGACGGCGATTCAAATTGTTAATCCCGATACTGACGGCGCTTTCGCATTGACTGAAACGATACCTGGCGGCATTTCAGCATAAGGTCCGCCCCATTAATCGAAAACCACTATAAATTCCAGGCTCTTGCATCAGTAAGATTGATTGGACCTCCCCCGCTTCCGTTGCTACTCTGCCGGGCAGTCAAACGTGGCTGACGGAGCACGGAGGTGTGAGAAAGCCAACCCGGGATCTTGCTTGTGAGTGTGGCGACCCATGATTGCGAGAATTCATCGCGACGAGAATCTCAACAAGCAGTTGCGGGCCCTGCAGGCCGCTGGAGGCCGTGCCGCGCGCGTTGCCGAGCATGCGGAGACGCTCATCGAGAGACTGGTTTCCAAGGGGGATCGAACCCTCTCGGAAATCGGCCGGCTGACCCGGTATGGGGAGGCTCGCCTGAGGGGCTGCATCAAGTATGACCTGGCGGATGGCTACCGACTGGTGGGGATGCGGCAGGGGGATGACCTGTTTCTGGTCTTCGTGGGGAGTCACGATGACTGCAACCGGTGGATCCGGTCCAACCGAAGGATGCGCGCGGTCGTGGCGAAGTCGGGGAACGAAGTCCTGCCGGTCCGGGAGGAAGAAACCGAAGTAAGCTGCGATTCCTGCGAGGAATCCGATGAGGAGGATTACCTGGCCCCCGTTCTGGAGCAGCTCAGCGACTCGGAGCTGAGAAAGATCTTCAGCGGATTGTGCGGCGGAGAGCCTTGAGGCCGCAACAGGTCTCGTTGAGCGGGGAGCCCATACCCATCAGGGGGCGGGGTGGCCCTTCATCGCACCGTCTCCCCGCCCTTCTTCTGATTCACTTTCTCTCGATCTTGCCCGCGCCGGCACCAATGGTCCGGGGTCCGGACGTCACACGGCCCGGGCGAACTTGGCCGTTGTTCCCTCAAAGCCCCTGAATTCCGCCGCACCCCGCCGTTCGAGATCGTTCAGCTTGAGGGAAACCGTGTACACGGGCAGGGCCGTGCGGGCCGCCATTTCCCGGACCGAAAGCGGGCCTTCCCCGAGGCTTGCCAGAATCAACGCCTTTTCATACTCATCCCGGATGGCCTGCCCGATGACGCGCTCGTAATCGGCGGGATCGATTCTGTCGCCATAGACGTTCATCTTGGTCGTCACGTGCCGTTCAATCCCCGTGAGCCACCGCAGCCTGGGTCCGGTGAGCACGGTTTCGAGGGCCTTCATCTGGAGGGGGAAGTCCTTGGGGTTGAAGGGACCCTGCTCCCTCACCCTCTGCGTGAGCTCGGTCACGTTGTCCGCGAAGATCTGCCCCTCCGCGGCACTCACCCAGCGCAGCGCCGTGCGGTCGCGACCGATCCCGGACAGCTCCAGAAGATCCTGAACCACCCGCATTCGACGGACCGTGTATTCGTTGCCGTCGATGTAGTGGCAGTCTCCAATGTGGCAGCCGAAAACCAGGACCGCGTCGTAACCGCTTTTCAGACCTTCGAGGATGTAAGTCGGATCCACGCGGCCCGAGCACATGGTCCGCATCACCCGGATGTTGGGCGGATATTGGAAGCGGGACACACCGGCCAGATCGGCCCCCGCATATGAGCACCAGTTACATAGAAACGCCAGAATCTTCGGTTCAAACGCTTCGCCCATCAGATGCCTCCAAAGGGCCCGGCGCAACCCTTCCGGACCCGGAAGATGGGTAAAGGAAGGGACCCGGGCGAGCCCGACCCCTTCCTTCTGCCTGATCCGCCCCGGGGAGAGGACGGATTGAGCCGCGCTTCCGCTCATGCCTGCCCTATGCAGGCCGCGAAAGCACGGCAACTGGAGGTCTCGGTCGCGCTATTCGTCTTCCTCGATCTCAACGCCCAGGCGTTCCCACTGGGCCTTGGCCTCGGCTTCCGCCTTGGCAACCTCCTCGTCGCTCCAGGGTTCGATCACGAGCGATTCGGCGACGAGCTGCCAGATGTATTTCACCTCGTAGTTGCAGTCGGGGTAAAATTTGGGGATGCGTTTCATGATTTGGTCGCGGCAATTGGAACATCCCACGACCACAACGTCGGCGCCGCTGTCCTTGATCTGTTTGTATTTGAAGCGCGCGTGCCAGGCGGAATCCTTCTCATAAGGGGAAGGCCAGTTGCCACCGCCGGCCCCGCAGCAGAAATTGTTCATCCGGTTCGGCTCGAAATCCACGAACTGGTCGACGCATTGCTGGATGATCCAGCGGGGCTCGTCGAAGTAGCCCTTGCCGAAGTTGCGCTCGAGCTCCCGGCCGTGTTTACAGGAGTCATGCCACGTGAACACCTTGCCCGCGTTCACGCTCTTGTCGACCTTGATCCGCCCTTTCTCGAGGAGCTCCTTCAGGTAGTCGTACAGGTAGATGTGCTCGATCTTGTTATTGGGGTCCTCCAGCACGCACTCCTTCATCCCCTTGCGGCAGCCATACGACCCGCCGCCGCAGTCGGGCATGATCATGCGCCCGATCTGGTGCTGAATCATGAAGTCGATCTTGCGCTTGGCGAGGATCTTGGTGGCTTCGGCGTTGCCCGTGAAAAGCCCCCAGTCGACCGCCTCCCAGTTCTCGGACGGGATCGTCCAGTCTTCCTTGGCCGCGTAGAAAATCTTCCACCACCACACCATGTCGTCGTTGTCCGAGAAGACTTCCTTGGAGTTCGGCAGGAAGAAGATGTCGGCCTTGTCCTTATCGATGGGAACGTAGAAGCCCGGGCATTCCTCGGCGAGCTCCCGCCCCATGTCGGACATGAGGAAGAAATAATCCTCCTGCGGGATGGCCATGTTGTTGCCGGTCGCGAGCACGTTTTCCACGCCTTTGTGGAGAATTCCCGGCACTTGGTCGCGCGGGCGGAGCGACTTCAAATGCCCCATGATCCCAACGATATCGATACCCATGGGACAGCCGTGGACGCATCGGCCGCATCCCGTGCAGATCCAGGGAAACTTGCTGTCGATCACTTCCTGCGCCATGCCCAGCGCGAGCATGCGAAGGGTCTTGCGGGTGTCCCAGCCGACCATGTCGGGGTTTCCGGTGATGGGGCATCCGTTCGTGCACGTCCCGCAGGTCAGGCAGAGGCTCAGGTTGAACTTGCTCAGGTATTCCTTGACTGGGTCCTTGAGATTGGGGTTGAGAATCGGCTCACCCATGGTCACATTCCTTCCTTGTCTGAATGGGTTCGAGGCCCTACGCAGCGATAGAGTGCCCGGAGCCGGACGCCTGTGCAAGATGCCCCAGCGATCGTCGGCTGAACCTGCACCTGGCTCCGTCGCATTCCGAAAACGCGCATATCGGGCTGCCGGTTGGCGCCCTGATGGAACGACGGCAAATGGGCTCGAGGATCTCAGAAACCTGAGATCCGGCAGCGAATTCAGGTGTGAAAGGAAGAGAGCGGCAGTGCGTCGAGGGGATGGGGGCGGCCGGGTGTCATCAGCTGTCCTTCCTCATCCGGCACTGGGGTGATGCAGACAGAAAATCCACACGGGGGTCGTCGCCCAGGAACTCCCGGACAACCTTGAGTGTCTCCAGCAAGGCCTTTTCCTCGCGAAGCTCCAGCACCCACCAGTCGCAGGGGAGACAGGTGAGAAGGTGCAGCCGATCCTCGAGGTCGGCCAGGGATTCCGGGGCCGTGTGACGGTCATCCCGTTCCTCGTGGTAGATGTGCGCGTTGAGCACTTTCCGGTGATGCGGCGTCACCAGATCTTCAACGTCGAAGCGCTGACTCTGAACCGACGGGCTCATGCGGGCATGGCCGATGTCGAGCGTCACGGCTGCGTCCGTCTTGCGGACCAGTTTCTCAAACAGCTCGGGCCTGCTGGACCACCCGGAAGCCAAGTTTTCAAGACAGACGCAGACGCCCAGCGCTTTGCCGTAGGCCACCAGGCTCGCCAGCCGATCGACGCTGCGGTCCCAGGAGAGGTCCTCGTAATCGAGCCTCCCCAAACCCAGGTGAATGGTCATGTAGCGCCCCTTCAGCCCGGCAACGGTCTGGCAGGCCCGCTTGAAGATGGCGAAGGCCGATTGGGCCCGCTCCTGGTCTTCATCCCCCAGATCCACACCGTTAAACGCGCAGTGGTAACGGACCTCGAGGGGGCTCAGCGCTTGGATCT
Organism: uncultured Syntrophobacteraceae bacterium; assembly: GCA_964527905.1. Classification (GTDB taxonomy): domain Bacteria; phylum Desulfobacterota; class Syntrophobacteria; order Syntrophobacterales; family Syntrophobacteraceae; genus CALBZH01. The sequence goes on from CAZGQL010000099.1 coordinate 11,052, forward strand.
TCCGCCGGAGATCCCGCTCTTCCTCCTCGGTGGTCGGCAGGTCCTCGACCCTGAAGGTCCAGTCCACGCCCGCAAATCCATGCATCAGCGCGGTCCGCCTGAGGCTGTCCACATCCGGAATGAAGTTGCAGAGCGCCAGCTTGGGGGATGCCATTGCCTGTCCCATATCCATGCTCGGGGCTATGCCCGATTCGTTTCCACCTGCCTGAGGGTCACTCCAGTACTCTCCTTGTGTAGATTCTTCCGTTCGCCAATTCAAATCGGTAATCTCAATCGTGCGAACCGATCGCCATAGGCTCTACTCGTCAACGATTGCCGGCCGGCAGTGCGAGCTCTTCCCCGAGGAAGCTGAACGGGGACTTGTCGCCGGGGGCTCCCGTCTTGTAGTCGAAGAGGTCCTCGACGAGACGGTTGACTTTCTTGTAGAGGGCCCGGAGCGGGATCCTGGCCGGACAGACCTCCTCACAGAGACCGCAGTCGATGCAGCGGCCGGCCATGTGGACGGCCCGCACCAAGTGGAAGGAATTGTCCGGGGGAAGCTTGGCCGCCGGGATGAGATTCGAGTGCTCCAGGCTGCATTCGGTGCAGAAGCACACGGGGCAGACGTCGCGGCATCCGTGGCAGCGGATGCACCGGTTCAGGTGCTCCAGCCACCAGTCCAGACGGCTGTCGCGCTGCATGGCTTCCAGGGATTTGACCCGCTGGCTCTCGGGCACGGCCTCGCAGGCGGTGCCGTAATCCAGTTGATCCGGGAAGGGCTTGGAGCATTCGCAGCAGGCGGCGAGCTCCGCGCTGCAGGCCTGACCGACGACCACCACCCGGTCGGGATCCAGCTGGCTCCACTTGATGAGCTCCCGAAGCGCCCGTTCCTCGCACCCCCGAACCAGGATCGCCAGCCGCTCGGCCGGATTCCTCCGGGCTCCAGCCAACAGCAGTTTGACGATAGGGAATCGAGCCACGTTCGGCTGCCAGGGCTCCAGCTCCCCCGCCCTGTCCGGCGTGAAAACCCATGGAAACAGAAAACCCTGGATGGTTTTGTAGGCGAAGGCTTTGTCCGCCTGGCCATTTTCGAGGATCTGCTTCAGTCGCGTGTTCATGTGCACTCATCCAAACGAAAAGAGTCCCACTGGGCGAGAACCGGAGGTGTGGCCCCGATTCCAGTCTAGTCAGAAGTTCTGGGCCTGGGGCACGGCATCGAAGGGAACCGCGGGCCCGAGGGCCCGCATCCGCTCGGTGAATTCCCGGACCACTTGGGCGAACTTGACGCCTTCCGCCGCCGAGATCCATTCCAGATGGAGCCGCTCCGACTCGTAGCCGGCAAAGCTCAAGAGCTGCTCCAGGAACGTCACCCGCTTCATCGTCATGTAGTTGCCCTTCAGGTAATGGCAGTCCCCGATGTGGCAGCCGCCGACCAGCACGCCGTCGGCCCCCTTTTGAAAGGCGTGGAGGAGGTGGTGCGGCGACACGCTGCCCGAGCACATGACCCGGATGACGCGGATGTTGGGCGGGTACTGCAGCCGGCTGACCCCGGCCAGGTCCGCCCCCGCATAGCTGCACCAGTTGCACAGGAACGCCAGAATTTTGGGCTCAAAACCCCGAGTTTCCATGGAAGACCTCAATCCTTTTCGTTACCCCGATTCACCCACTCACCCACTCACCCACTCACCGATTCACCCACTCACCGATTCTTCACGCCGACAGCGCTTCGTCGATCTGTCGGTAAAGCTGCCCGTGACTGAAGCCGAGAAGCGTGATGGCCTCCGACGGGCAGGTGGCCGCGCAGGTTCCACACCCCTTGCACAGGGCCTGGTTGACCTCGCATTTCGCTTCCTGCTGGAGCTCACTGATAGCCCCGAAGGGACAGCATTCCAGGCAAGCCTGGCATCCCACGCAGAGCTCCTTGTTGATCGAAGCCGCGACACCGCCCGCGGCGATGAACTCCCTGGCGAGCACCGTGGCGGCCCGTGACGCCGCGGCCTTCGCTTGGGCGATGCACTCTTCGGTGGGCTTGGGCCAATGCGCCAGCCCCGCCACGAACACGCCGTCGGTCGCAAAATCCACGGGGCGGAGCTTCATGTGGGCTTCCAGGAAGAACCCCTCGGCATTCAGCGGAACCTTGAACATCTTGGCGAGTCCCTCGACGTCCCGCGTCTCGATGGCCGTGGCCAGCGTCAAGATATCCGCCCTCAGGGTCAGCTCCCGCTGCAGGATGGGATCGAAGACCGTGACCGCCAGATGGTCCGGCCGCACCGCCACCCGAGGCTTCCGGTCCGGATCGAACCGAATGAAGAGGACCCCTTTGCGGCGCGCTTCCTCGTAAAGGCGCTCCCGCAGCCCATGGGTGCGGATGTCGCGATACAGGACGTAGACATCCATTTGGGGATTCATTTCCTTGAGCCGCACGGCATTTTCGATGGAATGACTGCAGCAGACCCGGCTGCAGTAGGGCCGCTCGGGCTCCCGGGAGCCCACACACTGGATGAAGACGGCCGAGGACGCCTCGGTCACCTGTCGGTCTCCGGTTCGGATGGCCTCGTCGAGGTCCAGGTTTCGATAGACGCGGGAGCTTTGGCCATAGGCATATTCGGCGGGTTTGAGGGAATGGGCGCCCACCGCGAGGATCGCGACCCCGTGATGCACTTCCCGAACCGTCCCATCGACCCGGACCGAAGAACAGAAATTGCCGACGAAGCCCTTCACTACCTCCAGCTCGGCCTGCTTGAGAACGGTTACCTTCGGATGCGTCTCGACCTTCTCCACCAGCGCGTCGAGGTAGGGACGCACGGGCTCCCCGGACCACACCGTGAGCAGCTTTTTCGCGTGCCCGCCCAGCGATTCGCTCTTCTCCACGAGGGTGACCGGGTAGCCCTGTTCGGCCAGGGCGAGGGCTGCTTCCATGCCCGCCACTCCGCCGCCGATGACGAGGCCGCTCCGGGTGATGGGCAGCTTGATCTCATCGATGGGGGACTGGAGCGTCACCCGGGCGACGGCCATCCGCACCAGGTCCTTGGCCTTTTCCGTGGCCGCCTCAGGAAAGGCCTGGTGCACCCAGGAATTCTGGTCCCGGATGTTGGCGAGTTCGAACAGGTACTTGTTCAGGCCCGCCTCGCGGATCGTCTGCTGGAACAGCGCTTCATGGGTTCGAGGGGAGCACGAGGCGACCACGATGCGGTTGAGCTGCAGCTCCCGGATGACCTGCTGTATTCGGACCTGGGTATCCTGGGAGCACGTGAACAGGTTTTCGTCCACGTACGCCACGTGCGGCAGGGTCCTGGCGTATTCCTTCACCGCGGGCACATCCACCACGGAGCCAATGTTGATGCCGCAATGGCAGACGAACACCCCGACCCGAGGCTCCTCGCCGCTGATGTCCCTGGCGATGATCTCCTCGACCCGGCGGGTCGCCGTGCTTCGAACGGGCGAAAGGAGCGCCGCCGTTTCCGCCGCCGCGGCCGATGCCTCCATGACGGACTGGGGGATGTCCTTGGGCCCCTGGAATGTCCCGCACACGAAGATGCCGGGCCGAGACGCCGAAATGGGCGTGAAGGGAGACGTCGCCGCAAACCGGTCGCTCCTCACCTCGATGCCAAGCCGGGACGCAAGATCTGTGATATTTTGCGACGCTTCGAGACCCACGGAGAGGACCACCATGTCGAAAACCTCCTCGTGGATCAGCCCGTCTTCTTTGACATAGCGCAGGCACAGATCGTCGCTGTGGTCCACCCGCTCGATCGAGTGGATGCGCGAGCGCACGAATCGAATGCCGTGCTCCTCTTCGGCCCGGTTGTAGTACTTTTCGAAGTCCTTTCCGCTGGTCCTCATGTCCATGAAGAAGATGGAGGCTTCGAGGGGCTGCTTGCTGTGCTCCTTGGCGATCACCGCTTCCTTGATGGCGTACATGCAGCAGACCGCCGAGCAGTACCCGTTGTTGCAGTGGGCCACATCACGCGACCCGACGCACTGGAGCCAGGCGATTCGTCGGGGCTCCTTATGGTCCGAAGGTCGAACAAGATGCCCCTGGAAAGGGCCCGATGCCGAGAGGATCCGTTCGAATTCGATGGACGTCACCACGTTGGGGAAGACCCCGTATCCGAACGTGTCCTGGAGGGAGGGGTCAAAGGTCGCAACCCCCGGCGCCGCGATGATGGAGCCCACTTCCAGCGTCACGAGTTCCTCCTGCATGCTGTGGTCCACGGCCCCCGCCTTGCACGCCGCGACACACTGGAGGCACTCGCTGCAGGCCATGCAGTTGAGGCATTTTCGGGCCTCCGCCACGGCCTGCTCTTCGGTGAGCCCCAACTCCACTTCGGCGAATCCCGATTGCCGCTCAGCCAGGCTCACCGTAGCCATGTGGGCCCGGGGCTTCTTGGCCATGCCTTCGGGGATGGGAACGAAATTTTCCTGGGGACGCGCAGGCTTCTCGCGACCGGCCTTCAGATCGGCTCCGTCGATGTAGCGCCCGATCGAGACAGCCGCTTCCCGTCCCGCGGCGACGGCCCCGATGGCCACCCACGGGCCCGACTGGGCGTCGCCGCCCGCAAACACGCCCGGTCGGCTGGTCTCGAACGTGATTTCGTCGGTTTCGATGGTTCCCCAGCGGCTGAGGTGGATGCCTTCACTTGCCAGAAAAAGAGAGGCCGGCGTCTGACCGATGGCCGGGATGATCATTTCCGCTTCGACCACGAACTCGCTTCCGACGACCGGCACGGGGCGCCGCCGACCCGAGGAATCCGGAGCCCCGAGCTCCATCCGGACGCACTGGAGACCGATGACCTGGTTGTCCCGGGTCAGGATCTGCTGGGGCGCCGTGAGGTACTGGATGTCGATGCCTTCCGCGAGGGCGTCCTCCACCTCATTTTCCCGGGCGGGCATTTCCTGAAGGCTCCGCCGATACAGGATGCTCACCTGGTCGGCCCCGAGCCTCCGGGCGCAGCGTGCCGCGTCGATCGCCACGTCGCCACCCCCCACGATGATCACGCGGCCTCGGATCGTCTCGATCTTCGCCAAATTGACATCCCTGAGGAAATCGACGCCGGGCAGGACGCCGGATGCATCCTCGCCGGGAATGTTCAGCTTCAGGCTCGCATGGGCTCCGATGGAAAGATAAACGGCCTTGTAGCCCCGAGCCGTCAGGTCGTCGAGGATCAG
>CAZGQL010000100.1:0-16154 GCA_964527905.1 uncultured Syntrophobacteraceae bacterium
AGATACCACCAAATCCTGAGGAATGCGAATGAAAAGAACCGGTTCCGAGAAGGTTTGCCGCCAAATCGTTTGAATGTCTCGACGGTCAGGGAGGGATTCGATGCTGGAGTTCGATGAAAAAACACTCGCCGAATACGACGGGTCCGGCGGCAAGCCCGCCTATGTGGCCCATGACGGTAAGGTCTATGACGTCACGCGCAGCAGACTCTGGAAGGACGGGATTCATCAGAAGAGACATGGCGCCGGAGTGGACCTGACCGAGGACCTGGAAAGCGCCCCCCACAAGCCGGACGTCCTGCTGCGTTTCCCTCAAGTCGGCGTGCTGAAAAGACCGTGAGCAGGCGCTCGATCCGCACCACCGGATTGTCCCAAGCCCCTAGAGGGTCGGCACCGCCTCACGACTGATCCTCACGGCACAGAGCTTCCCGCACATGGTGCAGGCTTCCCGGTCCCGGGCCATGTCCACCCGCGTCCGAACCAGTTGGGGGTCGATGGCTTCCCGGATCATGCCTTCCCAGTCCAGGTCCCGTCGGTGCATGGACATCCGGCGGTCCCACTCGATGGCCCCCGGCAGTCCCTTGGCGATGTCGGCCACGTGCGCCGCGATCCGGGCCGCCATGACCCCCGTGTGGACGTCCTGGGCGTTGGGAAGCCCCAAGTGCTCCGCAGGCGTGACATAGCACAGGAAATCGGCCCCGGACGCCCCCGCAATAGCCCCGCCGATGGCCGACGTGAGGTGGTCGTATCCGGGGGCCACATCGGTCGGAAGCGGCCCCAGCACATAGAACGGGGCCCCGTCGCAGAGCCGCTTCTGCATCAGGATGTTGGCCTGGATCTGCGGGAGCGGCACATGCCCAGGTCCCTCGATCATCACTTGGACACCCTTTGCCCGTGCCCGCCTGGCCAGCTCGCCCAGGATCATCAGTTCCTCCAACTGGGCTCCGTCGGTGGCATCGACCACCGTTCCCGGCCGAAACCCGTCCCCCAGACTCAACGTCACGTCATGAGCATGGGCAATGGACAGCAGGTCGTCGTAATGCTCATAGAGCGGATTTTCTTTCCCGTTTTTCCGCATCCAGAACATGTGAATGGATCCCCCGCGACTCACGCACGGCATAAGACGCTCGTAGGTTTCGAGCTTCTTGACCGAGGCCAGTGTCACGCCGCAATGAACCGTGATGTAATCGACTCCTTCCTCGCACTGCCGCTCGATGCTGCGCAGGAGCCTCTCGCCATCCATCCGCTCCAACGGTTCATCCCGCTTCACCATTTCCGTCGCCAGCCCATAGATGGGAACCGCTCCGACCATGACGGTGGAGTGCTCGAGGAAATAACGGCGCAGGGCCGCAAGATCGCCGCCCGTTGAGAGGTCCATGATGGAATGGGTCCCGGCTTCGAGGGCCGCACGGAGCTTTTCGGCCTCGAGCTCCAAACTGTAACACTCACCGCTGCTCCCCAGGTTCGCGTTGACCTTCGTGGTGAGTCCGGCTCCGATCGCGTGGACGCGCTCGAAGTCATGATTGCGGTTTTTGGGCAGCACGGCCCGCCCGGCGGCGATGAGCGCCCTCAGGTCCTCGGGGCTCATCGGCTCCCCTTCGGCGGCGCGCCGCATCTCGTCCGTCACCACTCCCGCGCGCGCATGGTCCAGTTGCGTGATCATGTCGTCTCTCCGATAAAACGCACTCACAAAAAAAGGACCGACCCCTAAACGGGAAACGGTCCTTGAAACATCGCGCCTTTCAAGCCATTTCCCTACGCTGGCACAACCCAGATCAGGTATTAAGGGTCTTTTCTCAGCCCTGTCGGCTCGACCGGGCACCCCTAACGGCTGCACGAGTAATACTAGCTTCCGTGTGTTGGGTTGTCAAACGAGGTTATTGCCGCGCCCAGGGCAATCCAGACAGGAGAGGGGCCGATCGCAATCAGCGGCGCAGGAGGTCGACGAGCAGCCTGGCGAGCGTTCCTGCCGAAACCAGGCCCAGGGGAACCCACCAGGCCGCCCGCGGTGCGAGTCGGCAGCTTTCGAGGACCGATGCAGACAACCGTTGCCGTTTCAGACGGCGGCAACGGCGCAGGAGAGCGTCCCGATCCCCGCTGTCGATGAGTCCGCCGAGAGTTGGGACCGCTTCCAGCAAGTAGCGGTGTTGTGGCTCCATCCACTCTTCCTCCTCCAGTGCCCCGCTGAAGTAGGACCGAAAGCGCTTCCACGTCTCCTCCAATTCCGGCAAGTCACACTCCAGGATGCACATCTCGGCGAGAATATGGGCAAGGCCCTTGGCGGCATGGTCATGGGGAAGCAGGCCAAGGGCGTCCCGGCACGACTCGAGCACCGCAAGCCGATCCCCGCGCTTCCATACGGAAAAGCAGAGCACGTAATTGGCGATCACCCACATGCCGACGCCGACACGCTCTCTCCAGGTACCGAGGAACTCCCTTGCCCTCCGGGGCCGGATCGCCGCGAGCGCCATGCCGATCCAGGACCACAGCTCAACCCCATCACCCGCATCTCCGTGAAGCTCATGGCTCCAATACCGGACGACTTGTCGATAATACCCCCGCTTGCAGAGGTAGTGCACGAGAATCGCACGGGATCTCCCGTCCACCCAGGCGCACCGATCCAGCATGTCGAGCACCCGCAGGAGCTCCCGGACGCCGGGGGCGGGAAACCACCCTTTCCAGAAATTCTTCGGTTCGCCCTGCCCTCCGCTCACCCCTCGCATGGCATGCTCCCCTAGGATGGAGAGCGCTTCGGACGTGGGGCGCAATCCTTCGCCCAGCCGAGCCAAGGCGGCATCATAAGCGGATTGCTCCACTCCGGCCCGCCAGCACGCCTCCCAGGCGGTGCGGGCAGGCCAGGACGACTCCTCCACGTCGGCAAACCAGATCTTCAGGGTCCCCTCGAGTACTTCCCGCCCATTTCCAGCCTCTGCGAGCCCCTCCACCACGCGCGCCCCGACGAAGGGATCATCCGGAACCTTGGACCGGACTCCTTCGAGAACGCGGACCGCTTCCTCCGAGCGATTTTGCTCGCGCAGCTCGTCATGGCGTTCCAGGTGGAGATCCAGATCTTCCGGGAAATCGCCAAGCAGCTCGTCCCATTCCCGGTCGAGGCTCTGCGCGGGGAGACCGGCCGCGGCCAGCGCCAGGAGCCGCCTGCGCCGAAAGCGTGTGTTAGAGAGCATTTCAGGCGGCGTGGAGCCCAGGAGGGCCCGAGCTTCCTCCCAACGCTCATCCTCCGTGAGCCAGTCGAACAGTCGGTCCCAGCCCCACCGAAACCATGGCATGGCTGTCACGACGCCTTTCATCGCCTCGAACGCCTCGTCACGCCTGCCGCGCTCGCGAAGGATCCAGGCCAGCCGGGCTCGAGGCCAGGTCGGATCGGCCAGCCTGGGAAGAAACCCCTTCAAGAGAGCTTCGGCCTCGTCGTGGCGCCGTTGTTCCACGAGAAAGACGGCCAGGGCATCCGCCGCCGGATAGAGGGAGCCGTTGTGCGCGAGGGCCGCGCGGAGGCAGGATTCCACTTCCCCCGGCGCCGCAAAGCGTCTCGCGCGGTTCAGGGCATCGGCCAGGAGAAACCACGGATAGGCCCCTTCCGGGTGGACCTCGATTCCGGCTCGTGCCGTCCGAACGGCCCCTTCCTCATCCCCGCACTCGAATTGAACGTCGATCGCCATTTCGCGAAACGCCACCGCTTCGGGCATCCGCTCAAGACCTTCTCCGATCCGACCCAGCGCCTCCTCGTGGCGGTCGTGGCGCATGAGAAAACGGGCTTGCATGATGCGAAGATCCGGGTCGAAGGGTGCCATCCGGGACGCGGCCTCCAACTCCGCGCGTGCCTGATCGAGTTTCCCTTGTCGCTCATGGATCCAGGCCAATTCGCAGCGACCCCGTGTACTGGCCGGGTGTCTCCGCACGATCTCCCCGCAAGTCGCCTCCGCCGCCCCGTGGTTCCCCAGGACCCGATGGGCATGGGCCAGGCTGAACCGGAGCCCGATGTGGTACGGAAACCGCTTGACGGCAGGCTCCAGCAGAGCGAGCGCCCGCCCGGCATCGGTCCGTCCGTGCCCGTACTGCAGCAGCAGATCGGCAAAGGACTCGATCACCTCCGGGTCGTCTGAGCGTGCCTTCATCCATCGCAGCGCGGCGTCCTCCGCAAACCGGACCCCGAACCGGATCGCCGCCAGGGGAATCAGCTCCCGGGCCAGCGACAGGCGGCCAGGGCCGCGGAGAAGAGCTGTCTCGAGACGGGAAAAGACCGCGAGGCGCTCGGCGCTCGTGAAGCCTGCGGAAGCCTCCCAGACACGACGATAGCTGTAGAAATTGTCCGGCTCCCGATCAATGGCCGACAGCCACACAGCGACCGCCCGCTTCCACCGGCCCCGCACGGCATGCCATTCCGCCTGGGTGCGCAGGGTGGACGGGTCACCGGGCGCCATGCGGTGGCACTGGCTCAGCAGCTTGACGACGAGAGGCTTCAATCGCTCACGCCCGCTCTCGTCGGCGGCCTCGTAGTCGCTGAGCCTGAGGAACGCCAGCTCCCGCCAAGCCCAACCGTCATGCGTGTTCCGCCTCGCCCGACCGACCAGCAAGGCGTCCTGAGCCTCCCGATCCCCAAGGTTACGCAATTGCTGATAATGCATCTCCTCCAAGTGGTCGTGCCCTGGATGTTCGGCGCTCCACCGTCCCGATAGGACGGCTGCAGCCCGTTCACCCTCTCGTGCTGCACACAACTCCAGCACGCTCTGCCGGGCCGACATGGAACGAGGCGACGCTTCGACCCATGCCTCGGCGAGCCCCACGGCTCCATCCAGGTCTCCTCGCATTCTGTGAACCAAGACGGCCGCCTCAAAGTGGTGGGACGGGTTTCCAGCCTGCTCCAGCTGCCGAAGACCCTGATCGGCTTCCTCCCAAAGCCCCATCCGGGCGAGAAAGGGCACGGCAAAGGCCAGGAGCTCCGAAGACCCTTCATGCCGTTGCAGGGCTTCCCGGCATGCCTGGAGGGCCTCATCCGGGTAGCCGTGGTTTTCAAGCGCGCTGATCCAGGAAATCCATGGCCCGACCGCCCGGCGGGAAGTTTCGAAACGCTTTGTCCGCGCGTGGAGCCAGTCGAGTCCTTCCTGCTCGCGCCCGGCATCTCGCAACGCGTCGCAATAGGACATCGCGAAATGCTCGTTGGTGGGCTCCAGGCACGAAGCGAGCCGAAACGCCAGCAACATGCCCTCCGCATCCTGTTCTTCCCAGAGGAGGTCCGCGAACACGTGCCAGGTTTCCGAAGAAGTCCAATCTCGTCCCAAGGCCCCTTTGAGCAGACGGCGGGCTTTCGGACGCGTGACGGCCGAGCGCCTCAGCTGATCGGCATATTGCGTGACGTAGGGCACCGGAGGATACCGCCATTCCTGGCTCGACTGGATGCCGGGCAATGCGGCTCGTTCCACGACCTTTTCGAGGGTGTCCCGCATGAGCGCCGTGTTGCCCATCCCATCGCACGCCCAGAGCAAACCGTTGCGGAACCGCACGCAGCCGGGATACTCCCGCACCAGAGCCTGAAACTGCTCGATCGCTTCTCCGGCACGGCCGTCTTCCAGAGTTTGCAGAGCCCCCAGGTAACGCGTGGCGACGTGGTCCGGGTACTCCGACGCGAGGCCGGCCAGTACCGTTCGCGCCGCAGACGGCCTGCCCCGTTCCATCTCCCGCTGGTGGCGGTGCAGCGCGGTGGCAGCGGCGACATTCGCCGGATCGAGCAACCCCTTGAGGCGATCGGTCGACCCGGGTGCCGAGACCGCCATCCCCTGGGGGCCGATCGGCTGCTCGCTCTCACCGATGAAGTCGACCAGGCAGCTCACGGACCGGAATGAGTTGGGGTCGTGAATGAGGAGCGTTCCCGCGGCTTCGTCGAAGCCGAACGCGGCGACGGCGTGGGCGCTGCTCTCGTTTAAGAATCCCATCACGAAGGGAAAGCCCGCCCGAAGCAAGTCCTTGGCCGCGCGAGACGTCACCGTGAAAAACGTGACGTCGATCCCGCGCTGTTCCAGCCACTCGGCCGCCGCCCAGAAAGGGGTCCCCGCGTAGGTGACTTCCCGGGCGAATTCCTCCGGATCGACCGTGAGGCCCGCAGTGGGCAGAATAGCCGCGAGACTGGTCGGGAGACAGGTATCACGTCGTTGGGTCACGCGCCGGAACGGCAGGCGAACCCTCGATCCCTGGGGGTTTCGTTGGAGGTTCTCGGACACCTGCCTGAAAAATGGGGACCGGATCTCCCCGATCCAACGGCGCGCCGTTTCGCGCTCATCCATCAACTCCGCAAGGTCGAACCGGATCCTGGCAACCAGGGACTGAGTCTCCCGATCCATGAGGAGCGCCAGCGCCGGTAGGCGTTCCACCAGAGCGTGCGCCCGTTCGAGGGGCTCACGCCTCTTTTCGTCCTCGAGGGTTTCCGCCAGCGCGCACAAGTGCCAGCACGCCGTTTCAACCACTTCGTAGGACTCGCCCGCTTCGGCCGCCAGCGCCAGTCGGGCCGACGACTCATCGACCCGGCCCAGTTGCATCAGGGCCGTTCCCAGGGATCTTGCGGCATAGGGAGCACCCGGGTTCCGTTCCCAAGCTGATTCCGCGGCCGGGAGAGCCTCCTCCCACCGGTCGGCAAGGCCGAGGACGTCCGAACGGCAGGCCGAAACCCAAGCCCCTTCGGCACCAATGGCTTCCGCACGGGCCAGCAGGGCCTCGGCCCGGGAGAAATCGTGGACCGAGGCCCAGATGACGGCCTGAGACGCAAACCAGGAGGCCAAGAGTCCGGGGTCTTCGGTGTCCTGTTCCGGATCCCTTTCGAATTCCCGCAAGACGTCGAAGAGGTGGTTTCCCCGGCGGCGCACACGCATGGAAAAGTACCGTACGGCAGGATCCTGCGGGGCGCGCTCATGGGCTGCCATGAGGAGCCACCGGGAAAGGCGCTGGCCGCCGAGTCGCGCCGCCAGCCTTCCCCCGAGCACGAGTGCGGCCGTGGGGAGTTTTTCGAGCTCCGTTCCGGGTGTCCAGTACGCTTCGCTCTTCCGGAAGGCCTGAACGTAAAGGTTCCGGTCATAGAGATCTTGGACGGTCTTCAGATCGGTCATTCGTGTGTCCTTGTGGAAAGCTCGGGTCGGGCGCGGGTATCCACGCGACGCTGCTTGAAAGGAACGTGGGTTTAACAGTATGGTAGCATGCAGGACTTGTTCCAGACCACCGATCCGAACCACCCGGCTGTTGATGGTTTGACCATGCAACGAACCGCCAGGGCTACGGCAAGAGCTTAAGGAGGTCCCCCATGACGGACGAAAGCAAGAACGATAAGGATAAGCTCCTCGTCTCGCCCATTCGGATTCCCGGATTTCGTCTCTCGCTGCCGCACCTCCCCTGGGCAGGACGCGCCAAGTACCTCGTCGTGATCCTCGCTCTGTTGATCGCCGCCTACCAGCTCTTTTTCGTCTATGTGCAGCCTGGCGAGTACGGCATCAAAGTCATCCGCATCGGCCCCCACCGGGGGGTGCAGAAGGAAGTATACGGGCCTGGACTTCATTTCATTCTTCCGTTCGGCCTCCACCAGATGCACGTGTTGCCGCGGGGCGTCCAGGTGCTGGAGCTCACCAACTACCCCGACACGGCGGCGAAAGCTTCCCGGCGCGAGCGGGCCGCACACATTCAGACCTCGGACGGCTTTTTCGTGGACGTGGACGTTTCCATCGTCTACCGCATCGTCGACCCCTACCTGGTCTTCACGACCATCGGCCCCGGCAACTTGCACGAGGACAACGGGGTGATCCCCAAGGCCGAGCCCATCCTGAAGGCCACCCTGGGGGAGCTCACGACGGAGGAATTCTACAACAGCCTGTTGCGTGTCCACCGGGCCGAGGCCGCCCAGGAAATGCTCAACAACGAATTGACCGCCAAGGGGCTCAAGGTCGAGGCGGTGCTCGTCCGTTATTTCCGTTACAGTGACGAAATCCAGAAGAATATCGAGGAGAAGAAACTCAAGGACCAGTTAGTGTTCAAGAACCAGGCGGAAGCCCGGGCGGCCGTTGAGGAGGCCGTGCTGAAGCGGATCATCCAGGAGGGGGAGGTGACGGTGGCCGTGAAGCTCGAGGAAGGCAAGGCCTACGTCACGCGCAAGCTCGCCGAAAAAGACCTGTACGTGAGGAAAAAGACGGCCGAGGCGGACCTTCTCGTGAGGCTGGCGGAGGCGGAGCGTGTCAAACTCAAGAACGAGGCCATGGAAGGCATCGGGGCCGAGCGCATGGTGGGCCTAAAAATGGCGGAACTCTATCGGGGTCTCGAAACGATCATCCTGCCGAGCGACGGCCCCAGGGGGGTCAATCCCCTGAGCCTCCAGGACACGCTGCACCTCTTCGATGTCCGGGAAGGAGACCGCCGATGAGACCTTCACGCCTCGTCCTCGCCGCCCTCGGGCTCGCCTTTTGCCTCATGGGATGCATGCCCCACACCACCGGGGAAACGGAAGTGGGGGTGCGCACCGTCAAGCTCGGCCTGTTCGCCCCCAAGGGCGTGGAAGAGAAAGTCTACGCCCCCGGGTCGACCTATTTCTTTCCCCCATTCATCAATGACTGGCACACCTTCGACACCAAGCTCCAGAACCTGGAGATGACGGGCGAGCACGGCCGGGGTGACCGAAGGACCCGTGACGAACTGCTCTTCAAAACGATCGACGGCAACGACATCGGGTTGGACGTCATCATCGCGTACCGCATCGACCCCGCCAAGGCACCATTCATCCTGCAGTACGTGGCCCAGGACAACCGAACCCTCCGGGAAAAGGTCGTGCGGACCGTCGCCCGGAGCAAACCCAGGGACATCTTCGGCGAGTTGAAGACCGAAGAGTTCTACGTGGCCGACCGGCGGGAAGCCCAGGCCCAGCGGGCCAAGCAGATCCTCCAGGAGATGCTCGGTCCCATGGGCATCATTGTGGAAAAGGTCCTCACGAAGGATTATCGCTTCAACCCCGAATACCAAAAAGCCATCGAGGACAAGAAGGTCGCCGATCAGCGCGTGGAAAAGAACCGCTCGGCCCAGCGCGCGGCTCAGGAGGAATACAAGCGTCGGCTCGAGGAGGCCCGGGGCGAGGTGAACAAGATGATCGCCGACGCCGACGGCGAGTATCAGAAGGCCAAGATCGACACCGACGCCTACTATGAGCGGCAATCCCTCATGGCGAAGGCCATCGAGGCGGAAGGCGTCGCCGAGGCGGCGGGCATCCGGGAAATGAACAAGGCCCTCACGGGAACGGGAGGCGAGGCCCTCGTCAAGCTCAAGATCGCCGAATCCCTCCAAGGGAAACGGATCGTCGTGTTGCCGGTCTCCGAAGGCGGGATGAACCTCAAAACGACCGATATCAACCGGCTGCTCGAAACGATGGGGATTCGGTCCCTCTCGCCCGGCGAGCCCAGAAAGTGAGTTTCCGGTCGTGCCCGAATCCGCCATCCAACGCGACTCGAGCCGCTCCGCCGCTTCACGGCTGCTGCGCCTGTGGAGCGCTCCCCGGACACCGTCCCCGTTCCATCCGCTGCAGGCCGCATTGTGGCTGGCGAGCGGCGGCTACCGCATGGGGCTGGGCCTGGACCAGTGGCTCAAACGCAGGAAACAATCCCGACTCCCCGTCCCGGTCCTCAGCGTCGGAAACCTGGTCGTCGGTGGAACCGGCAAAACCCCCTTCACCCTGTGGCTGGCCGAAACCCTGTCCAACGCCGGGGTGAGGGTCGCAATCCTCAGCCGAGGATATGGGCGGGAAACCACCCAAATCGCGCGAGTGGCGGGCTTACCCCACGCGGGAGACCGTGCGACCGCCCAGTTCGGAGATGAGCCTGTGCTGCTGGCCCGACGGCTGCCGTCCGTTTCGGTCTGGGTCGGACGCGACCGAACGGCCGCAGGCATGCGAGCCGTCGAGGAGGACCACCCTTCGGTGGTCATCCTCGATGACGGATTTCAGCATCTGTCTCTCGGGAGGGACCTGGATTTCGTTTTACTGGATGCCCGACGTCCCTTCGGCAACGGACGGCTTCTGCCTTTGGGGCCGATGCGTGAGCCGGCCCATCATCTTTCGAGGGCCGGCGCGCTGGTGCTCACGCGAGCCGATGACGATGCGTCGACTCGTGAGACGCGTGCGGCTCTGGAAAAGCGGTTCCGAGACAAACCCATCTTTTCATGCCGCCATCGACTCTCCGGGATCGCCCCAGGGGTCGGCTGCCCGCAGCTGCCCGCAGCGCAATGGAGCGGCCGGGTGGCCGTGGTGTTCGCCGGTATCGCCCGGCCGGAATCCTTCTTTGAATCCCTCCGGTCGCAGATCCCGGAGCTGATCGTTGCGGGCACCATCGCATTCCCCGACCACCACGCCTACACCGGACGAGACTGCGAGTGGTTGTTCCAAACCGCGGAGCGCCACGGGGCGGATTGCCTCATCACGACGGAAAAGGATTGGGTTCGCCTGCCGGATTCCATGCAGTGCCGTGTGCACGTGGCCACCATGGAACTTGATTTCGGAGCGGACCTCGGCCGGCTGACGGACTATCTCCACGGACAGCTCACATCCCTCCGCACGTCGGATCTCGGCAGGCCGTGAAGCCGTAGAACCCACCCTCACAGCAGGGAGCAGCGCACGTGACCGCATCGCCGTATCAGATGGATTGGGTGACGGATGCCATCGCCGTGGGGGGCGCCCCGCTTTCGTACGAGCAGCTTGACCAGATCAAGGCCCAGGGCATCGACGCCATCGTGAACCTGTGCGCCGAGTACTGCGACCTGCACGCCATCGAACGGGAGAGCGGGTTCGAAGTCTACTATCTGCCGGTCGATGACGAGTGCGCCCCCGACTGCGAAGCGCTCGAGCGTGCCATGGAGTGGATGGATGGCATCCTGGCTCAAAACCGGCGCCTGCTGATCCATTGCCGCCTCGGCATGGGGCGAACCGGAACCCTCCTGTACGCTTACCTTTGGAGCCGAAACCTGCAGGAGCGTATCGATCCGAGTGTCCTCGAATCCCTCCGTGCCAGGCCCTGCAACTACACCCAATGGTGCCGGGTTCGCCCGTATCAGGCTGACGGGTCGGGCGGGGTCTCCGAACCAACCGCCGAGGCGGGGGCCAGTGCGTGGACCCGCCTGACCTCACGCCTCAGAAAGCTCTTCGCCAGGTGGTGACCACGCCATGCGCTTTCATGGAAGCCTTGAAACTCTCATTTCACACCTTTCAGTTGGAGTCGAGGAATTTTGGTTTGGTGCCGTATCACTTTGGATTGCACCCAAAATTTACTGGAAGGGTTGATTTTTTTCTGTAAGTGGTATTGTCATGGACATCACGCTCAAGAACAAGAAGCTCCAAAAGTCTTGCAATGAGGGGGCGCAGCTCGAAAGAACCCATGGCGCTTTGCGAGCAAAGAAGATCCGGCTCCGCTTGAAAGAGCTTCGGGCGGCAATAAGCTTGATGGATCTTTGGCCACCCATGAGCGGGCCCGCCAGGTGTCACGAGCTGACCGAGGGAAAGGGATCCGGGCAGCTGTCGGTGGATCTGGATCACCCCTACCGCCTGATTTTTGTTCCAGATCATGAGCCTGTGCCCGTCCGTGAAGACGGTGGCCTGAATTGGTCCAGGGTGACAGCCATCAAGATTTTGGGAGTGGAGGACGCGCATGGCTAGTCTCAGCTCGAATCAGTATGTGCCGGACTATCTGGTCACGCCGGGCGAGGTCCTGGAGGAGTACCTGGATGCCCTTGGCATGAGCCAGGCTGAGTTGGCTGCTCGAACCGGGATGGCGAAAAAGACCATCAATGAAATTGTGAAAGGGAAGGCGCCCATCACATCCGATACGGCCTTGAAGCTGGAGCGTACCCTCGGCCGACCGGCCCATTTCTGGAGCAACCTGGAGCGCCAGTACCAGGATGACCGCACTCGCCTTGCTGAGAAGGAAAAGCTCAAATCGCGGCTCGATTGGCTGAAAAAGGTCCCGGTCAGCGCCATGGCTAAACTGGGGTGGATCAGGAAGTTTAAGGACAAGTCGGCGCAGCTCGAGGAGGTCCTCAGGTTCTTCGGCATTGCCTCACCGGAGCAATGGGAAACCGTTTGGCGGGAGCACCAGGTGGCTTATCGCCAGAGTCAGAGGTTTGCGACCTG
Organism: uncultured Syntrophobacteraceae bacterium; assembly: GCA_964527905.1. Taxonomy (GTDB): domain Bacteria; phylum Desulfobacterota; class Syntrophobacteria; order Syntrophobacterales; family Syntrophobacteraceae; genus CALBZH01. The sequence goes on from CAZGQL010000100.1 coordinate 12,149, forward strand.
CGCCGAATCCGTATCGGCTTGGCTCAGGCAGGGAGCCATTGAAGCACAGCGAATCCAATGCACCCCTTTCAATAAAAAAAGATTCCTGGAGGTCCTCGAAGCTGTCCGTGACTTGACCCGGGAAGAGCCCGAAGTGTTTCAGCCCAGGCTGATCGAGCTCTGCGCCGCAACAGGGGTTGCGGTCGTCTTTGTCCCTGAATTGCCCAAAACCGGAGTTTCGGGGGCGACTCGGTGGATCGGTGAAAAGGCGGTCATTCAGCTGAGCCTGCGTTACAAAAGCAACGATCAGCTCTGGTTTACCTTCTTCCATGAAGCCGGGCACATCGTGAAGCACGGGCGCAAGGAGATCTTTATCGAAGGCAACGGTATGAACGGAGAAAAGGAAGACGAGGCCAACGCCTTCGCTGCCGACAGACTGATTCCGGACGCCGCCCTGCGTCAATTCCTCGCTACATGGGATCGCAGATCCCTCGCGGCGGTGGAGGCCTTTGCCGACCGGATCCGCATTGCCCCCGGAACTGTTGTGGGCCGTTTGCAGCATGAAGGCCTCATGCCGCCTTCCCATGGAAACCACCTCAAAGTCTTCTTGCGTTGGTCCCTTGGGGAAGCTAGATGATCGATACGAGTGCGGCTTCAGGAGAAGAAATCAGCTGTGATGCTGACCAGGAAACAGGTCCTTCGGATCTCATGTCGTCCTGACCAGAATTGGAGCCCAGTGGGATGGGCATTGAATGGGACTACCCGGGGAGCCAATGGTGGAGGTTTGATTTCCATGTTCATTCGCCGGCCTCCGATGACTACGGCCGCGGCGATGAGAGGTTCAGGCAGACCACCACCGAAGAGCTCTGGCTGCGGAACGCGATGCAGGTCGGCCTGGATTGCGTCGTTGTGGCGGACCACAATTCCGGTGCCTGGATTGACCGGCTGAAGCAGGCGTACAACGAGCTGAGTCAGGCGAGCCCAAAGCCGGACTGGTTCAGGCCCTTGGTCATTTTTCCCGGCGTTGAGATCACCGTCTCCGACAGATCCGGCCCGGGTCCATTTGCTGGCGGTCTTCGATCCCGAAAAACATGATGGAAACAAGGTGACGGGTGTTCTCGGAGCATGTGGCATCACATCGGGACATGGTGACGACAGGATCACGTCCACAACGACGTCGTTTGTGGAGACGGTCACGCGAATCCACGATGCAGGGGGCGTTGCCGTTCCCGCCCACATCGACGGGCGCCAGGGGCTCCTCGAGCACGCAAGATCTCTGACTCCTGATCTTGAAAAGAGCCTGAGCTGCATCTTCGCCGCAGAGTTTTGCGATCCTGCTTTTTATGACCGTGCTGATCCATCCCTCAAGCAAGCGATGGAGCGCCTCGCCATTCTTGCGGGCTCGGACGCCCACAAGCCGGAGGAAATCGGCCGACACTTTTCGTGGCTCAAGATGAGCAGACCCTCCATAAAGCAATGGAATCGTACCAGACTCTCGCCAAAGAATATGAGGAAAGGAATAGCCATCTCGACCTCAATCTCTACGGGCAGTGGGTGCAGCAGCGGGGACAGCTGCACCAGCAGTTGACAAAGATGCAGGCTCTGCATCGAGAGGCCGAGCAAGTGCGGAATCAATTGGACGGAATCTAGCGTCGGCTTCTAGAGCTGCGCCAGGAGCTCTTCAATAGACGAAGCAGCTTTATCGCTTCGATGATCGGCAACAACCCGTACGTGCAGATGGAGCTTGTTCCGTTCGGAGACAGCGGCAACGTCGAGACGGAATACAGGACGATCCTGGGGCTGAATGAGGACGCTTTTAAGGCATCCATCCTCGATCGGGATAAGACGGAAGGGTTGCTCTGGGATTTGTTCCATTGGGAAGCCGACGATGCGACGGGCGCGAACCTCCCTGAGATCGTTCATGACCTGAAGGAGGCCACAGAAAAGATCGCAGCCGGCCGCCTGGATGAAGTGCCGATCAACATCCATGGGAAGTTGGCGCAGCGTCTGCAGCGGGCTCATGAACAGCAGCCGGCCGATCTCGATCAGCTTTGGTGCTGGTGGCCCGAGGATTTGCTGCGGGTGAAGTATGGACGCGACCCACAGACCAGGAGGTTCGAGGATTTGGAGAAGGGCTCCGCTGGGCAGAAAGCCGCGGCCATCCTGGCGTTCCTGCTGAGCCACGGTGACGAGCCTCTCATCATGGACCAACCCGAGGACGATCTGGACAACGCCTTGATTTATGACCTGGTGGTGCGCCAGATCCATACGAACAAGAACAGGCGCCAGCTGGTCATCGTGACGCATAACCCGAATATCGTCGTCAACGGAGACGCCGAACTGGTGCATGTCCTCAAATTCGAAAAGGGGCAGGTGCAACTCCATCTGCAGGGTGGCCTGGAAGAAGAATCCGTGAGGAATGCCAGATGTGACATCATGGAGGGGGGCGAGAAGCCTTCGAGAAGCGCTACAAGCGGATCACTCTTGAGGTCTGATGAGGTTTGAGCATGTTTGATACCCTAGAGGAGCTTATTCGACAAATCTCTCTTGGCGAAGACACTTCCCTGGGATTGAAGGATCTGCGGTTCAAGGGAGCGCAGGTCAATTACTCCATGAATGCGGTCTTTGAGGCTGTGGTGAATGCGGTGGCCCATCGGGATTATTCCATTCAGGGCTCGAAAATCCGTCTGCACATGTTTTCGGATCGCCTGGAGCTTTTCTCGCCCGGGTCGATTCCCAATACGATGACGATCGATAGCCTGATCCTGCGTCAGGCTGTGCGCAACGAGCTTCTGACCAGTCTGCTTGCCCGGTGTCCAGTAGGTATGGAGGGGATTACCACGGAGCGAAAGTTCCTGATGGACAAGCGAGGAGAAGGGGTGCCGATAATCTTCTCGGAGTCCGAAAAGCTGTCCGGAAAGAAGCCCAAATACCTCCTGATCGATGAAACAGAGCTGATGCTCACGATTTATGCCGCTCAACCGATGATTTCCAAAGAGGAAACACCCAGGGATGCTTGATGTTTCCTTCAGTGTTTTGGGGTGCCAGGAACGCCAGGATCAAGGGAGGGGATGGGCAGGGGCTGCCCCGGCTCCTCCGATGGTGACCGCGGACCACCGGCCCGAATAGATCTTCCCGTAGGGAGCAACGATGCAGGCATCTTGGGGATCACGGTCGGAACGTAGAGATCCGATCGAGCAACTCCTCCTTTTGAAAAACCGATTCTCGAGCGGGCTGCACCTCAAGCCGGAGGAGATCCTCATTCTGGAAGCGCTTCATCTGCTCATCGAGCACGAAATCGAGGAAGACTTCCTGCTGGAAAGCGATCTCAAAGACAGAATCTTGAGGACCTCCGATTGCCTAAAGCTCGAAATCGAGCCTCATCAGACCAACCAGATCATTCAAAAGCTGCTCCAGGCCGGCATCCTGAGACTGACGTTTGGCGGATCCCGGCAACGCTACCGTCTCTCACGCCTGGGGCAGAGCCTGGCCAAATGCCTCCTCGATGAGGTGGACTACGGAACCGATCAGCTCAACGCTCTCTTCACCTCAGCTTTGAGCGGCCTCAGGACGGCGCGACTGGCGGGAAATGACTCTCTTAAGCACTACCTGATCCATGTACTATTCGACACCATCGAGGAGAAGATCGAAAGCAAGGTGCTCGCGATTGAAGAAGACCTCGTACGGCGCAAGGAGCGCGTGAGACAAACCTACGCCGGCCAAAGTGATGAGAGTCGGGACAAGGCCCAGTCCGATATCGAGGCTTCACGCGCGGCGCTCACCGAGCTGGTCGAAGCGGTGCGCGGCTCCTCTGCGTGCGAGGCGCTGGACTCCGAAATCGACGAAGTGATTCGAGAGGTCGAAGACCCGCACCTCAAGGAGCTTCTCCGACGAGCCGGCACCTTCATCTATCGGTTCAGAGCCAAGATTGACCTCATGCTTGCAGACCTTGTCGAGTTCATCAGGAACTGTGCGGCCTACCGCGCTCTGGCCTTTTCCGTGACCGCAAGAGATCGCCTCTGCCGGG
>CAZGQL010000101.1:0-1472 GCA_964527905.1 uncultured Syntrophobacteraceae bacterium
ACCGAGTGCCTCCTCGCCCATGTAGGGAAAAAATTCAGGAAAACAGATCACGTCCAGCTGTTCCCCCCTGCAGCGCTCCAAAAGTTGCAGGGCATGACCCAGATTCCTCGGATCGTCGAAAGTCGGGTACGGCTTCGGCTGAACGATCGCCACGCGAATTTGCTCTTTCATGGGGACTCCCATGCCAATTCCACATAGAGTGGAAAGTGGTCGGAAGGATACCTCCCGTTACAATGATCCCGGATAATCCGAGCTTCGACGGCCCTAAGCTCCCGACTGACCAACACCCAGTCCATCCGGAACTTTCCAGGTACGCCGTAAAAATCGTGGTGGGTCATGCTGGATGGCCCCTCCGGCAACCCCAACCCTTCCCAGGTGTCGATCAACCCCACATCCCGCCCGGTCAGCAGGCGATGGACCGAGGAGTCCGGTGCGTCGTTGAAATCTCCCATCAGGATGACGGGTGCCGAGCGACCGGTGAGCCAATCGGCGATGATGCGCCCTTGCTCCAGGCGGCCCACCGCCCCCACATGGTCCAGATGTGTCACGGCGCCCCAAAACTCGCGGCCCGTCTCTGACCCCCTCAAACGCGCGTAGCTCATCATCCGCGGATATGCGCTGTCCCAATCCTTGCTCCGATGGACGCCCGGGCTCTTGGAAAGCCAGAATTCCCCGCAGGAAAGCACCTCCAGGCGATCCCGGCGATAGAAAAGGGTCGGATATTGACACGAAGGGTCGTCGGGACGCGAAGCGGCGGCCATGCCATAATCGTGGAGATGATCGTTCAGGTAGGCGAGCTGGGCCGGTGTGCCTTCTTGGGTGCCCAGCAGCGCGGGAGCGAAGCGCTCGACGATGGAGGTCACCAGCTCGCGGCGGTGAGACCAACTGTTTTCACCGTCCCGGTCGTTTTCGAATCGCAAGTTGAAGGTCATCACGCGCATGCTGCGACCTCGCCCCCCTTGTCATTGCGTTGCGTCACGCATCGCGACCTCGGAAATCTTCTTTTAGCCAAATCCCGCATGGCAGATCAACCCTTCATTAGAGGGTCTGCACGGGGACGCCCTTTCTCAAGTCGTGATTTTGTGATTATACTCACATTTACTCAGGAATTCTTGTGCGATAATTGCCATTAATCTCAACGATTTCCATAGCTTCCTTTTCCCTTGACAAGCCCGTTTTCAAGCGTTTAATAGATCCAATTTTGTGAAATTTGGCTTTTGATCGGCCGCCATCGTCCCGAGCGGCCGACATCTGGTCACGCACGGTGCATTCGAGGCAATCTATGAAAGAAAACAAAACTGGCGGTTCAGGAAGCTCCCTGGGAGTCATCGCGTTCTTTGCGGGTCTCATCGTGTCATTGATCGCGGGCTGGGTCGTTTTTCCCTCCCTGCTGTTCTCCCAGAAGTCACAACCTATGAACTTCAGCCATGTCGCCCATCAGGACACGAGCTGCGAGGACTGCCACGTTTTTC
>CAZGQL010000101.1:1482-11939 GCA_964527905.1 uncultured Syntrophobacteraceae bacterium
GAGGACGGCACCTACGGAGGAATCCCCCGACTGGCCAAATGCAAGGAATGCCACGAATCGGCGATGGGGTCGAGCAAGGACGAACAGATTCTGGTGGACGAGTATGTTCAGAAGGACCGGGAAATCCCTTGGCATGTCTATGCCTGGCAACCGGACAACGTTTACTTTTCCCACGCCGCCCACAAGGGCAAGGTCGAGTGCGTTCAGTGCCACCGAGACGTGAGCAAGGAGAAGGATAATCCGCCCTATTTCGAGAACCGGCTGACCGGCTACAGCAAGCAGACCATGAAAATGGACGTCTGCGAGAAATGCCACGCGGACAAAGGGGCAAGCAACAACTGCGAAATCTGCCACAAGTAAAACCTACCCGCTGGCGCGTTCGGGAGCGGCGCCGGCGTTGATCGAACAGTCGGTTTCGAGGAGAGGAAAAGCGGCATGAGTGTCGGCAGAAGAGCGTTCTTACAGTTTACGGCAGGCGTTGTGGGCGGCAGTCTGCTGACGCCCATTCCGTGGAAGCTGGCGGACGATTCGGCGATCTGGAGCCAGAACTGGTCCTGGCGCCCATCCCCCGAGCGGGGGGAAATCACCCGGGTGGCGACCACCTGCATCCTGTGTCCCGGGGGCTGTGGCATCCAGGCCAGGCTGGTCAATGGCCATCGGGCCATTCTCATTGAGGGTAATCCCGCCCATCCGGTCAACCGAGGAGGCATTTGCCCGCTTGGCGCCGCAGGTCTGCAGTTCCTTTATGCTCCCTACCGCGTCGCCAAGCCTATGAAACAGACTCGAAAACGGGGGGATGTGGCGGGATTCCAGGCCGTCTCCTGGGACGAAGCCCTCAAGGAGCTCGGTGCCAAGCTGTCCAAGCTCCGTTTGGAGGGCAATCCCAACGCCGTCGCGTGCATCGGGAATGAACGGCGGAGCAGCATGGACGCCCTCTGGCAGCAGTTTCTCACGGCCTACGGTTCGCCCAACTTTTTCAAGATCCCCTCCCATGCCGACAGCTTGGCCGTCGCCTCGACCCTGACTATGGGTAACAGTGCCGACATCGCCTTCATGCTGGAACGAGCCGAATATGTTTTAAGCTTCGGAGCCAATCTATTAGAGGGATGGGGAGCTCCGGGAAGGGTCCAGTCTGCCTATGGCGCCTGGCGCGGGGGGAGCACGGCGCGAGTCGTCCAGGTGGAATCCCGCTGCTCCGTGACTGCGGCCAAGGCGGACCGATGGGTGGCCGTGGCTCCCGGAACGGAGGCCGCGCTGGCATTGGCCATCGCCCACGTGATGGTCAAGGACAAACTGTTCGACGCCGCGTTCATGGACGCCCATGTGTTCGGCTTCGAAGATTGGATCGATGGCTCGGGCAAATCCCGCAAGGGTTTTCAGTCGCTTTTGATGGCCTCGTACGCCCCGGAGCAGGTGGCCGAGCGCGTGGGGGTGGACGCGGCCCGAATCCGGGACCTTGCCAAGGAGTTCGCCGGCCAGAAAAATGCCATCGCCGTCTGGGGTTCCGGATCGACCCATCTCGGCAACAACCTCTACCATGACCTTGCGTTCCTGGCCCTCAACGTCCTCAAGGGCAATTTGAAACCTGATGGCCTCGTGAGCCTTGTACCGGACGTCCCCCTTGCGCCGCTGCCGGCTCCTCAGCTGGATGCCGTCGCCCAGGCAGGGGCGCAAAGGAAACGCCTGGATCTGGCTCCTGCCCGAAGCGCCCCTTGGCCGAGCAATGGGATCTACCCGTTCCTCGATGCCGTCACCAAGGGGGGGGCTTATCCCATCGATGTGCTGTTCGTACACGAGGCCAATCCCGCCTACAGCCTTGCGGAGAGCCAGGTTTTCCAAACGGCCCTTGAAAAAATCGGGACCGTGGTCTCCTTTTCCTCCTACATGGACGAGACCGCTCAGCAGGCCGACTGGATCCTTCCCAATCACGCAGCCCTTGAGCGCTTCGACGACGTGATCGGCCTTCCGGGCTTTCCGGCCGCCTTCTATGCTCTCGCCTCACCGGTTCTCAAACCCCAACTCGACACCAAGCACACGGGCGATGTGCTGATCTCCCTGGCCAAAAGCCTGGGGGGCACCGTGGCAGGGTCCCTGCCGTGGTCCAACTATGAAGCGTACCTCAAGGAACGTGTGAAGAGCTTGGCCGCGTCGGGAAAGGGCGCCGTAGCCGACAAGAGTGCGGCGGATCTCGGGAAATTGCGGACCGGCGAGACATTGAAAGCCAATTACGGTGATGGAGAGGGTCTTTGGAAAAAGCTAGTCGCCGGCGCGTGCTGGATCGATTCGCCTCAGGATCCGGCGAAGATGGTCCGGACCCCGTCGGGAAGGATTGAACTCGCCTGCCAGGCCCTCCAGCAAAAAGGAATTCCGCTTGACGAGGACATGGTGTACCTGCCGCACTTCGCCCAACTGACCCCCTCCGGCAGCGACAAGGATTTTCCCCTGTTGCTCGTGGGCTATGAACTGATGGCGCTTTCCAGTGGCTACCTGCCCAATCCTCCCTTCATGACGAAAACCCTCTCGGACACCCTACTCAAGGGCAATGATCTGTTCGTAGAGGTCAATCCTCAGACGGCACGGGAGAAGGGTTTCAGTGAGGGAGCACGGGTGACGCTGCGCACCCCTCAGGGGGAGGCCACCGTGAGACTGCACCTGACTCGCGCCGCACGGCCCGGTGTCATCTACATGGCGCATGGACTGGGCCACAAGGCCTATGATGAATACATCCGGCACAAAGGCGCGAACGTCAACAACGTCATCGAGGTTCAGGTGGACCCGATCACGGGTCAAGGAACCGCCTGGTCGACCCGCGCCCAGCTGGTCAGGGCCTGAGTTGCGATGAATTCAACACAGGGAGTATGGATCTGTGAGTGACAAGGCACATGCACAGAGCGGCATTCGATACGGGATGGCCATCGATTTGGACAAGTGCACAGGGTGCATGGCTTGCAGCGTGGCCTGTCAGGCGGAGAACAACATTTCGTTTCGACCTGACGAAACCAACAAGCTGCGCTCCATCACATGGATGGAAGTCTACATGCTGGATAACAAGAAGGACTATCCGGATTACCAGTTCACCTACCTGCCCCGCCCCTGCATGCACTGCGACGCACCCCATCACTCGCCCTGCACCTTCGTTTGTCCGGTCAACGCCACCACGCGCGACGAGCACAACGGGATCGTGACGCACATTTATCCTCGATGCATCGGCTGTCGGTACTGCATCGTGGCCTGCCCCTACCACGCGAGGGATTTCAACTGGTGGGATCCCACATGGCCCAAATCCATGGAGTCCATGTTGAGTCCCGAAGTGAGCCCCAGGATGCGCGGTGTGGTGGAGAAATGCACCTTTTGTCATCACCGCATGCTGAAGGCACGCTCTAAGGCCTACCATGAGGGATCGGACCCCAATCAAATCACCTATCAGCCCGCTTGCGCGGAGGCCTGTCCGACGGGAGCGATCGTGTTCGGAAACCTGCAGGACCCCCAAAGTGAGGTCGCCAAATTGTCCAAGGATCCCAGGGCCTTTCGGATTCTTGCGAAGCTGCGTACGGAGCCAAAGGTCTTTTATCTCAGCAAGTATCAATGGGTCCACAAGCTCTCGGACAACGGCCTCGGGGAGAAACCCGCCGAACGCCAGGGGTAAGAGCGTGAGGCCGGTTCGCTCGAGACGTGGCACCCGTTCGAACCGTGCGGGTGGACGACACCGTGAACTTTCTGATGCGATTTGAAGCAAGGGGATAAGAATGGATAAGGCGTTAATTCCCGAAGGGTTGAAGCGATGCCCGCTCCCGGTGTTCAGCCTCTGGCTCCTGGTGCTCTTGGGGATCATCGGCTGGGGAGTCTATGCGGGGGCCGTGGTCCTTTTACAGGCGATGCACGTAACGGGCCTGAACGACTATTTCGGGTTCGGTTTCTATATCACCATTGACCTTGCTATCATCGCGCTGGGGGCCGGTGCGTTTTTCTCCGGGTTTCTCTACTATGGCCTGTCTCGGTACTTTCCCGCCCTCAAGGAATTGCACAAGATCATCAACCTGGCGGTGATCGTGGGGTTCGTTTGTTACACGGGAGCGCTGGCCGTACTCCTTCTCGAAATCGGGCAGCCGCTCCGGGGCTGGTTCGGCTACTGGCACGCTAACGTGCATTCGATGCTCACGGAAGTCATCTTTTGCATCTCCTGCTATGCCATCGTCCTGATCATCGAATACGTTCCCATCATCCTCGAAAATCGCAAGCTCGACGCCATCAAACCCCTGCGAACGTTCGGGCACACGCTCCATGAGCTCATGGCCATTTTTGCCCTGACGGGCACGTTCCTCAGCTTTTTTCACCAAGGCTCCCTTGGAGGCGTCGCCGGGGTGTTGTTTGCTCGTCCGTTTGCCTACCGCACGGGGTTCTTTGTATGGCCTTGGACGTTTTTCTTGTTCATCCTCTCCGCCATCGCCTCAGGACCAGCGTTCACGGCGCTCGTCTGCAGAGCCATCGAGAAGGTGACACGAAAGAACCTGGTGGACCACAGTGTCTACGAGCTCATCGCCAAGATCGTCGGACGCCTCCTGCTCGTTTATATCGTGCTGAAGATCGCCGACACCTTGTACTGGGCTTTGGTTCTTGCACCCGAATTCGGTTTCAAGCTTACGGACTTCTACCACCCACCCTATGGCATGTGGCTGCTGATCACCGAGATCGTCATCTGTGGGGTGCTTCCCGCCATCGTCCTCAATATCCCGGAGGCTCGCAAGAACACCCCGATCCTGTTCACGGCCTTCTTTCTGGATTGCACCGGCATTGTGATCAACCGTTTCGTCATGACGGTCCAAGCCCTTGCGGCCCCCGTCATGCCGTTCGACAAATGGGAAGTCTATGTGCCGACCGTGTATGAGTGGGCGCCTGGCATCGCCATGCTGGCCTATTGCACGCTCGTGATTTCCCTCTCCTATCGATACCTCCCCATTTTCCCAAGGGAAAAGGAACTGAATCCTTAATCGGAGTCGCCTCCGCCTCACGAGGACGCTTCGTGAGGCATGCGAGTGTTCCGAAACGAATGAGCGAATCCTAAGCCACCGGATTCGCTCATTCGTTTCGGGCTTGAACGACAAGATGCCGCCACGCCCTGAATTCCCGAGGGACGAGAGCCGCGGTGGAGTTGACCTTGAAATGCTGACCGCACGAGTTATCATGGACGGGGCTATGGACGCGAGAACCTTTCGCGTCTTGCTGTGAAAGTCGGGGGGCCGTTGGACGCCCCACCAGAACCCTGGCGCGCAACGGGGCGTTTTCAATTGACACGCACAGTACCCGATGATAGCTTGTGCAAAACATTAACAATCTCATGATCGTTTCGTGATTTGGGAGCCATGTCGCACAAAGTTGGGCTGTTGGATGTTTTCGAGGGAAGGCAGTATCAGAAAGTGATCTTGCTGGTCAGTATCCTTGCCTTCCTGCTTTTGGAGATTCTGATCTACATGGCGGCCGCGGGTCAGGCTGGCACCAGATCCCGCTTGATCGTGTTGGATGCAGCCGGAAACAAGATTTTTGAAACAAGCGGCACCACGGCGACGAAGTATCAGCAGTTTGAGTTTGAGAACAACTATGGTCCGTGGGCGAATTATCAGAAAAGGGTTGAGACGGAGTCGCACCCCTTTCCGTTCCGGGCCTGGTTAACCGCCGCCGTGGGGATCCCGGTGGGTCTGTCTTTGCTCGTTGCGTATCTTGTCCGGACCTACATCGCACTCATGTACGGGGACGAGCGCGGGAAAGGCGATGACCCCGAAGGGCCGCTTCAGAAGAGGCAGGGCCTTGGTGGGATTTTTAACGCATTCCAGGGCGTCACCGTTTTTCATATCGGGTTCCTCACCGTCATAGCGGTGCTTCTTTTTTGGATCGTCCCGAATTTTGTCCAGGACATCGCACGGATCAGTCTCTCGGCCATCCGGGAATACAAATGGTTCTTCCTGGGAGTCTCCGTTTTTCTAGCTGCGATCATCACCTGGATGATCTACCTGCGCTACAAGCTGTCCAAGCAGATGCTGGAAAACCAACTCCACGTGGAAAAGTACCGGCTCGAAACGCAGCTACTCATTCACAAGGAGACTGCGGGGCTTCTCCCCAATCCCCTCAAGGAGGCGGAAGAGCCCTAGCGAGGATCTCCCCAACGGAAGGCTCCCCTCATGTGGATCAAGGATCTGTTTGCCAACCGAAAGAACGGCAACGACAAGCCGGAGCGCGACCCTCTGGTCAATCGTGGCGTGATGTATCTGTACACGATTCTTGGGGCTCAGGTGCTGCTGGTGTTCGCGATTCTCGCGGGAATCATGGTCATCGGGCAGGTGTTGGCCACTCCGTTGTGGGTTTTTCTGGCGGCGGGTGCTGCCGGCGTCTGGGGCGTCATGATCCTTTATCGAAAGACCATGCAGCAACTCCAGAAGATCCGCGAGGCCTTCACTCGCATGGATCTATCCGGTCGCAACTATGAGATCACCATTATGGGTGGGGTCCTGACGATGCGGGTCGAGCAGCACCCTCAGCCCCAGGCTCTCCTCGAAGGACCGAATCCATCGACGGTGATCGAAGCGGAATCCGTCGAACGGCCCGTCAGTCCCTAGTCTCCCCTTCCACCGTCAGCGCACAGAGCGATTCATCGGCTGACCGTTTCATCACCAGGGTATCCTTGCGCCAGTTGACGTCGTCCCGTCTAGGGTGATCCAGGTTGTAGTGCAATCCCCGGCTTTCCTTGCGTTCAATGGCACACCGCAATATCAACTCCGCAACCAGCGAGAGGTTCTGTAGCTCGATCAGGTCACTGCTGATGGGGATGTTGGGAAGATGTTCCCGAATCTCCAGCCGAATTTGAGCCATGTGGGTTCGCGCGAGCGCGAGCCGTTTGTCGGTCCGGACAATCCCGACATAGTTCCACATGAGCCGGCGGATGATGTCCCAGTTGTGGGCAATGAGAACCATTTCGCTGTGAAGGTTCTCGAGCCCCCCGTTGCCGGGATGACACCGGGGAATGTTCGGGGCCTTCCGCTTTCGCCATTCCTGGATTTGGGCCGTACAGCTCGCGGCGGCCTCGTGGGCGAAGACCATGGCTTCGAGCAGCGAGTTACTGGCCAGCCGATTGGCCCCGTGGAGACCTGTGCACGCGCATTCCCCGATCGCATAGAGGTTTTCCAGGGTGGTTTTTCCCTGAAGATCGGTCACGATCCCACCACACATGTAATGCGCCGCTGGGACAACGGGGATTGGATCCCGGGTGATATCGATCCCCAGCTGCAGACACCGCTGGTAAATATTGGGAAAGCGCGTCATGAGGAAATCGGGGCTGCGGTGGGTGATGTCGAGGTAAACGCAGTCGTCCCCCGATTTCTTCATTTCCGTATCGATGGCACGGGCCACGATGTCTCGAAACGCAAGGTCCTTCAGAGGGTGATAGTGTTCCATGAAGGCGCGGCCGCGCTTGTCGATGAGTCTCCCGCCCTCGCCCCGCACTGCTTCGGAGATCAGAAAGTTCTTGGCATGGGGGTGGTAGAGGCACGTTGGGTGAAACTGTACGAACTCGAGGTCGGCAAGATGGGCGCCGGCACGGTAGGCCATGGCCAGACCGTCCCCTGTCGCCACGTCGGGATTGCTGGTGTACAGGTAGACTTTGCCGGCCCCCCCGGTGCACAGCAACACCGCGTGAGCCAGAAAGACATGAATGCTCTGGGCTGCGTGGTTGAGAACATAGGCCCCCCAGCAGACATCACGATGGCGAACATCCAGGGACCCCGCCCGGATGGCATGGTGCTCCACAATCAGGTCGAGGGCAAGGTGGTCCTCAAAGAAGTGGATGTTCGGATGTGACTCGGCGGCGCCCAGGAGGGCCTTTTCCACCGCTCTGCCCGTCATGTCATGGGCGTGCACGATGCGGTTGCGGCTGTGTCCGCCTTCCCGGCCGAGGTCGTATTGGGACCTCCGGTTCGGGTCCATATTGAAATTCACGCCGAGGGCCATCAGTTCCCGTATCCGATCCGGACCGGAAAACACGACCTTCTCCACCACTTCAGGATGGCAAAGACCGTCTCCTGCGTTGAGGGTATCCTCGATGTGAAGCTGGAAGGAATCGTCCGGTCCCAGAACGGAAGCGATGCCCCCTTGGGCGTAGTTCGTGCTCGTCTCGATCTTGTCCTTCTTCGTGACGACGGCGACAGTCCCCGAATCCGCCACTTTCAGGGCGAAGCTCAGCCCGGCGATCCCACTGCCAATGACCAGGAAATCGAACGAATAATCCATGGAACCCAATCCCTGCTCACTAAGAATCCTCATTCGCGTCCCTATGCGCCGGCCCCCCGGGGAGAGCTTCGCAGGGGCTCACCTTGACAGGGCGTACCATATTCGATAAGGTTTAGCTTGTAAAGGTAAGCAAGTCTAACCCCCTAAACGTGCGCTCCATGATCGCATCCCGACAATCCAGGCTCGAACAGCCTTTGCCAACCACGCTCGGAGACGTCCCCGGCCAGAACATCCTGGCTGTGGTATTCGACTGCGATGGAGTCCTCTTCGATTCGAAGGATGCGAATGTTCGCTTCTACACCCATGTTCTGGAACGCGTGGGCGGACCACCGGTGACCAGTGAGCAGCAGAACTTCATCCACATGCATCCGGTCCAGGTTTCGCTCAGGTACCTGCTCGGCGACGGCGACTTGTTCCAGGCGGCTTGGGATTATTGCCAGACCCTCGATTTTTCGGCGTTCAACGACTATCTCGTGCCGGAACCGGGCCTCAGGAACCTGCTCAAGGGCCTCAGACCCTCCCGCCGCATTGCGATGGCCACGAACCGCACCGTTTCCACTCGCCAGGTCCTGAAGCACTTTGGTCTGGCGGAATACTTCGACCTCGTCGTGTCTGCCTCGGATGTCGCAAACCCGAAACCGCACCCGGACTGCATGCACAAGATCCTGGAAGTCTTTGGCGTTTCGGCGTCCCAAGTCCTTTTTGTCGGCGATTCCATCGTCGACGAACAACTCGCCATGGTGACGGGAGTCTATTTCGCTGCATACAAGAACCCATCGCTGATGGCCCACCTGCATGTCTCCCATTTTCGGCAGCTTTACTCGGTTCTCGGACTCCCCGCCCAGCCATGAGCCGTGCGATGCCCTTTGCCCCAAGGCCTGGGGCTCTATCTGGAAGACGGACGGACGTCCTCCCAGGGGCTTTCTCCAAACTGCGTGCCCCTTCCCATTCACAACCATGACGCATGACTCTCCCTCCATGGAAGGCCACTCGGGCCTGATCGGAGTGGGCACAGTCCACGGTGACCCTGCCGGGTTCCGACTGTTGTCCCGACGTCTCGCCCTGCTTCGACCCGACCTGATTCTCTTGGAGTTCAGCCCATACGGGAGACTCTACCGAAAGCGCAGACAGCGCGAGGTTCTGAACGTCTTGTGGGACAATCTCCGCCACGCCTCCCTGCAGCTGGGACTTCCCCTGAAGGCGGCCATTAGACACCCACAGGTGGATGCCATCCGACGCCAAGTCTGTTACCCTTTCGAGTACAGGGCGGCGCGATCCTTCTCACGCCGGTACGGCGTGCCCGTGTTGTTGGTAGATCATTCGCTTTTCAGCATGCGTTGGACTCTCCACTGGCCCAAGCTGGTCGAGGTGGAAAATCTGGCGCTATTGCTTCAGCTGCCGTCCCAGAGGCTTCCCATTTCAGCCCAGTATCGAATGGCACAGGGATGGTTGGATCCCACGGGGACGCAACCCCGCGATCCCGTGTTTCTCCTGGTGGAACCGGAATCGAAGGCATGGAGCCTGCGAGAGCGATTCATGGCGGAGCGGATCGAAAGGGTTCTTGCCGCCCGTCGCGCCTTGCGCCCCGTTTTTGTCGGAGGTTGGTGGCACCTGACCCCGGGCCGGGACGTCCCAACGATTCGATCGTTGCTCGGCTTGAAGCCGGCTCAATGTTTGCTGCTGAGGCATCCGCCGCCAAGAGATTGCATTCAGCTCCGCGGGGACTCTTCTGAAGGAGAGGCCATTGCGGGAGTGGAAAAAATGTGTTAGAGATCGACGTGTTGTCTTGATGGTTCTCAAGCCTTGGTCGTGCTAGGCGGGGCGGTAGCGGCGCTCTGTAACCCGAAGTCCGCTTAGCGGGGCTGAATTCCCCTTGAAGGGTTCGCCGGAGCCATCCGTTTCAAGTCCTTGTGTCCATTGGACACCTCGCAACAGACGAATACGAACCCCGTCAGGTCCGGAAGGAAGCAGCGGTAAGTATCACCGGCTGTGTCGTGGTTTACTCTAATGGGATGCCTGGAGGCGGACGGAATCGGCCTACGGGGGTTCGACGGGGGGTGCACGGCCAAGGTCTTTCCTCACTGACACGCTTTCGCTCCAAATTCCGCCCGGCTCCACCGCTTGCCCGATTGCAGGATTCCCACCGCCACCCCGCACGGGGGCAACGAATGGTTGACGGGTTT
>CAZGQL010000101.1:11969-13085 GCA_964527905.1 uncultured Syntrophobacteraceae bacterium
CAAGGGACGACGCGGATGACTTGGGCCGGTTGCCGGTCCCATGGGGCTTTTTAGGAATTGCATCCTGAGGGAGTGCGTACCACAGCCAATGAAAACAACCGTTCTGATCGTTGAGGACGACGAGGACATTCTCCGGCTGCTTGTCCACCATCTTCGCGGTGCTGGGTTGGACGTGCTGAGCTCCCGCGACGGCTACGAGGCCCTATCCCTTGCCCGACAGCATATCCCGCACCTGATTCTTCTCGATCTCATGCTGCCGAGCCTCGATGGCCTGGAAGTCTGTAGACAGCTCAAGCAGGGGGCGGCGACCAAAGCGATTCCCATCATCATGCTGACGGCTCGGGGCGAAGAGATTGACCGGGTGGTGGGGCTCGAGCTTGGGGCGGACGATTACGTGGTCAAGCCGTTCAGTCCTCGCGAGCTGATCCTTCGGATCCGGGCCATTCTCCGGCGTTCGGCTCCGACCGCCGAAGCCGAGTCCATATGGCAGGAGGAAGGGTTACGCGTCGACCTCGAGGCCCATCGCGTGCTGGTGAACAGGGAAGAGATCATTCTCACGGCGACCGAGTTCAAACTGCTGGTGGAGCTCCTGCGCAACCGGGGCAAGGTCCAGACGCGCGACCAACTCCTGGACAAGGTATGGGGCTACCATTTCGAGGGCTATGCACGAACGGTGGATACCCATGTGCGTCGACTTCGGCAGAAGCTCGGCCCCTATTCCGAATGGATCGAAACGGTACGCGGCGTTGGATACCGGTATAAAGGTTGATGATGCGGCTCGATCCTTACCCACTGAAACGTCGCGTTGTGCTGTGGACCAGCTCTGTTCTGGTGTTGTGCCTGGGACTGCCGGCCTGGTTTTTTTTACAGCGCCTTTCCGATCGAATCATGGAGCAGGTGAAACAGGAATCTCTGCTGCGGCTGCGGTTCGTGGAGGAACTCCACGAGAAGGCCGGGAGATTCGGAACGATCGAAAGCCTGCAGGATTGGGTGTCCCACATCGGGGCTTCCCTGGGAAGCCGGATCACCATCTTGGACGAATCCGGACGTGTGATTGCGGATTCCGAGGTTCCTAAGGATCAGATTTCACTCCTCGACCACTTTGCCAACCGTCCC
>CAZGQL010000101.1:13160-16035 GCA_964527905.1 uncultured Syntrophobacteraceae bacterium
TACATGTGCGTGGCGACCCGGCTCAAGTCAAGGGGGCAAAGTGGGGAGGCATACCTGAGGCTCGCGGTCCCCGGCTCCCATATCACCGATCTATTGGGTCGAGTCCGCCATGCCTTTCTTATTCTGATGCTTTCCGGGGTTGCGGGAGCAGCCGTCACCGGCTTCCTGGTCGTTCGTCGAGGTGTGCAAAAGCAGACCCGTCTCTTGGCACAATCGGTTCGCGATCTCGCCTCAGGGCAGGCCGATGTTCGTCTGCAGGCGCCTTCCGAGCCTGAACTGCATCCCCTTGTCGAAGCGATCAACGACATGGCCGATCGAATCCAGAAACACGTCCGCACTCTCTCCGATCAGAAGCGACAGTGGGAAGCGGTGTTCAATGGCATGGAGGAAGGCGTACTGATCCTGGACTCAAAGGGCAGGATTCAACAACACAACAAGGCTTTCTCCAAATTGACCCGGCGATCGGACCCGCATATCGGAAAGCGCCCCCTGGAAATCATCCTGAGCAACGAACTGCAGTCGGTTTGCGACCAGGTCCTTAACCCCTCCAGCGCCGAAGGGGATGCGAAACCCCGCAGGTTGACCATTACACTGGGGAATGAACAAACCTACGACGTCACCATCGTGCGCTCGGAATTGTTGGACGGCCGCACGGGTGCGATCCTGGTCTTCCATGACCTGACGGAACTGAGGCGCCTCGAGCGGGTCCGACAGGACTTCGTTGCGAATGTTTCCCATGAACTCAGGACGCCGCTCACTTCAGTCAAAGGCTATGTGGAAACCCTCATGGACGACGATAGCCTCGATCGAGAGACCACTTCGTCCTTCTTGCGCGTCATTAAGAACAACACGGATCACATGGTTAAGATCGTGGACGATCTGCTGCAGCTGGCGCGACTCCAGGCACGTGATTCCAGCACCCGGCGCAATCCCGTGGACGCATCCCAAGCTCTGGCAACGGCCTGGAAGGCATGTGAAACGCTCGCTCACTCGAAGAACATCCGGCTCGTGAGCCTCCTTCCGCCAGAGGGCGTCCTTGTGTTGGCTGACCCTGATCGGATGGTACAGGTTTTTCGCAACCTGCTCGAAAATGCCATCCGTTACAGTCCGGAAGGGGCCGATATCATGGTCGAATGTGCGATCCAAGAGCATGAATGCCGCTTCAGCATTCGGGACGATGGACCCGGCATCCCCTGGCAGCATCAGCAGCGGGTGTTCGAACGGTTCTATCGCGTGGAGAAGGACCGCAAATCCCGCTTTGGAAGCACGGGGCTCGGACTCGCCATTTGCAGACACATCATTAACAACCATGGAGGCCGCATCTGGGTACGGAGCCCTAACCCAGGGAAGAATGACGGAACGACGGTGTTCTTCACGCTTGAACGCCCACAGGACGCCAACGCCGCTGACTCCGCCCCCTCTGTCCTCCAGCAGGCTTGAACGCATCTGTGGCCGAGTGCGGCCTGAAAGGCTCGTTGCTCTTGCCGAACCCCCGGCGTGCGCTCTATAGTGCCCGGACATCGGCGGCGGATCCCTCAACCTTGGTCCCCGGATCATTTGCGAGGAGCACGTGATATGGAAAGTCGTTTCCACCAGGAATTGGAACAGCTCAAGATGCTGATCCTGCAGATGGCGGTCTTGACCGAGAAAGCTCTTCGCAAGGCCATCCAGGCGTTCAATGAGCGTGACGTCGCCCTCGCCGAGGATGTCATCCAGAGGGATCAGGAAGTCAATCTCTTAGAAGTAGCGATCGACAAGCAGTCCCTGCGGCTTCTCGCCCTCGAGCAGCCCATGGCTCGGGACCTTCGGTTCATTGTCGGTTGCATGCGGATTGCTGTCGACCTTGAACGCATCGCCGACCAAGCCGTCAACGTGGCCCAGAGGGCCCAGTTTTTGAGCACCCGCCCCCCACTTCCTCCGAACCATGCGCTCCAACAACTGGCGGAGACGGCTCTGGACATGTTCACCAACGTCATTGCGGCCTTTGTGACGGAGAACGTGGATCAGGCGGGGGAGGTCTGCCAAATGGACGACATTGCCGATGAACTCAATGTCACCGTTTTGAAGGACCTGCTGGATTACATGGTCCATGAGGTGCCTGCGGTGGAACGATCCGTCCAAACCATCATTGCATCCAGGTGCCTGGAGCGCGTGGCGGACCAGGCCACCAACATCGCAGAAAGCGTTGTATTCATCGTCCGTGGGGTCAACATCAAACACCACTGCGAACAATGACCGGGCGCATCGATCCAAGCGAGTGCTCACTCGAGGTCGAGGCATCCTGCTCGACCCCATCCGCGACAGAATCTTCACATCATTGACAGGGGGAACGCCCATGAGCAAGCGACGGGTCAGGATTCTCATGGCAAAATTCGGGGAAGGACATGAGGCCGGAGTTATGAAGCTGGCGACGGCCTTCAGCGAGGCCGGTTTCGAAGTCATCTACACGGAACTGCAAGACCCGGCGGCAATTGTCGCCTCAGCCGTGCAGGAGTCCGTCGACCACATCGGCATCACCACCCTGCCTGGAACCAATCTCAGCGCCTTCGAGAAGGTTTTCGAACTGTTGGAGAAGGAAGGGGTATCCAACATCCGAGTCACGGCGGGCGGCTTTCTGGAGGACCAGGACATCCCTCGTTTGAAGGCGCTGGGTGTGGCTGAGTTCTTTCCCAAGGGCACGACCTACGACGAGCTCATCGCCTGGGCAACGGAGAACATCCAACCCATCGATTCCTGATCGCGTGGAGGGCTCTGTTTGTCCTCGGGAAAGCCCCCCCAAAAACACCGATGCCAGCCTGGGTTCACCTGGCTGGCATCGGACAAGGTAAGGGGCGGCGGCGACCTACTCTCCCACGCAATTTCTCACGCAGTACCA
>CAZGQL010000102.1:0-15870 GCA_964527905.1 uncultured Syntrophobacteraceae bacterium
AAGGAGCCCCGCCTTGGCCTTCTTGATCAGCTCCTCCTCGGCCTTCACATCTTCCATGGTCCTGGGCAGCACGTCCTTGGGGACCTCTTCCTGCCCGTATTTCCACTTGAGGAAGCGCTTCCCGGTCGTGGGATACAAGGCGTAGATGATCACGTCGTCGAGGTCCTTGGCGAGCCCCTCGACGTCCTTCTTGGCCTTTTCGAGCTCGGGCTCGAGCACGTCCGCCGGACGGACCGTGATGGGCGTCTCGCCGCGGGCATAGCCCTTGAGCGCCTTCTTCTGGACCTCGGGATCGATGGGGACGGCGGTCTTGCCGTACAGTCCATAGCAGAGGTCCTTCACCTGGGCGGTGATCATCTTGTAGCGCTCGTTGGGAGTGTCGAAGAGCACGTTGTTGACCGTCTGGATGCCCACGATTTGACTGGTGGGCGTGACCAGGGGCACCTGCCCCAGTTCGCGGCGCACGATGGGAAGCTGCTTGAACACTTCGTCGATCTTGTCCAGAGCGTCCATTTCCCGCAGCTGGTTCACGAGATTGGAAAGCATCCCGCCGGGAGTCTGGTGCAGGAGCACGTTGATGTCGACGATGGAGATCCGGTCGTCCAGCAAATGGCGGTACTTGGGCGAGATCTTTTCCATGTGCTCACTGCACTTGGCGAGCAGCTTGAGATCCAGTCCCGTGTCGCGGTTGGTGCCCTGGAGGGTGACCACCAGCGGCTCGATGGCGGGATGAGACGTCCGGTAGGCCCAGGGGATGAGGCAGGTGTCCACGATGTCCACCCCCGCCTCGATGGCCTTGAGGAGCGACATGTCGGCCATGCCCGAGGTGAAATGGCTGTGGAGATGGATGGGGACCTTCACGGCCGCCTTCAGGGCCTTCACCAGGATATAGGCGTCATAGGGGGCGATCAGACCGGCCATGTCCTTGATGCAGATGGTGTCCGCGCCCATGTTTTCCAGGTCCTTGGCCTTCTGGACGTAGTAGTCCATGTTGTAGACGGGCCCGCCGAGGCGTGGCTGGGTCAGGGAGTAGCAGATGCAGCCCTGGAAGTGTTTGTTTTTCTTGATGACCCGGACGACGGTTTCGAAGTTGCGGTAGTCGTTCAGGGCGTCGAAGGTGCGGAAAATGTCGATCCCGTTCGCGCACGAGCGCTCCACGAAGGCCTCGGCCAGGTCGTCGGCGTAGTTGCGGTAGCCGACCAGGTTTTGCGCCCGAAGCAGCATCGAGAACGGGGTCTTCTTGATGTATTTTTTCAGGGTGCGGATGCGCTCCCAAGGGTCCTCGTTCAAGAACCGGTGCATGGTATCGAAGGTGGCGCCCCCCCAGACTTCCATCGAGTAGAACCCGACCTGGTCCATCTGTTCGGCGATGGGCAGGAAATCCTCCGTACGTCCGCGGGTGGCGAACAGGGACTGGTGGCCGTCGCGGAAGGTCAGGTCCTGGACCTTGACCGGGTTGGTGACGGGGGTTTGGTCGTCGATCAGTTTGGCTGTCAGGGTGCCGTGCAGATCATCCATGGATTGTCTCCTTGTGTGTCACATCAAGCCGCCCGAAACGGGGCGGATCATCGGATCGGTTATCGGACCAGCCGCATCTGGAGGAATCGCCGCATATCCATCATGGACTGTCTTCCCGCCAGGGCCCACGGGCTGAAGGGCGGACCGGGAGGCGGCTCCGGACGTCTTTCGGCGACGGGAGCGGCGGTCACCGGAACCCCCTCGGCCGCCACGTATTCGTGGATGGCCGCGGTGATGGCTGCAAGGATTTTCTTGTTGACGGTCATGCGATGGCCTTTCTCGTTGGCTTCCGTGCAATCCAGGTCCCAAGGACTACATGGGGATGTTGCCGTGTTTCTTGGCCGGTCTGGATTCCCGCTTGGTGCACAGCACCTCGAGGGCTTCGATCAGGCGCGGCCGCGTTTCGCTCGGCAGGATGACCCCGTCGATGTACCCGCGGGAGGCGGCAATGTAGGGGTTGTAGAGCAGGTTCCGGTACTCCTCGATCTTTTCCTGACGCTTGGCTTTCTGGTCCGCCGCTTCCTGGATTTCCTTGCGGAAGATGATGTTGGCGGCCCCTTCGGCCCCCATGACGGCGATTTCGGCGGTCGGCCAGGCGAGGACAAGATCCGCGCCCAGGTCTTTGGAGCACATGGCGAGATAGGAGCCCCCGTAATCCTTGCGGCAGATCAGGGTGATCTTGGGGACGGTGGCCTCGGAATAGCACCAAAGCAGCTTGGCCCCGTGACGGATGATGCCGCCCATCTCCTGATGCTTCCCGGGAAGATAGCCCGGGACGTCCGGCAGGGTGATCATCGGGATGTTGAAGGCGTCGCAGAACCGGATGAAGCGGGTCGCCTTGTCCGAGGAATCGATGTCGAGGCACCCGGCGAGAACCTTGGGCTGGTTGGCGATGATGCCGACCGTGCGACCGTTCATCCGCCCGAATCCCACAATGATGTTCTGGGCGTAGTGTTCATGGACTTCCATGAAGTCTCCATGGTCCACGAGGGAGCGGATGACATCCTTCATGTCGTAGGAGCCCATGGGGTTGTCCGGGATGATCGCATCGAGGGCGGGGTCCGTACGGGTCGGTGAGTCCGTGGTTGGGACGACCGGCGGGTCTTCCATGTTATTGTCCGGGAGGAAGGAGAGGAGTCGCTTGATCTCGTCGATGCAGTGGGCATCGCTCTCGCACGCGAAATGGGACACGCCGCTCTTGGAGGCATGCGTCATGGCGCCGCCCAGCTCCTCCTGCGTCACCACCTCTCCCAGGACGGACTTGATGACGTCCGGGCCCGTGATGAACATGTAGCTGGTGTTCTTCACCATGAAGACGTAGTCCGTCATGGCCGGGGAGTAGACGGCGCCGCCGGCGCAGGGCCCCATGATGGCGGAAATCTGCGGAATCACTCCCGAGGCGATGGCATTGCGATAAAAAATCTGGCCGTAGCCGGACAGGGAGTCCACCCCTTCCTGGATGCGGGCCCCCCCCGAGTCGTTGAAGCCCACCAGGGGCTTTCCGGTTTTGAGGGCCATGTCCATGACCTTGCAGATCTTCTTGGAATGCATTTCGCCCAGCGTCCCCGCCCTGGCGGTGAAATCCTGGGAAAACGCGAACACGTCCCGGCCGTTCACCTTGCCGTAGCCCGTGATCACGCCGTCGGCGGGGATGTCCATCTTGTCCAGCCCAAACAGCGTCCCCCGGTGCCGCACGAAAATGTCCAGCTCCCGAAACGTCCCCGGGTCGAAGAAATAGTCCAAACGCTCACGGGCCGTCATCTTGCCGCGCTCATGTTGCGTCGCGACGGCCTTGGCCCCGCCCATCTCCTTGATCTTCGCTTCCTTCTGCTTGAACGCCTCTATCTTGTCTGCTACGACTCCCATCGAGCTCCCCTTTTCCGGTTCCCCTGCCTCGTTCGTCGTCCTCCGGGCGCGTCCCCGGGAGAACGAGTCCCCCGTCCCCCTAGAAGTACATGAACACGCGATGCCGTGCCGGGGCCCTGAGCAACCCGTCGATCCTAGCCTGAAGCTCCTTGCGCTCTGGGTTGTCCTCCCAAGCCTTCCAGTCCTCGATGCTGTCCCAGGTGGCAATCACGATGGAGGTATTGGGATCGTCTACCTCCCGCAGGGTTTCCCCGGAAATGTAGCCCTTGAGCTTCATCGCCCGGGAGCGAAGTTCCATGAGAAGCCGGTTGAGCTCGAGCTCATTGCCCGGGATGGCCTTTCGTTCGATGATGACTTTGATCGCCATTTATGAAGTTCCTTTCTGTCATCAGTGAGGCGTGTCGCAATCCCCAATGCACGGGCGGAGAAAGCCCCACCCAACCGCACATCGCTGACCGGAGGCACGGTGCTTTTCCGCCGACGCCGCGCTCCAACGCCATTCCCGCAAAGGCGGAAACCCGCTCTTCATGCGGTTTTCCAGGCCCCCGCCTTCGCGGGGGCGACGTTCAGTCAACGACGACTGGGTGGATCCCCACCCACAAGCGCACCGCAGATCCTGACCACTGGATCGGGAGGCTCTCCCCACTACGGTCGCGTGTTCACCGGGAAGACCCGCTCTCAGACCTTGAGCTCCTTGACCAGATCCCGCACGGCCTGCACCGACCGGTCGAAGGCGGCCTTTTCGTCCGGCGTCATCTGGATCTCGATCACCTTCTCCACACCGCCGGCGCCCAACAGAACCGGCACCCCGACGAAATAGCCGCCCACACCGTATTCCTTGTCGCAGTAGGCGGCGCAGGGCAGGATGCGCTTCTGGTCCTTCAGGATCGCCGTGGCCATCTGGACGGCGGAAGCGGAGGGCGCGAAGAACGCACTGCCGGTCTTGAGCAGGTTGACGATCTCCCCGCCGCCCTTGCGAGTCCGATCCACCAAGGCCTCGATGCGCTCGGCGGACATGAGGTCGGGAATCGGGATCCCGGAAACCGTCGTGTAGCGGGGCAGCGGCACCATGGTGTCGCCGTGGCCTCCGAGGACGAAAGCCTGAATGTCCTTGACGGACACGCCGAGCTCCATGGCGATGAAGGCGCGGAAGCGGGCTGAATCCAGGACCCCTGCCATGCCGACCACGCGGTTGGTGGGGAAAGCGCTCACCTTGTGCGCCACGTAGACCATGGCGTCCAGGGGATTGGAGACGATGATCAGGAAGGCGTTGGGCGAGTACTTGCAGATCTGCGCGGTGACTTCCTTGACGATGCCGGTGTTGATGTTCAGAAGATCGTCGCGGCTCATACCAGGTTTGCGGGCGATGCCGGCCGTGATGATCACCAGGTCGGAATCGGCGGTGTCCGCGTAGTCGTTGGTCCCGATGACATTGACATCAAACCCTTCGACCGGGCCGGCTTCCAGCAGGTCGAGCCCCTTGCCCTGGGGCATCCCTTCGATGATATCGATCAAGACGACATCCGCGAGCTCCTTCGCGGCGATCCAGTGAGCCGACGTTGCCCCGACAAAGCCTCCACCCACGACCGTGATTTTCTTTCGCTTCAGCGACATGATGGAACTCCTCCCTTTTGGTGTGTGAAACAGACGCTCTCAGTACTGCGCCACACGATAAGGTGACCATGCCTCTCATACGTCATCTCCGCATGCTTCCGGCGGGGATCCAGTCGTTGGCAGGCATCTGGATTCCCGCGTTCGCGGGAATGACGTCTCCTCTCTGGGCACGTTATCTTGTGGAGGGGTACTCAGCGTCCACAATCCCTGCGACATTCAGGAACCTTCAAGCTCCGCGACGGCGGTTTCAGCGGCTTCGATCCCGGCGTGTCCGGCCCGCCGCTGCGTCAAGGGTGCCTCCCGGAACTCCGAGGTCCCTCGCTTATACGGGATCGGAGCAAGGGGCGAAATCGGAGCGCTTCTGATTTTGATGTCAGGATTCACTGTTCGACTTGTAATGGTTTTTCTTACGCACCGACGCGGCCATGGGAGGGGCGTGGGGGTTGGCCCATTTATGGAATCCTTGCGCATCCCTGTCGGTCGGACGATGCGGCCGAGGGGGGTCAGATTTCCACCAGTCCGTGCTGGATGGCGAACCGGGACAGTTCCGTGTTGTTGCGCAAGTTCAGCTTTTTCAGCAAGCGAAAGCGGTAGGTGTCGACGGTTTTCGTGCTGATGTTATAGGACTCGGCGATCTCGCGGGTCGTCTGGCCCATGGCGAGGCGCCGCAGCACCTGGATTTCCCGGTTGGAGAGGGAATCGAGGAGGGAACGCCCCGGGACCCCCTTGGCCACATGGAGTGCCAGCAATTCGGCCGCCGCGTCCGTCAGATAGCGGCTTCCCGAATGCACCTTCCGGATGGCCGCGACCAGCTGCTCCGGCGCCGAGCGCTTGGTGATGTAGCCCATGGCCCCGGCGCTGAAGACCCGTATCACGTACTGCTCCTCCTCGTGCATGGTGAGCACGAGGATGGGGAGTCTGGGATAGGCGGCCTGGAGCTGCGTGATGACCTCGAGGCCGTCCAGCCCGGGCATGGAAATGTCCACCACGACCACGTCCGGGGAGGTTTCGCCCGTCTTCCTGATGGCCTCCCGACCGTCGGAGGCCTCGGCCACCACCTGGATGTCGCCGCTCTCCTCGATGATCCGCGCCAGGCCGGCCCGCACGATGCTGTGGTCGTCCGCAAGCAGCACCCGGATCATGGGACCGCTTCCGTCTTCCCGAAAAGGGGCAGCGTGCAACGGACTTCCGTCCCTTTTCCGGGCTCCGAATGGATCGCCAAAGTGCCTCCGGCCAAACTCGCCCGCTCCCGCATGCCCGCCAGCCCCACGCACTCCGATTCGGCGAGTTCGTGGGGGTTGAAGCCGCGGCCGTTGTCCACCACCGTGATCGTCAGCGCCTCCCCCTCGCCTTCCAGCGAGACCTCCGCATGGGTTGCCATGGAATGGCGCACCACGTTGGTGAGCGCTTCCTGAGTGATGCGGTAGGCGGCGGTGGCAACCAGGTCATCCACCTTGGGAACGGCTCGGTGATTCAGGATGATGGCGATACCGGAACGTTTCTCAAGGTCCGCCGTGTACCATTCCAGGGCCGGAATCAGGCCCAAGTCGTCCAGAACGCTGGGGCGGAGGCGCAGCGCGATGGAACGGACTTCGTCGATGGTCTTTTCAATCATGGAGCACATGGTACCGGCGCGGTTGGACGCCCACTCGTCGGATTCCTTCAGGTGTTTCATCATCCAGACGGCATCCATGCGCAGGGCGGTGAGCACTTGCCCGAGTTCATCGTGCAGCTCCCGGGCGATCGCCGCCCGCTCTTTTTCCTGGCTGGCCATGATGCTTCCCGAGAGGCGGCGGAGCTGCACCTGGGCCTTCTTGAGCTCCGTGATGTCCGTGGCGATGCCGCACGTCCCCGTGGCCACTCCATGCTCGTCATAAAGTGGGAACTTCACCGACAGGTAGGTGTGCATTCCGTCCCGATGGGGAAAACGCTCCTCCACCTGGATCGGTCGGCCTTCGGCAAGCACGTGGAGATCGTTGGTCCGAAACATGTCCGCCAGGGGCTGCGGGAAGATCTCGTGGTCCGACTTGCCCAGGATCGCCTCTCGACTGACGTTGAACAGCTCCTCGAACCGTGCGTTCACCAGCGTATAGTTGCCGTCCACATCCTTATGGTAGACCACGGCCGGCGTGTACTGGAGGATGCCCGAAATCTCCCGGGTTCGGTCCCGTACCTGACGCTCGAGCTCCTTGGAATAACGGCTCAGCTCATCCCGGGCCCGCTTCAGCTCCATTTCCCCCTTCTTCCGCTCTGAAAGGTCCCGGGCCACGCACACGCTGCCGATGGTTCGTCCTTGTTCGTCCTTCAACTGGCTGATGGAAATATCCATGGGTACAATGCTGCCGTCCTTCTTTTTCATGAGGATCTCGTATTCGCGCACGACCCCGTCGCGTCGGAGCTTTTCAAGCATCTTTCCCAGTTCGACCGGGTCCGCGTACAGATCGAACGAGGATTTCCCTGCCAGCTCCTCCGGGTAGTAGCCGTAAATCTCCACGGCTCTCCGGTTCCAGAGGATGAATCGGCCGTGGCTGTCCACGATGCCGATGGCATCGACGGAGTTTTCGATCACGTTGGCGAGGTACTCCTTGGTCCGTTTGAGCTCGTCCTCGGCCCGCTTGCGCTCCTCGACCTCCCCCTTGAGCATCCGGTTCGCCGCCTGAAGCTCATGGGCGCTCTTTTCGATGCACCACTCGAGCTGGTCGTGGATCCTTCCCGGAAGCTCGTCCTTGGCTTTGCGGTCGGTGATCTCCCGGACGATCAGGAGGACGAGCTCCTTATCCTTGAGGGTAAACGGGATGCTGGTCACATCCACACTGAGCACGGTGCCATCTCGGCGCCGAAGGATTCTGCCGGGCCAAAAGAGCCCGTCCTCCGAAGCGAGGAAATGGGCGCCACTCGTCCCACTCGAATCGTCGAAGAAGAGTAGGCTGACGCTCGCCCCAAGGATCTCCGCGCGTCCATAGCCCGTCAACGCAGCGGCGGAAGGATTCATGTCGACGCAGCGGCCCTGTCCATCCAGCACCAGCAGGGCGCCGCGCGCATGGTCAAAGACGGTGCGCAGCGGATCCCTCTCCCTCCCGGACCCCTCCCGCGCCTCACGGTACCAGGCCTCCCGTGCTTCCAGCTCGCTCACGCGCTCCCGCAGGCGCGCCAGCTCGTCCCAAGGCGGATCGGTTTTCTTCGCCTTTGCTTCCATGTCACCTCGGATGACCCACGCCACACTGCGCCGATCCCACCCCGGAATGAGAAAACGGCGAAGCGGCCACTGCGCCAAAGACGCATCCGGTACGTGCTATACAACATTCGTGTCTGCGTGAATATGAGTGAACCGCTGATTTCCGTGTCAGGATTTTTCCTACCAAAATCGCTGGGTCTGGTCGAGGTCCCCTGACTGGATTCGTCCCGGGAGGGAGGCGCCGGATAGGCGCCGGCCCGCGCCTGGATCCGAAAATGCGCTCTGCCGGCCCCGAGGGCGCATCCTCTTGTTGAGAACACGCCACAAATGCCGATAACACTGGCAATTGGAGCACGGCTCCCTGGGGAGGACCGGCTCCCTCTCGCGTTTCGGTCGGAAATCCAGCGGGAATGATTGGGACCACCAGCAACGTTTCGACACGCACGGCCCCGTCTTGGACGGCCTGAACCATCTCGGCCGACGAGGGGACGCCGTCGGATCGGACGTGCTGAAATGCCTCAGAGACCATGAAAGGAAGCAGATGAAACTGGACAAACTCTACCACAAATGTGGCCATCCGATCCTGGTGATTCACCGACCTGTCGGACCGGCTGTGGAAACCCTCTTTGTGGATGGGAATCGATCTTTTGTGCAAGGAAAAGACGGTTCCCAGAAACCTAATGTGATCGAGCGATGCCCGGAATGCACCGGCTTCATCAAGATGGAGAAGCTGGTGTCCGTGAAGCCCGAGATTGCCGAACAGAAAGGCTCGAGCGGCTACATCCCGGCCAAGTTCACCAAATCGGCCTAGGTCCGATCCACACAACCAAGGACCGCCCACAACATAACGGGCCCACTGGGGAGACGCTGTTCCCGCAAAGGCGGGAATCCGGCTGCCTGCGAGCGACTGAATCCCCGACAAAGCCTGTCCCCGCGGGTGTCAGGCGGAGAACGTTCGGGGATGCCGATGGGGGTTCCGCCACCCGTTTGCGTGGCGCGGTCCCGAGGACTCGCACAACCACAAGAGGCTCTTGAAAAGTCGGAGCTCGAGCGGGGATAAACCCCGCCCGACCCTGTACCGACCCATCATGACGGAGGCGCGGGGTTCATTCCCGCTCGATTGCCGCATGCCTGTGGTTGGACGGTTCCTCACCGGATGAACGAGCAACAGTAGTCTGTGAGGGACCTCACCTTGAGGCCGAACCTGGACTGGGCCGGCACCTCGAAGGTTTCGCCGCCTCTCACGCTCTTCCAGGCGGTTGCGCCGGGAAGCAGGACCTCAAGCTCCCCCGAGAGGATCTCCATGATTTCCCGATCCCCCGTGCTGAATTCATAATCGCCGGGGAGCATGATCCCCAAGGTCTTGCGGGAGCCGTCGCGAAAGACGATCGTGCGACTGGTCACGCCTCCATCGAAGTACACGTTCGCTTTTTTCACCACCGTGACGTCGTTGAACTCTTCCATTCCGTCATCCTTTCCGCGGGCACGATCCGTCCCCGTCAGGCCGCCACCGTCAATCGGCATCTTCCCCCCGCTTCCCGCTCCACCCTGATTTGGGTCGGGATTTCATCGGCGAGGCGCTTCACGTGGGAAATGATCCCCACCATTTTCCCGTTGGCCCGCAAACCCTTGAGGGCCGCCATGACCCGGTAGAGAGTCTCCTCGTCGAGGGTCCCAAACCCTTCGTCCAGGAAAAGGGATTCGATCCGGCGATGTTGTGCCGCAAGGTCCGACATCCCCAGCGCCAGGCTGAGACTCACCAAGAAGGCTTCCCCCCCCGAGAGCGTCCTGACCGAGCGATGGTTTCTCTGCTGGGTCATGTCCTCCACCTCAAAGGCAAAGCCATCCTCCGCAACGGTCCGAAGCAGATAGCGACCGCTCAACAGCGACAAGTGCGCGTTGGACTGCTCCACGAGGCGGTCCAGCATGAGGCGCTGGAGTTTCTTTCGAATTTCGGCTCCATTCTCTTCGCGGAGGGATTTCTCATCGGCCGCGACTTCCGCGCAAACCCGCTCCTGATCCTCGAGGGCCCGCAAGGTTTCCCGGTATTCCCGATCCACCCGACGCCGTTCCTCAAGAGTTCGTTCCAGCTCCTCCGTCTTCTCCCGTTGCGCCTCATGGGCTTTCTGAATGGATGCGATCCGCTGCTCCAGCGCCTCGACCGTATCGCTCGTGGAGGTTTTCGCCCGAGCTTCATCGAGGGTTTCCCGCGCAGCCGCTGCCCTGGAACGCGCCTCCTCGAGCGTCTGGGCCACGGCCACCGCCCTACGGCGCAGAGACTCCTCTTGCTCCAACGCCTTCAAGACCGGCCTGGCGGCTTCGATCGATTCGATCCCGGCGGGCACCAGCCTCTCGCGCAGCTCCTGCTCGGCCGTCTCCAGCTCGGCCCCGACCTCCTCGAAATCCTTCTCCAACCCCGGCAGGGATCGCCGCTTCGATTCGATCGACTGAAACAGCGCATCGATCCCCTGGGCCAGTTCGCCCTGTTCGGTAGTCAACCGATTGATGGTCTCCTCCAACTCACGCAATTCCCCGGCCGGGTCCAAGTCTGCATAGAGGGATTCCCGTTCGGCCCGCATGGGAGTGAGGGTCGCTTGAATGGACTCCGTTTCCGAAGCCAGCGCCTGAGCCTCGGCATGGCTGCGCTCGACTTCCGAAGCCAAGGAATCGATTGCCTTCTCCAGGGCGTGTAGCTCCTCCGTCAGTTCCTGATGTCGCTTCCGTTCGTCGCCATAGGTCGCCGAACGGGACCGAAGTTGTTCCAGGAGCGCCGTTTCGGACCCCGTCTCCGGGGGGCGTTCTCCGAATGGCTGGAGAAGTTGCGCCAGATCCCCGAGGATCCCCGTCTCCTCTTCCTGAAGATCCCTCGACCGCCCCTCGAGATCCAGCAAGGCTTGCTGGTGCGCTTCGTGTTCCTGCAGACGCGTGTTTCGTGCCTTTTCCCGCCGCGAAAGCTTCTGGAGTCTTCGGCCCAGGATCATGTTTAGCCAGGCCAGTCGCCATTTCTGCCACCGGGTGGAGCGGATCAGGAACTTCGCATGCTGGATGGCCGACTCCTGGGACCGGATTTCATCCTGGATCAACTGGGTATCCAGGATGCCCCAACTGCCCCCCGCCCGTTCACAGGCCGCCGCCCAGTCATTCTGAAGCTTTTCCGCCGTCCGGGCTTGCTCGCTCAACCTCAAGGCCCGGTCCGCCAGCTCGTTGAGCTCCGCCTCCATCGCACCGATGCGCCCCTCGATCCCTTCGACGGTTTGGTTGAGATCCGACAGGTCGGGCAACCCCTGCTCCATAAAGGGATGGTCCAGCGCGCCGCACAAGGGGCAGGGGGTTCCCGAGCGCAACTCACTCCGCTCGGCGCTCAGCCGTCGAAAGGTGTCCCTCCACAGGATCCTGTCCTCGAGTTCCTTCCACTTCGTCCGTTCCTCGACCAGGGACGACTCCAGCTCCTGCCGCCGGGAATTCACCCGTTCCAGCTCACCGAGAACGTCCGAAGCAAGCCCCTCCTCCTGGTAACGGTGTCCAATCTGAAGAAGCTCTCGACATGCGGATAGGATTTGCTTGCGATTCTGGATTTCGATGGCCAGCGACCGGGCGTCCTCCGATCCCAGAAGCTCCGCCAATTGCCGCTCCAGCTCATCCTTGCGACCTGAGACTCGATCCGCCTTTTCCCGTGCGCGCCGCTCGGCCCGCTCCGCTCGTTGAAACTCCCTCGACGCCACATCCCCCAGCTTCCGGGTCTCGGCCAATCGCGCAGCGCACTCGCTCGACAGACCGCGAACCTCGACGAGACGCGCGGCCAGGGCCTCGATCCGTTCCATCACCCCGTCCAGGGCCGCATCGGCGGAACGCCGCTCGAGCGACCGGCCCATGAGGTCTGCCCTGTGCCTGGCTTCGGCGAGTTTGGCCTTCAGGTCCTCCTGCTGTTGGAGCATGGCTTTGCGGGACGCTTCCAGCGCCTCGTAACGGGACACGGTTTCGAGGAAACGTCGGGTCTGTCCCTCGATGTCATGATCCCGGCGCAGGGCGTCCGCCAATTCCTCTCTCCTCGATTCGAGCCGCCTGCGTGTGTCTTCGAGTTTTTCACGATTGTGTCCCAGGCGTTCCTCCGCCTCCCGCAACCGGGCCTCATCGGCCGAGACTTCCCCCCGCACGGTCTCCAACCGTTCCCGGGCCGCATCCGCACGCTCCCCCAGGGACACGATCCGACGCAGCTCATCGGCGAAAGGGCGCGCGATGAGGGCCTTGTCCAGCCGCTCGAGATCCTTGCGAACCGAGGCCCATTCGTTCTCAGCGAGTGTTTGGGCCTCCTCGGCATCCTGGAGCGACGTTTCAAGATCAACGAGCTTGGTTAGGCTCTCCTTGCGGGCCATGAGGTCCTCGAGCTGCCGATCGAGCGATGCGAGCGCCTCCTGCGCCTGCTCCCAATCCTCCTCGATCGCCTCCAGCTGCCTGCGGTCGATCGCCGGATAGCCCGCGGCAAGCTCCCGCAAGCGCATGAGCCGCTCCTGCTCCGCCACCGCGCGGTTGCGCACCGATTCCTCGAGCTCCCGGCTCATTTCCGCCCCGATGATTTTTTCCAGGATTTCTGCCCGTTCGCTTTCCAAAGCATTCAAAAACGCGGCGAATTCTCCCTGGGCGAGGAGAACCGAGCGGCAAAAGCGCTTGAAATCGAGGCCCGTCACTTCGGCAACGCGGCTCCGCACACGGCTGATCCGGTCTTCCAGGACGGTCTCCTCGCCGTTGACCGCCGACAGGGACATTTCGGGGCCCATGGGGGTATCGGCTCCCCTTCGCACCCACCAGCGGCTTCGGTAGACATCCTCTCCGACGCGAAACGTGACCTCGGCATACGATTCCTCGGCAGGCCAGCTCGTGATTTCGGAGTCGGGCGTCTTCAATCGGGCTGTCTCGCCGTAGAGACCGAGGGTGAGAGCATCGAGGATCGATGACTTGCCCGAGCCATTGGGTCCGGTGATGGCAAAAATTCCCGTGTCGGAAAAGGGTGGCCGGTCGAAACGGAGATCCCACTCTCCGAGCAGCGAGCTGATGTTCTTGAACTTAATCCCCAGTATCTTCATCGTTGCACTCCAGAGGAGGCGGCTTATCAATGGAATCCAACTCCCGCCGCAGGCACGCAGCGACCAGTCAATGGAAGAGTTCCTGCTCGTGTCTCGAAAATCCTTGCAGACCCCACGCCCGGCAACGCCTCCATTGTCCTACTCCATTGCAGGATGAGCATTTTCTGTCAAGTCCAATGGGGGCGATGCCGACCAAGTCACGGGTAACACCGCCCGGACCACACCATTCCACCGATTCGCTGTCATCAGGAAAGGAGACCGTTCATGTTCGCGAAGAAGACCAAGGGCGCAATTTTAGGTGCACTCGTCACAGTGGTTTTCGCTCTCTCCACACCCAGCCTGGCCCAGGACTACAAGATCGGCATCCAGGCCTACAAGGGGATCGACGTCGGCGTGCTCGAATGGAAGCCGACGGCCGAATACCTGTCCCAAAAGCTCGGCAAGACCTTCACCATCGTTGCGTTAAACGACAAGGATTTGATCGCGGGAGTGAAGGAAGGCAAGATCGATTTTTTCTTTTCGAACCCGTCCATCTACATCCAGCTGAGGGATGAGAACAAGGCACAGGCCATCGCCACGATGTCGAAGGAGGTCAAAAACCAGCGCACGGAGCATGTCGCCTCCAGCATCCTGGTCCGCAAGGATAGTCCGATCACCAAGCTCTCGGATTTCAAGGGGAAGGAATTCATGACCCGGGCGAAAAGCTCCTTCGCGGGTTGGCTCATCGTCAAGCGGCTCTTCCTGGAAAAAGGAATCGACCCGGACCGGGATTTCCAGTCCGTCCGTGAGACCAAATCCGTCCAGCACGTCGTCTACGCCGTCTTGAACGGCGCCGTGGACGGGGGGGCTGTCATCGCGGGGACCCTCGAGGAAATGGCGCGGGACGGGAAAGTCAACATGGATGAGCTGCGCGTGATCAACAAGATCTCCGACAATTTCCCGTTCGCCCATTCGACTCCGCTCTACCCCGAGTTCCCGATGGTGGCTGCGGAGCACACGCCGGCGGAACTTCGGGAGCAGGTGGCCAAGGCCCTGCTGGACCTCCAGCCCACGGATCCGGCAGCCAAAGCGGCCCAGATCGCGGGCTGGGTGCTCCCACTGGACTACTCCCCCGTGGCCGACTGTCTGCGCCTGGTCCAAAACGCCGGCTCCGGCAAGAAATGAATTTCCCAGGAAGCGGGGGATCCGCCAAGGATCCCCGCTTCCTCATCTCATGGGCCCCAGTGCCTCCTCTGATATTGCCGTCGTCGCGTTTCGAACCCTTCCCAGAGCGTTTCGGGCACAAGGGACTTGACGGCCCAGTAGACAGCCTCAGCATGTCCCCGAAGCGAGACGGCGGGAAATGGCGGGATGACGGCTTGCCTGGAATCGGCTATCACCGTGAGAGACTCCCTGCTGGCACCAAGAAGCGGTTGATCTGCCGTCTCCCACCGCCGGGTCCACAGGCCCTCCGCTGACAGCCGCTCACAGAGCTGCTCGAGCGAAGCACCGTTCACGTAAAAACGTTCGGTCCAAACGGGCGCCCGGTCCGTTGCGTAATCCGGAATCATGGCAACACTCCCCTCTCCGTTTCCCCTTACGTCGATCGTATACTGATAATGGTAAGGCGGCGGTAGCGCCCCGGCCTCCCATTCGTAGTGTACATGGAGATCAGCAGGACAGTAAACTGAGCCGGCGGCCCAAATCGGCAACGGAATCAGCATCAATAGTGCCATGAGGAAGGCTCCAGGCTGACAAAACAGCCCCCGGAGCCTCGCCGTGGATGCATCTTCCAATTTCCAGCACCGCGGTCCCTCGCGGCACCAAAACCCGCTCCATGAACGGAATCTCAGGGAGAAAAGTAATTGTTTGAAGCAGTGCAACGGCATCCCCCTTTCCCTTTCGCTCTACTAAACCATCGAGAGGCTGCCCTGGCGAACATTACGATGAGGCTCATGCATAGGCTCGTGATCAAAGCGACAAAACCGACAATGGACAATGCGTTCAGCATGACATACGCGAGTACGTGGTTCAGCCACTTGGCGGCGTAGACGCAGGCAAGAGTGAGTACCAGGAATCCATATTCGCCAAAGGAGCTCAACAAACGAGAATGGATTAGATGGCCCGGAGCGACGACCGTGAGGACGCTGGGAAGATACCAACACCCAAAGCCTGCACCGAATAGTATCCCTGTTAGGAAGCGAATCTCGTTCGAGGGCGGCCGAATGGCCATCCTCAATGAGACTACGTCGATTATCAAAGGGAAAAGTAGTGCGGAAACGGCGCCAAGCAAAGGCATGGCCGGAATCCTTCCCCTGAGCCTGTCATGCCAGGCCGCCCAGACGACACACGTGCCAATTCCCGTGTAGATTCCCGCACAACGGGCATCCCACATCAGAGAAAACCCTCCGATGACGATCGCCTTCTCCGGGCACCAATGGAAGACCCATTTAGTCAAGAAAGCCGCTATGGACATTTTAGCTCAATACCTCTTCAGCTTTCTAACCTCTAAGGCTTTCTCCTTTAGGATTTTGATCTCCTCACCGTTGATATAGTTCCACGCGGTATCCATGATTGGCTTGTACCTAAATTGAGCGATTCATGGTCAAAAAAAATCCCACCCATTGGGTTAACTTT
>CAZGQL010000103.1:0-8337 GCA_964527905.1 uncultured Syntrophobacteraceae bacterium
CCCACACGGGGCGCGAAAAAGCGCGAAACAAAGTCGCCATCGGCTCCGGGAGAAGATTGCGACTTTGTTTCGCGCTTTTTCGCGCCCCGTGTGGGTGTCAACGAGGATCCGGTGACCGGGTCGGCCCACTGCGTGCTGATTCCGTTTTGGTCCGAGCGGTTGGGGAAGAAGACGCTCTTCGCCAGACAGGTGTCGCGGCGTGGGGGCGAGATCCACTGCGAGCGGGGCATGTCCCGGGTGAAGATTGGAGGACGGGCGAGCCTCTATCTCGAGGGAACCATCCTGGTTGATCCCTGAGCTCCACAACGTTGAGGCTTGTGGTCACAGACCCGGCAACGGAGTGCCTTCTGCCGGTCGTGGGCGGCGCCCCACGGACTCTCTAAGTGCCCTCAGGTTTTTGTGACTCTCCTCGAGTGCCCTGTTGACGAGTGGCTTGAAATCTAGTATTGAGCCGTAGAATACCTCTCACATTCATGTTCCCTCTGGTGCGGCTGTTTCTCTCCGCTCGACGCACCCATGGTTGCTATCTCGAAGCATGAGCTCTGTCCCATCGCGCAGAATTGCGGCATTCCCAGGGAGATCTTCGTGGAGCCTCACGGTTGCCGGTGTCAACCCCGGGCCGGAGGGCCGTGAGGGCATGGGCGTTATCCTCTTGAGGTCCCGTTTCTGAAATCCGTTCAGCGAGGTTGCATGCCGATGAGTCTGTTGTCCAGAGGAAATTGGAAGGTCCTGGTGCTGTTGGTCGTCCTGGCCGGTGGCGTGGGGGTGTTTGTGTCGTTCGGACCGCCGCAGTTGCTGGCCAAGTCCGAAACGCCCCTGTTCTGCTCTTCCTGCCACGTGATGCAGTCCCAGTACGAGGCCTGGTTCCACGTCGGCGCTCATCGGACCGTTCGTTGTGTCGACTGTCATCTGCCCCATGAGACCCTTCCCGCCTACTATGTCTGGAAAACGGTCGACGGCATGAAAGATGTCGCCGTCTACTATGGCGGTCGAACCCCGGAAACCATCACGATCTCCGAGCGCGGGAAGCGGTTCGTGCAGGCGAACTGCATTCGCTGTCATGCCGAACGGGTGGCGATGATCAACCAGGAGCGCAAGTGCTGGGACTGCCATCGGTTTTTGCAGCATCACTTGGCTGGCGTGCGTTTGACGTATTGATGCCCGGATCCCATCCAACCGCAGAAAAGAGGAGGACAGGATGACGAAGTGTCTGGACTACACCGTGGCGATTTGCGTCGGGTTGGTTGTGGCGTTGGGGACTTGCGGGTGTGAGCCGACCAAGCCGCAGCCGCGCCAGGTGGTGACCATTCCCGACGGGGAAATCGATCCCACGATCTGGGGGAAAGCCTACCCCGAGGAGTACGAGCTTTGGAAAAAGACGGCGGAACCTGTGCCTGTGAGGCGCAGCAAGTACAAGACCGGGATGGACAGCGGCGCCCTCACGGTAGACAAGCTCTCGCAGTTCCCCTACATGGCGTTGCTGTTTAACGGTTGGGGATTCGGCGTTGAATACAACGAGCCCCGCGGACATGCTTTCATGGTTCGGGACCAGCTGGAAATCGATGCGTCGCGGCTCGGTGCCGGCGGTGTGTGCCTCAGCTGCAAGAGCCCGTATTCCGTCGGACTGCAAAAAGAACTGGGGACCGATTACTATCGAAAGCCCTTCAAGGAGGTTCTCGGCAAGATCCCCGAAAAGAATCGGGATCTGGGGGTTGCCTGCATCGATTGTCACGACAACAAGGACATGAGTCTCAGGATCTCGCGGGGATTCACCCTCATCGAGGCTTTCAAGGCCATGGGAGTCGATCCAGCGAAACTGACCCGTCAGGAATTGCGCTCCGCCGTCTGCGCGCAATGCCACGTGACTTACAATATCCCCAAGGACAGTGAGAACAAGTCCGTGGGCCTTTACTTCCCGTGGCAAAACAGCAAGTTCGGTTCCATCGCCATCGAAGACATCATCCAGCAAATCCGAAAGGATGCATCCGTCAAGGAGTGGAAGCAGAACGTCACCGGGTTCAAGATGGCCTTCATTCGACATCCCGAGTATGAATTCTGGACCAACAACAGCACCCACTTCAAGGCCGGGGCGTCCTGCGCCGACTGCCACATGCCCTACACGATCGCCGGGGTATTCAAGGTGTCGGATCATCGGGTCATGAGCCCGGTGCAGGCCGACATGAAAGCCTGCAAGCAGTGCCATGCCGAGAGTCCCCAGTGGCTTCAGGATCGTGTTTTTTCCATCCAGGATCGAACGGTTTCCATCATGATTCGGGCCGGGTACCAGTGTGCGACCGTCGCAAAGCTCTTCGAGCTGGCCCATAAGATTCAGGCGGAAGGGAAGACGATTGACCCTGCGTTGTACGAGAAGGCCAAGGAATTCTACGAGGAGGCGTTTTATCGCTCGTTGTTCATGGGGGCTGAGAATTCGGTGGGATTCCACAATCCTGCGGAGGGGCTGCGCATTTTGGGCGATTCGATCGCCTTCGGCTCCCGGGCGGAGGCCTATTTGCGCCAGGCTCTGGCCAAGGTGGGTGTCGAGGTGCCCCTCAAGGTGGATCTGGAGATCATGAAATACGTGGATCAGCGCGGAGAGAAAAAACTGAGATTCGATCCCAAGCTCGAGTTCAAAGACCCGTATGGGCTCCAAGACAAGTTCTTCTAGAAAAGCCGGAGGGTGGGTGTGAAGCAGCGAACCAAGGCAGGCCGCTTCGTCGGTCTGCCTTGAAGAAGGCAACAAACGGCGGAGCCAGGACGCATTTTGGACAAAGCCAAATGCCCGAAAGCTCGAGAGCCAGGCGAGGGGACCTGGCTCTTGATCTTGATCAAGTAGGAGGACGTGTCACGAATTGCCGATGATCGATGAGCTCAAACCTTCTTCACGTTGACCGCTTGAGGACCCTTGGGACCGCGTTCCACTTCAAAGCTGACCTTCTCGCCTTCGCTCAACGAACGAAAGCCGCCCCCATCCTTTACGATAGCGCTGTAGTGGACAAAAACATCTCCTTGGTCGCTGGTCTCGATAAAACCATACCCCTTTTTGTCATTGAACCACTTGACTCGGCCCTCGGGCATTGCTGTTTCCTTTCTCCATTGCTGTTGCTGACACAGACCGGCGCGTTACTTTGAGAGGTCCCTCGCAATCGTGAAGAAAAAAACGTTCACTCGATCGGCAAAGACTTCAAAATAAACACCTAACCACCCCCATTTATACTCTGTAGCCTACCTAGCGCATTCATATCACCGTGTCAAGCAAGGATAAGAGGCAAGGACTATGCTTTTTTAACATAATGGGACAGGCATTCATCCGGATCGAATGTCCGGGTATAGTCTACCGCGTTTCGGTCTATCTTCACTTACTGACCCAGAGCGATGCCTTTTCGAGCACCTCAAGCAACTTCATACTGATGGATCCGACCAGCCATTTATCTATCAGGCCCTTTTTCTCCCTCCCGCCGCGCCCGACGGCCACGGCGGCATATCGGCCCCGGTCGACCTCTTCAAGGATCGCCGCGAGGACCCGCCGTTGGGGTAAGACGAGCTCCGTGATGCGGTCTTCGGAAACGTGATTGAGGAGAAGCTGTTGCCTCGCGCGAGCCATGAGGGCGTCCACGTCCTGGCCCTCTCCGGAATCAATGTGGAGCAACGTGACCGAGTGCTCCGGCTCCCGTGACAGAATGAAGCCCACGTGGTCCGCCATGCGCAAGAAGGGCTCCGTGTCCTCCACGCACAGCAGCACGTTTCTTCGTCCTTCCTCCGGAAGCCTGCAGATCCAGATAGGAAAATCGATGCCATGCTCCATCATCTCTCGGCTGACACTGGTCGTAAAGGTCTTCTCGAACAAAGCATACCCCCGCCTTCCCAGGACCACCGCATCGTATTGCCCTTTACGCGCTTCCCGCGCGATGTCCTTCACTGTTCCAAACTGTTTGTTCATCATCTTGGCTCGGATATCACCGGGTGAGAAGCCGTGGGACACCAAGAGTGTGCGGGCGCCATCCAAGGCCGCCCGACCTTTCTTTACCTGGCTGGCGGACAGGGGGCTTTCGACCGGAAAGGGGTGCAAGTGGTTCGATCCACTCGCAGGGGCGACGCTCGATGCGATGTAGAGCAGGGTCAGCTCGACTCCAGCTTTGTTGCGAAAAAAGTAGGACACAAATCGAACGCCGTGCAGGGCACTGACGTCCTCGCCGATCGTGATCAACAGGTGGAGCTTCATTTAATCCTCTCATGAAAGAGTCGCTGATTCCAAGGGGCGTCAACGATGCCCCTCACTAGCCGCGTTCGCCCTCTCCGGGCACCTTGAACGCTCACAACGGCTTCCGGGCTCGAATCAGGCTTGCGTCGTTGGGAAGGTCGCAATGGAAGGTCGTGGGCCGCGTGAACCCCGCATCCTGAAGCCAGGTGGAGATCTCTTCGAAGGAGTAGGACCGTCCCCGGGGAGTGTGAATGAGCATGTTGAGGGCGAAAAGGGCGGCAAAGAGCGGCTCCGTCTTGTCGTCTCGGAGAACGAACTCTTGGACGATCACCTCTCCCCCCGGACGCACGACGGGGTGGACTTTCGCCATCAGGTCCGCGCATTCCGTGGAGCTGCTGGAGTGAAGGATATGGGACATGAAGACAAGGTCGAAAGGTCCTTCGGGGAGGGGATCCTTGTGGAAATCCCCTGCGTGGAACCGAACGCGGTCGGCGAGACGGAAGGATTGGATCTGATCGGTCGCGATGGGTTCGGTATCCGGCATGTCGTAAACGATCGCCGAAAGCTGCGGGTTGTGGCGGCAGAAATACAGGGCGTAGGTTCCCGGTCCTCCTCCCAGGTCGAGCATCGAGCGACACTCACCAAGATCCAGACGGTGGACAAGTACCTCGGCACCGCGGATCGCCAAGTTGTGCATGCCGAGCAGGAACTGTCGGGTCGACTCCTCCGTCCGGTCCTCCCGTCGAAAGACGGACCTGCCCGTTCGCACCGCCTCCACCAGCGAGCCCCAATGTGAATACATGAAGCGGTAGTGGTTGATGATGTTTCCCATGAACAAGGGGTTGCCCTCATCCAGATGCTGTCGGGAGAAGGGCGTGCTCTCATACCGTTGTCCTGTCTTCCTGAGGAGCCCGAGGGAAACGACCGCGTTCAACAGGAGCTCGGTTGCGCGGGGTTCCGTTCCCATTCGTTCGGCCAGCTCATTGGCATCCATGCTGTGGGATCCAAGGTGTGTGAAAATTTTCAATTGGACCGCCGCGTGCAGCACGCAGGGGCGCCAGAACGACACGCCCAGATCGTGGAGTTCCTTCAGCGAATTGATCTTCATCCGATGCGCTCCTCAAACAGGTGGTGTCAGCAGAGGGACCCCGAGCGCGAACTCCGAAGTCCAGTGGCCCACGGGCCCGCGTCGAGTCCGGATGCGTGATCCGAAACAAGCGCAGTCTAGCAGAAGGGCCCCTCAGAAAGAAGGATTAATGCTCGCTTGGCACGTTCACGGTTCTCCTCGCTCTCCCACCCCTGAGCCGCGCAGAGCACGGGCCTCTTTGGTTCCAGGCCTCTTTGTGGTAAAGAGGAATAGTAGATGCGATGCAGGATCCTGGGCCCGGACATGGGCCGTCTTCCGAGGCTGAATCATGGTGGATTTTGTCTGGTGCACGAAGGAACAGTGCCGACTTCCGACCTTCCGGTGCGTACTGTGCACGGAACCCTGTGAGCTCGCGGACCGCGGTGGTGCCGCAGCGGACAGCCTCATCGATGGGCTGAAACGATCGGGACGATACAAGGAGCGCTATGTCATGAAACGCAAAGACTCAACCGCCGTCACGGCTCCGGAGGACCAGTCGAGGCCGTCTCAACTCACCCTGTTCGATGCGCCCGCAGAGGCCGAAAAGGAACCGGAGCGGAAGGTCTTTTTGCTCGAGAACGGGAAGCTGGTGCCCTTTGCGCTCCAGGAGTATTCCCGTGCGTTGCTCTATGAAGTGGTGGAGTCCTTCTCAGTGGAATGCAGGTTGGTGAAACCCGAGGATCCGGAGAATCTGATCTATGAGGGAAAGAAGCCTTCTCGGAAGACGGTCCCCGTGGTGGTGGGACGGAGCGGCGAAAACCGCCTGATGGATTCTTGGGAGGAGCTGGAGGCCAATCCAGAGCATTTGGTGGACGCCGTCGAGGTCATCGGAGCGGTGCCCGTCAAGCAGGTTTTCGTCCTGAAGCGCAAGTGAGATGGAAGTCGGCACGTCCGAAAAGGAAAAGGCAGGCGAGCGTCTTTTTGCGATTCTGGAAGGTCTGAGGGTCGCTTATGGCACTCGGCCCTGGAACTGGCATACTGGACAGAGTCCTTTCGAAGTCTTGATCGGGACCGTCCTCTCCCAGAGGACCCGCGACGAGAAGACCGATCAAGCCGCCATGGCACTTCTGGCGCGGTACCCGACCGTTCGAGAAATGGCCCGGGCTCCCATCGAGGACATTGAAATCCTTGTTCGGCCGGCGAATTATTACCGGACTAAGGCAAAGCGGATCCAATCGATTTGCCGTGTGTTGCTGGAGCGCTACGCCGGCGAGGTGCCGCGCGAATTCGAGGCCCTCATGACGTTGCCAGGCGTCGGGAGGAAGACGGCGGCCTGTGTCCTGGTCTACGGATTTGGAGAGCCCGCCGTCCCCGTGGACACCCATGTCCATCGGTTGGCAAACCGGATGGGGCTGATTTCCACCAAGCGGCCCGAAGAGACCGAAAGGGAACTGGCCGGCATGGTCCATCCGGATCAGGTACTCCTCCTCAACGAGCTGTTCGTCAAGCATGGGCAGACCGTCTGCAAACCGATACGCCCTCTCTGTGAGCGCTGTGGGGTGGGGGATCGGTGTGACCGGAGCGGGGACCTTCAACCGGGCTTCGGGCACTCACGGCCGACGCGACGCAAGCAGAGTCAGTTAGAGGATCCGAGCAGGGGACCGGCCCAGTCCAAGCCGAGGCAGGTATCGTCGAGAAAGGACAGATCCCCGCTTTCCAGATAGCATCGGAGCTTTCGGCAGACCAGCAGATCTGTCGGGAAGGCCATCTCCCGAGGGAGGTCGTCCAGGGAAAAGAACCGGGCTTCGCTGGCATCGGTCCCGGGCTCGAGCCGGCCGCCCAAGGATCGGCCCCAGAACCACACGCCCACGGTCTGATGATTCGGGTCGTGAAAGTTGGAATGCACGTCGAAAACCGGTCCTACCGAAACCAGCAGACCGGTTTCCTCCAGCAATTCGCGCCGAGCGGCCTCCCGAATGTCTTCGCCCCACTCCACATGCCCGCAGGGAATGCACCACATCCCTTCATAGGAGCCCAACCGCCGGACCAGCAGGATTCGTCCGGCTTCAGCCACGACGACGGCGACTCCAACCGTGGGATTGCGGTACACGAACCGCCGACACCGGCCGCAGAAGAGGCGCAATCTGCCATCGTCGATTCGGTGGACCAGGAGTTCACCGCAGCGGGAGCAGAATCGATCGATCATTGGAGCAACTCGTGATGTGGTACGGTCGTTCGAGACTCAGAGGGATCCCTCGAGCTCGGCAACCCAAAACGCATTCGTGATTCGCTGGTTCTCCAGTCTCAAACACGCATAGATGGCTTGATTCAAGGGGGTCTGGAGTCCGCATTCCTTGCCCAGCTTGACGACCATGCCGTTGAGGGCTTCGATTTCCAGGGGTCTCCGCCACTCGAGATCTTTTAACATGGAGCACTTGAAACGCTTGCTGTACGTGTCGGCGAGCGAAAGGGCTCGATCGACCGCATCCTGGGGCAGGTTGACCTTGCGGCACCGGGCCAGCGCTTCCACCTCGCGCATCACGCCGATCACCATCTCCCGTGTTTCCGGGGACCCAAGGACCAGTCCCAGGCTGGCCCGGGAAAGGGTGCTCACCCCGTGGACCCCACAGATGAATAAGAACTTCGACCACAGCACCTGGTTGATGTCTGGGCTCAGTTCGGCGTCGATCCCCGCGTCGAGGAAGAGCTGGAGCAGTTTTTCCGCCCTCGCCGTACGCTCGCCCGATTGCTCGCCAAAAACCAGTCGGCCCGGTTGACCCGAGTGGGCGATGACGCCCGGGACTGCAATCGAGGATTCGAGGTAGGCGGTTCCGCCCATGACGTGTTCCGGGCCGAACAAGGCGCTCAGTTTCTCCACATTGTCGATCCCGTTTTGAAGCGTCAGGAGAATCGTGTCCGACTCGAC
Organism: uncultured Syntrophobacteraceae bacterium; assembly: GCA_964527905.1. GTDB lineage: Bacteria > Desulfobacterota > Syntrophobacteria > Syntrophobacterales > Syntrophobacteraceae > CALBZH01. The sequence goes on from CAZGQL010000103.1 coordinate 8,191, forward strand.
CATGGGTGTGATCAAACGGGCGGCATCCTCCGTGTCATAGGATTTGACACAGAACAGAAGAAGATCGACGGGGCCGATGTCATCCGGTTCTGCCGTCACGTGCACCTGGACGCGGAAGCTTCCCTGGGCGCTGACCACCTGGAGACC
>CAZGQL010000103.1:8353-15825 GCA_964527905.1 uncultured Syntrophobacteraceae bacterium
GGTGCTTGCCTCGAGCGATGAAATGGATGTCCACACCGGCCTTGGCAAGAAGACCACCAAAATAGCCTCCGATGCCTCCGGTCCCCATAACGCCGATCTTCACTGGCCGCTCCTCTCTCAATGGATTGTGGGCAGGTTCGCCGCATTGGATGCAGGCGAATGGTCCGATTTGATCATGACAACGCATGGTTTGCCTCGGACGGCAGTCCAGTGTGTGCCGCCGGTCACTGTGGCATGAGGGCAGCCAACCGACCTCGACTCCCAGCCCGCGCAACGGGCTTTGTCGGGATATCCCGGCTGAGCTTGCCGTTCGTGGAGGGTCGGAAGGCAACAGGATCGATGACCAAAGCCAAGAATTCCTTATACCTACCCGTCGGCGGCCCGTCAACAACAGGTGGAGAACCACGGTTGAGATCAACTTTTTAAGAGTTGTCCAGAGGCCTTACGGGCGGTCCCGAAAGCTTTTGACAAACCAGGGAGACACTGCCTATATAACTAGCTCCTCTTCTTGGAGATTTGAGACGCACGCCCCTTTCGATCACCCATTGGCCTCGAGGTGCCGCAGTCCATGAAGAACGTGTTTTCAAACGTGCTGGAGTGCATCGGCAACACGCCGCTTATCCGAATCAATCGTCTGAACCCGAACCCCAGGGTCACGGTCTACGCCAAGTGGGAGGCGAGAAATCCCGGCGGATCCATCAAGGACCGCCCCGCTTTGTCCATGGTCGAGGCAGCCGAGCGGGAGGGACTGCTCACTCCGGATCGTACCATCATCGAGGCCACCAGCGGAAATACCGGAATCGGCCTGGCCGTTGTCGCCGCGGTGAAGGGGTATCGCCTCCTGCTGGCCATGCCGGAAACGGCGAGCATCGAGCGACAACGGATTCTCAAGGCCCTTGGGGCGGAGATCCTCTTGACACCCGGCTCCATGGGAACCGACGGGGCCATCGAGGAAGTCTATCGCTTGGTACGGGAGAACCCGGACCGTTACTTCATGCCGGATCAGTTCAACAACCCTGCAAACCCTGCGGCACACCAGTTCGGAACCGGACCGGAAATCCTGGAACAGACCGATGGAAAGGTGAATGTCGTGGTGGTCACCCTTGGGACCACCGGCACGGCCATGGGCATTCTCGCGGCCATGAAGGAAGCCAATCCAGCCATTGAGGTCGTGGCGGTCGAACCCTATTCGGGGCACAAGATCCAGGGGCTCAAGAACATGAAAGAGTCCTATGTGCCCGGAATTTTCAACCGCCACGCTTTGGACCGTGTGGTTCATGTTCGGGACGAGGACGCCTTCGAGATGGCCCGCCGGCTTGCGCGGGAGGAGGGAATCTTCGCAGGCATGAGCTCGGGAGCTGCCATGGCAGTGGCCGTGCAAGTCGCGGCGGAGCGCGAGGATGGGATCGTCGTCGCGGTTTTGCCGGATGGAGGCGACCGGTATCTAAGCACGAACCTGTTCACCACGATGCTCGAACCGGACTTCAGCTTCTACGATCCAATCCGTCGGGACAAGAGCCCGTTCAAGCCGGTTCAAGAGGGCAAGGCGCGAATCTTCGTCACGGGACCTCCATTGGATCAACCGCTCACGCTGCAAGAATCCAGGCGCTTCCTTCTCGCGGACCTCGTGACCCGATTCCTCAAGGCGCAAGAGTTTTCCGTCACTCAGGTCGTGTTGATTCCCGACATGGATAGTCGGACGATCCAGGGGGCTTTAAACGCACGTCTCGACCTGCCGGCCTACACCCAGCGTCAGCTGGATTCCATTCTGGGGGACCTCGACCGGCTTGGGGTGCAGCGGGCCGACCGTTATCCGAAGATCTCCGACCACCTCGCGACGATCGCCGAGCACGTGCGTACCCTCGTGGATCGGGGCCATGCCTACGAGAAGCTTCGGTCCGTCTACTGGAACCTTTCAAAGAGCAGGGATTACGGTGGATTATCACGAGTCGATCCGAGGAAGGTGCGCATCGGGACGACGGTTGACCTGGAAGCCTATGAGAAGCTGCATCCACGGGATTTTGCCCTGCTCAAGCGAGCGACCCTGGCCGAGCTCAAACACGGGTGGTGCATGAAGACGGACTGGGGTTGCGTCATTCCCACCTGGCACATTGCGGCGGCGTCGGTGGCCATCAGCCAGCTCGGTTCCCCCATCGACATTCAGGTGAGCGGCATCGACTTCGTTTTTCCCCACCTCGAGAACGTCCGGGAAATCGGTGAAGGTCTCACCGGCAAGCCGTTCGCCAACGCGTGGCTCCTTTGCGAGCGTCTCTGGTCGGGAAGGGAGGAAAAGAACCAGGGGCAGCCCGACGAGAACCTGTCGGTTGCGGATCTCGAAGCTCGGGGCTTGAGCTGGAAAGAAATCCGCTACTGGCTCTACAGCACCCATTACCGCAAGCCCATCCACGTGACCGGCGAAAATCTGGGCAATGCCGTCCAGGCCTTTCGGCGGATCCGGGAATTCGTCGGCCGGGTGCAGCATGTGAGAAGCGGGGACACGGACAGCAGGGCGCTGCCTGAATTGCTGTACGCGTTCGAGCAGGGCTTTTTCGACGCGCTCAAGGACGATCTCAATGTTCCCAGGGGACTTGCGGCTCTTTTCCGCCTGATCCGACAAGTCAACCCGATCCTGGACGAGGGAGGTTTTTCCGAGCCGCAGCGCCTCCGCATGTTGGAGGTGCTTGGGCGCGTGGATGGTATCCTCGGGATTCTCGATCTGGAGGCTGGGGCACTGACTCCGGAGGAGACCGCCCTCATGGAGTTGCGGGAGACGGCGCGCAAAGCCAAACGATGGGATGAATCGGATCGGATCCGGGATGAGTTGTTGGCGAGGGGCATCCGGGTCGTGGACACGAGCAGGGGAACCCGCTGGGAGCGGGTGGGAGCCGGGCAGCGCCGCCCAGCCTGACCGGAGAGTTGTCGATGGGACAAACCACGCGTCGATCCGGTTTGTCCCATCGGCTTCCGGGACCCTAAGCAGAGCAGGGGAAAGACGTCTCCATTCCCGCCCAAGCCGGCTAACCCAGCAACGACCAGACCGCCTCCGCAAGGCCTATGGATCGCGTGGCCTCAAACAAACGGACGGCCTCCTCGTAGGCATGGTCCGTCACCCGGCGTTTATAGCAGCCGGGCAGACTGTTTAGCTTGGCCGTGAACGCCTTATTGGCGTTCTTAATGTTGCCGCCCGTGTTTTTGGTCTCGACGGCCCACGCCCACATCTCCTGCCACAGCTCGTCAGGGATGCCCCGATACGGTCGTTTGATGTATTCACGGTTTTCCGTCGTGATGGCGTTGCCGTTCTGGTTCATGGCCAGCCCGAAAGAGATGTTCTGCCAAAGGGTGCCCACGTTGCCTTTCCGGATCCCGTATTCGATGAAGGAGGAGATCTTGTCCAGGGACGTTCCCGTGATGCCGTGCTGGGCGATGTCGACCGACCAGGGCTGGATCGCCTCCCAGATGCGCCGGGTGAGGTCCAGCTGGATGCCCTCGTGGGCGGTTCCGAAATAGGTCCCGTGAATGGATCCGTTGTTGATGGCGAGCAGATCGGGACGCACCCCCTGTTTGTCGAGTTCTTCGATGAACCATTTCGCCTCATCCGGTTGAGTGAATCCCTCGGCACTCCCGCTCTTCGCCCCGATCTCCCCCAATTCGACCTCCAGGCTCAATCCCGCTCGGATGATGGGTTGCGCCAATTGAACCGTGGCTGCAAGGTTCTGTTCATTCTCCATGTGCGAGGCATCGATGGCGAAGGAAGTGAAGCCGGCCTCCATTTCGGAGGCGATCAAGGCGGCGACGTTGTCCACCTCCTCGAGCTTCTTCACTGTGATGTGATCCCCATGGATCGCAAAAGGGACCGTCGTGTTCCCAAGGCGCTCGTTTTCCTGGACAATGAACGCAACGAAGCTCGCCGGCGAAAATTCCGTGTAGGTTAGCTCGGATTTGGCAATTTCATACATCACGGGCGCCCCGGTTGCCATGGAGGCCAGCACGATGCCCTCGACGGGCAGGCGACAGCGGATGTTGGTAGCCATGATCATGGCGTTCTGCTGCTTTGCCGCCTGTAGGAGGACTTTGCCGTTCACCAGGGGAACGAGGCTATCCGGGAACCGCTTGGAGACATTGTCGGGTCTGACATCTTTTTGACGTATGGACATGGTAACCTCCCGTGGCCGGTGGATGAAAGAAAAAGCCCGAAGCGGGAAATGCCGGGCATTCGCGACGGCTCAATGAGCCATCATATTATGGATTGACGTGCGGAAAGCAAGGGAATTGCGTGGGGAGGTGCGGCCGGATGACAGCGTTGGCTTCTTGGCTCGAAAGGATCAAGGCAATCGAACATCGCGGGCCACTGGGGGATCAAGCGGATTTGGCCCGCAGCATGAGCTCGGCGTAGGAGCCGTCCCGGGGAGGAACGATGTAACTGTGGAAGGGCTTCTCGAGTTCGAGGGCGATCTGAGTGGCACTGCGCCATCGTTTCATGGGATCACAGTGGAGGCACTGCATGATGATTTCGTTGAGCTGATCCGGGATCTCGGGCCTCCACACCTTGGGCGGTGTCGGGTACTGATCACAGTGCTGGATCTCGTATTCCTCATAGGACGACGCGCGAAAGGCGGGCACCCCCGTGAGCATTTCATAAAAAAGCATTCCAAACTGGTAGATGTCCGTGAACACGGGCGGGCGTCGACGGGCAAGATACGTGCGGAATTGCTCCGGGGCCTTGTAGGCCAGCATGGAGAGGGGAAGCCGTTTCAAGTTGGTGTCATGCGGATTGTGCTTCGACAGCATAGCCCAGAGGCCCGCGTTGTTGACCTTGATCCGTGGCTTGGTATTGTGCAGGAGGACCTTGGAGGGGCGCAGGTCGAGGTGGAAAATGTTCCTCACCTGATCATCCTGGCCCTTGTGGAGATGGAGATCTCCCAGCGCTTCCAGTAACCGGTGGGCGATGAAAACCGCCAGATGCACTGGAAACGGTTCACCGTTCGCCAACAGCATGCCGAGCGACAGGGGAAGGTATTCTCGAACGATGAAGCAGATGCTTCCGTTTCCGACAACGTCCAGGACCTTGACGACATGTTCGGATTCGAGCATGGCTTGGGCGTGGGCCCATTTGATCAGGGCCTCGCGGGGAATCTTCGAGTTGTACGGGGCCGCCGGGGTCTGTCCCGCGAAACGCTCGCCGGATTCCTCGTCCTCGAGCTCCACGATCAGCGTGGTGATTCCAACTTGGAGGATGTTGCTGATCCGGTAAGAGCGCTGGTTGCCCGCGAGAAGTTCGCCGGATTCCCCAGGGACGGAAGTCACCCTGCACCCGAGCAGTTCGCTCACGGAGGACTGATCAAAAGATGAAATGGAGGCTGCGACAAACTCGCAGGTCGAGGCCGTTGTTACCGGCTGGGTCTCGTCGTCCTGCCCGGGAGGAGGGCTTTCCATCTCTCGGGCGACGCGCGGAGCCTTGGCCTCGCATTTGCGATTGGTCTGGGAACAGCGGGTGATTTTGAGGAGGATCTTGCGTTTTTGCTCTTCGGAAGTGGCCGGATCCCTGTGAACGATGTTGAAATAGTTGATGGCCTCATCCCAGCGCCCAAGCAACGCAGCGCAGTCCCCGCACAACTCCCAGCTCTCGGAAATGCGATACCCGCCGGCAGCTGCCCGTTGGAACTGGTGGATGGCCTCATCCCAGAACAGGCCGTCCATGAGGGCCAGTCCATAATCAAAGGATTCAGCTGGAGAGATGCCATCCTCGACGGGAGGTTCGAGAGTCACAGGGGTGTGTTCCGGCACATCCCCGTTTTGCCCTCGCATCCGTTGCAGCTCGGACTGAATGGAGGCGATGAAATCGACCTTGTCTGGTGCCTCCAGACCTGCGGCTTCCAACGTGCCCAAAACATCTTCAAGGATCGCGACGGCACCGTCCACGATCCCTTGTTCATAATACAGACGGGCTTCCTGAACTTGATGATAATAAGGCAGAAGCTCTTGTGAAAACACCATCGCTTCTCACGTTCCACAAGAAGATACCGGGTGTCGTGCCCGGAGGATTCTGAAGCGGTCCAGAAGTTGGGCCGTTCCCACTGCGAGTCCCATTGAGACGTGCGGGAAAGCGGCCCAACACCGGTGTCAATGGCTCGACATCGATGGCAGCCGCATTCCCCGCGGTCTTAGGGAGACGGATCAGTGTCCCGTTGCCTCGCCGTCGAAGAGATCTCCAAGGATCCGTTCGACGTTGAGCAGATCCACCGCACGGCCCATCCCATCATCGGCGAGACCCAATACGGTCTCATCCCTGCCGCTCGGCCTTACGACTGCATTGAAATACTCAACGTCCGCGGAATCGGCTGTCAGGGCGGCATGATAGCGGCCGTTGCTCAGGAGGATCAATGCGCCGGCCTCCTCGGATGGAGCGGTGACGTTGAGGTGTCCCGCAGGGACCGGGATGAATTGGTAGCTCTTGAGGACCCCGGAGGGCAGTGCCTCCCACGCGGAAGCGACCCCGTGCTTGATTCCCTTGAAGAACGGCTTGAAGTCACCGAGGGTGGCAAAGCCTTTCGCCATGACCTTCTTAAGCTGTTTTGAGCTGACCGGCTGGATCTTCACGATGCTCGCCGTTGGGATTGCGAAGGTCCGTCCGGAAATCTTGAAGCGGCAAACCGATTCCTCCTTCTGGACCTCGGGCTCCGGATGGCTCTCCTTGTGCTCGTCGACGGGCGCGGTCGGCATGTCGACCGTTTCCCGTGCTTCGGCGGACGGTTCAGGGGATGTCTTGACGGCTTGCGCGCTCGCGTAACGGGCCACCATCTCGCGTAGCCAATCGCCCGTCTTTTGCCACTCGATCTCCTTTTCCCACAAGGAATTGACTTGCTCCTGGATGCTCGAGTGAATTGTGGCGATCCGGTTGGCGAGCGGTGCGAGTGCGGGTTTGGTCTGGCAGATTTCCTCGATGCGTTTGAGACGGAGATTCTCTTCGTGCAAACGTGAATGAATCGAGCCAATTTGAGCCCGAGACGCATCCGCCCAGTCGATCAGTCGCTCGAGCCTGTAGTAGTCCGCATTCTCGAGTTCCTTGATTTCGTAGGAGGAGCGTAGGTCGGCTCCCGGTAACCGGGTCGGCATGGCGGGAGCGTCGGCCGGCGGCTCGGCCAGGCGATCCTCCCTCTTTCGAGTTCTCTGCTTGATGGCCTGTACGCGCGCGATGACGCTCTTGAGCTCCCGCTTGTCCTCCTCGGCGATGTTGCCCTGTGCAACCAGCATGCTCTTGAGCAGTTTCTGCGCGTCGCGCATCACTTCGTTGACTTCGACGGGGATCCCGTCGGGCCGGGCTGCCAAGTGATTGAGCACCGCCCGAAGGATTTTGTAGAGGGAATCCGTCTCGTGCGTGCCCCGACAATGTTCTTCCAAGCGCTCGAGGGTGCTCGAAAGATTCTTGACATTTGTGGGGGAGAAATCCCAATCGAGGCTCAGATAGGCGATCT
>CAZGQL010000104.1:0-15791 GCA_964527905.1 uncultured Syntrophobacteraceae bacterium
TGCTGCTGCGGGCACGACATGCTCTGGAACGGCCGCTTCGACATGTTCAAGAAGTTGGCGGAAAGGAACCTGGAGACAATCCGCGCCTCAGGAGCAAAGCGCGTTGTTTTCAGTTGCCCGGAAGGCTACTATACATTTCTGCATCACTACCCGGAAGCCGTGGGGGAGCTGGACTTCGAAGTGGTGCATTTTTATGACTTCGTGCGGCAGTTGATGGCTGACGGGGCCTTGAAGCTCCGAAACGGCGAAGGCACGTACACCTACCATGATCCGTGCCGCCTTGGGCGCATGGCCCACATTTACGACGGTCCCCGCGCGATCCTGAAGAACCTCCAGGACAGCCGGTTCGTGGAAATGGCGCGCAACCGGGAAAACGCTGTGTGCTGCGGCACCAGTGGTTGGGCCAACTGCTCGACGTGCTCCAAGCAGATTCAGGTGGAACGCTTGAAGGAAGCCAAGGCCACGGGCGCCGACACCCTGGTGACGGCCTGTCCCAAGTGCAAGATCCATCTGACCTGCGCGTTGAACAATCTGGATCTCGATTTGCGGATCACGGACCTGAGTGTTCTCATTGCCGAAAACATGGAATCCTAGACCCGAAAGAGGTGTGTTGTGAGCAACGACGTTTTGGTCATCGGTGGAGGCATCGCCGGCATACAGGCCGCGCTGGATCTGGCCGAGATGGGGATCCAGGTGCACATGGTGGAGAAACTCCCCAGCATCGGCGGCAAGATGGCCCAGCTGGACAAGACGTTTCCCACCAACGACTGCGCCATCTGAATTCTCTCGCCGAAGCTGCTGGATGTCGGTCGACATCCCCGCATCAATCTCTTGGCCTACAGCGAGATTCAGGAAGTCACCGGAGACGTCGGCGCCTTTAAGGTGAAGGTGCTCAAGAAGGCCCGTTACGTCAATCAGGATCTGTGCACGGGCTGCGGCTCCTGCGCCGAGAAGTGTCCGAGCCTGGTCGTGGACGCCTTCAACGTAGGGCTGGGCCAGCGCAAGGCCATTTACAAGTATTTTCCCCAGGGCATTCCCTCGGTCTTCACCATCGACGCCCCCAATTGCCGCCAGCTTGGGCAAGGCAAGAAATGCGGCGTGTGTGCCAAGGTGTGCCAGGCCAAAGCCATCGACTACGACCAGAAGGATCAGGAAGTTGAGCTCGAAGCTGGAGCCATCGTGTTGGCCACGGGCTACGAGGTCTTCGACCCGTCGGTGATCCCCGAATACGGCTACGACCGCATCGCCAATGTGGTGACGGCCCTCGAGTTCGAACGGCTCCTGAGCGCCAGCGGCCCCACGGCGGGCCACCTGGACCGCCCCAGCGACATCGCCATGGAGCATGAGCTGGAGGAATTGGAAAAGGAACACAAGAAGCTAAGCCGTCAGGTGAAGCAGCTCGAGGAAAAGTGCGGCAAGACCTCCCAGGAAGCCGCCGAGATGCTCAAGGCCTGCGCCCTGATCGAGGGCATCGACCTCAAAGCCTGGGTGGACCTGGCGGCCAAGGCCGATGCGATGGAACAGCGCATCGAAACCCTCAAGCAAAAAGTCGCCTCGTTCCAGACGGCCAAGAAACTGGCTTTCATCCAGTGCGTGGGGTCGAGAGACTTTCGCTTCAACCGGTTCTGCTCGTCTTACTGTTGCATGCACTCCGTCAAGGAGGCCATGATCGCCCACGAGCACGACGCCGGCGTCAAGTCCTCCATCTTCTGCATGGACTTGCGGGCTGTGGGCCGGAACTTCGAGGAATACAAGGTCCGCGGGGGCAAGCAGTCCAATATCGAATACATCCGAGGGCGGGTGGCGGAAATCACCGAGGACGAAGCCCACAACCCGGTGGTCTGGTACGAATCCACCACCAGCCGGCAGGTCGTGCATGAAACCTTCGACCTGGTGATCCTGGCCACGGCCTGCATCCCGTCGGAGGGGACCCCCAAACTGGCGAGCTTGCTCAATGTGGAGCTCGACCAAAACGGCTTTTTCAAGACGCATCCCATCTCGCCCCTCAACACGACGCGGCCTGGCATCTTTGTCTGCGGTTGCGCCCAGGGGCCCATGGATATTCCCGAATCGGTCGCGCAGGCCAGCAGTGCGGCGGCTCGCGCCGCGGAAGTGGTCGCGGTGCGCAAGGCGGTGGGTTGACCCGACGGCGGCCCGACCGGCCGAAAATGAGGTGCAACGTGGCGGAAGAAACGAGAATCGGCGTTTTCGTATGCGATTGCGGCAGCAACATCGCCGGCTACTTGGACGTGAAGGAGCTGGCCGAGTACGCCAAGACGCTGCCCAACGTCGTGTTCGTGCGGGAGAATCTCTACACCTGCTCGGAAACCGGCATCAACGAGATCAAGGCGGCCATCAAGGAACAAAACCTCAATCGCGTGGTGGTCGCCTCCTGTACCCCTCGAACGCACGAGCCCTTGTTCCGGGGGACGTGTGCCGAGGCGGACCTCAACCCGTACCTGTTCGAGATGGTGAACATCCGGGACCAGTGCTCCTGGGTGCACATGCAGGAACGGGAAGACGGCACCAACAAAGCCAAGGACCTCATCCGCATGGGCGTGGCCAAGGCGGCGCTCCTCCAGCCCCAGGAGGACATCCAGTCGGAAGTGGACCAGCGGGCCATGGTGCTCGGGGGCGGCATCAGCGGCATGACGGCCGCCATGGCGCTGGCCAACCGCGGCTATGAGGTGACCCTGGTCGAGAAGGCGTCCGAACTGGGAGGGCTTTTGCTTAAGCTCGACAAGCTGGCGCCTGCGGACATCGACGCGGCCGAGCTGGCCCGGCAGCAGGCTGAGCTTGTCCGGAGCAACCCCAACATCAAGGTCTACTGTGACACCACCGTGGAGGAGGTGCAGGGCTACATCGGGCATTTCAACGTGACGGTGACCACCAACGGGGTCCAGGCCCGGTTTCCCGCCGGGATCATCATCGTCGCCACGGGCGCCGACGTGCTCAAGCCCGTCGGCCTCTTCGGCTACGACGGCGAGACGGTGATCAATCAACTCGAACTCGAGCAGCGGTTCCGGTCGAACACTTTCAACGCCAAGCATGTGGTCATGATCCAGTGCGCTGGGGCACGGATTGAGGAGCGTAAGTACTGCTCGCGCATCTGCTGCATGGTGGCCATCAAGAACGCCATTGCCATCAAGGAGCGTAGCCCCGAGACCTCTGTTCATATCCTGTATCGGGACATCCAGGCCTATGGGGTCGAAAACGAGATGCTCTTCCAGCGCGCCAAGGAGCTGGGGGTGTTGTTTATCAAGTACGACCTCGCGCGCCCCCCGGTGGTGGAGGCGGACAAGGTGGTGGTCTTCCATGACCTTCTCGGCCGCGAGCTGAATCTGCCCCGGGACCTGGTGGTGCTTTCGACGCCGCTCATCGCCGGCGAAGACAACGAAAAGATCTCCAAGCTGCTTCGCGTGTCCATCGACGCGAACAAGTTTTTCCTGGAAGGCCACGTGAAGCTCAAACCGTTGGATTTCGCGACGGACGGCATTTATCTCTGCGGCAACGCCCATTACCCGGCGACGGTCCGGGAGGCGGTGTCCCAGGCATTAGGAGCCGCCTCCCGCGCCTCGATCCCCCTTTCCAAGGGGGTGATGACGGTCGAGCCCATCGTGTCGACGCTGGTGGACGAGGATGCGTGCCGAGGGTGCGGCCTGTGCGTGGCCCTTTGCCCCTACGGTGCCCTCGAAATCGTTCGCACGGAAAAGGGCCGCAAGGTCCGGGTGATCCCGGTGGCCTGCAAGGGGTGCGGCGTTTGCGCCGCCACGTGCTACCAGCACGCCCTGTCGGTGAATTCGTACACGGACGAGCAGATCGGACAGCAGATCAGTGCGTTTTTGAACGGTTAGTGCTCGGGCGACGTTGGTTTAGCGCCCCCTGATTGATTCCCCCTCCGCTGGGAGTTGGGGGGAATTCCAGGCGCGCCCACTGGGATGTGCCCCTTGCAGCCTTCCTTCGATTCCCTTTTCGAGGAGGGCAACATGACGAGTCCTCCCTTGCGGGACCAGGGGGTGCTCGGGCACAGTCCATTTGATCGAGCGCATGAGTTTTGGTTGGGGAAGCCGGACCGACGACTTCTCGGTCCGGCCGGCTGAAAGCGATGTGGACCCAATGGGGGAAGGAGAGGATTCATGGCGGAATACACTCCCAAGATCCTGGTACTCTGCTGCACCTGGTGAGGTTACGCCGCGGCTGACTTCGCTGGAGTTTCCAGGATGCAATATACGGCGGATGTGCGCATCATCCGCATCATGTGTACGGGCCGCGTGGACCCGACCATGGTCGCCGAAGCCTTCATTCAGGGGGCCGACGGGATCATGATCGTGGGCTGCCATTACGGAGACTGCCATTACATCACCGGGAACTACCAGGCCAGGGTCAAGGTGGGCTTGGCAGTGCGGGTTCTCGACTATGTGGGACTGAACCCGAATCGGGTGGCCTTCAAACAGTGCTCGGGCGCAGAGGGCGAGCGCTTCGTGAGCTTGGTCACCGCTTTCCACCAGTCCATCCAGGAGATGGGGCCTCTGGGGTCCGCAGACCGGCTGCCCCTTCCGGCCCTCAAGGACAAACTCTTCGTCGCCAAGACGGCCTTGGCCAAAGAAAAGCTCCGCTGGGTGGTGGGTAAGTTCACCGAGTTCACTTCCACCGGCAACAAGTACGGCGAAATCTTCACCGAGCACGAAATGTGGCGGACCCTCGACACCATTGTCATGGACGAGGTGGCGACCTACGAAATCATCGACGAGCTCCACAAGGGGCCCGCGGCCGCCAAGGAGCTTTCTCAGCGGCTCCAGGTCCCGGCCCCACACGTGGTGCGATATCTGCTGGCTTTGCAGCGGCGCGGCATAGTGGCGCCTGCTGGGGTCCAGGGCAATTCGCCCCTGTACCGCATGGCGGACCAGGCTTAGGAGATCGTCCGAGCCAGGAGGGTTTCGCCTGCCGCGCCCAGGGGGCGGGCGGGGTGCCATGTTGCCTTATGCCCGATGCGCTGGTTGGACGGGGGGCGATCACGAACCGCGGCGAGAGTGCTCGGACAGCCCCTTGGTTGGAATCGGATGAGATTTTTCTCCATGAGGCATGATGGTTCATGGAGGCGAGCTCCCCTATATAGAGTTTGGAGGATGGTACGGTGTCGGAAAAGCGAGTGGTAGTCTTTGGGGGCGACACGGCAGGCATGGCCGCCGCCCTGCGGCAGGCGGAGGCAGGCTGTCAGGTGATCCTGGTGGAATCGGCCCCGAGTCTTGGAGGGGGTCGCATCTCCCAGACCCGTCTCATGACCGACGGGACGGTTTTCGTGGACCCGAACCTTCAGGCGCTCAAACAGCATCCCAACGTTCGGGTCATCACCAACGCCCGCGTGGAAAGAAGTCGTGCCGAGAACGGGACCTACCGGTTCACCGTGCGGCAACTCACGCCCCGCGTCGACCCGGAAAAATGCAACGACTGCAAGGCCTGTATCAAGGTCTGTCCCATCCACATGTACGACGATTTCAACGAAGGCATCGGCTTTCGGACAGCCATCGACTACTTCAATCCCGACACGGGCGTGTACAACATCTTCAAGGAAGACATGCCCATCTGCCAGGCCACCTGCCCTGCCAACCTGGACATCCGCTCTTACGTCGGGCTCGTGGCCGACGGCAAGTACGCCGAGTCCCTGGCCAAGATCCGGGAGCGACTGCCCTTCGCCCTGTCCATCGGGCGGGTCTGTCCCCACCCCTGTGAGACCGCCTGCAACCGGGGCTACGTGGATGAACCCATCTCCATCTGTACTTTGAAGCGCTTCGTGGCCGACTGGGAGCTCTATCACAATGTCAAGGCCCCCATCGAGGTTCCGGACGAATTCCACAAGGAAAAGGTCGCCATCATCGGGGCAGGTCCAGCGGGTCTCACCTGTGCCTATTTCCTGGCCAAGGCAGGCTACCGTTCGGTTTGCTTCGAAGCCCTTCCCGAACCCGGCGGCATGTTCCGGGTGGGTATTCCCGAATACCGGCTCCCGACCCCCACGCTCATGCACGAGATCAACTGGATTTTGGCCCACGGCGTGGAACTGCGCTGCAATGTGCGCGTTGGGAAGGACATCTCCTTTGAGGAGTTGCGACGGGATTACGACGCGGTCTTCATCGGGGTGGGTGCGCACAAGGGCATGAAGCTGGGCATCAAGGGCGAGGACCTTGAAGGCGTCGTCGACGGCGTTGACTTCCTGCGGGAAGTCAACCTGGGCAAGAAGTGGCCCGCCAAGGGCAAGGTGATCGTCCTGGGCGGCGGTAACGTAGCCATGGACGCGGCGCGCGTGAGCTGGCGCGAGGGGTTCGAAGAGGTGCACGTGCTCTACCGCCGGACCAAGAAGGAAATGCCTGCCAGTCCCTGGGAAATCGACGCAGCCGAGCACGAGGGCGTGAAGTTCCAGTATCTGGTGGCCCCTGTCGAAGTGCTCGGAGAGAACGGCAAGATGACGGGTCTCAAGTGCCTTCGCATGGAGCTCGGAGAGCCCGACGCGAGTGGCCGCAGGCGGCCCGTTCCCGTCGAAGGCTCGGAGTTCGTGATCGAGGCCGAAACCCTCATCCCGGCTATCGGGCAGCGTCCGGACCTGGACTGCATCCCCCCGGATGGCGGAGGACTTGACATCACCCGCTGGAACACCTTCGCCGTGGATCAGAAGACCTTCATGACCAATGTCCCCGGTGTCTTTTCAGCCGGCGACGTGGAAACCGGACCCGACATTGCCATCCGGGCCTGCGCTGGAGGGCGGAAGGCCGCCGCGGGCATCGTCCAGTACCTGGAGGCCAAGCGCAAGGGCTGAGGACGGCTTCAGGCAGGATAGGACTCGTTGCCGTTTGTTCCCCACAGGGGGATGAGCGTTTTTCGCCGATTGTGAGAGGACCCCCCATGATGTACGAAAAGAAGGGACGCTATATTGTCGAGTTCCAGGACATCCCGACCGCTCGACAGCATCAGATTGAAATCGACCTCGAAGAGCGACGGAATTGCTACAAGGAAGTCGAGCTCGGGTTCAACGAGGAACGGGCGCTCAAGGAAGCCAAGCGCTGTCTGAGCTGCCGGCGTTGCCTGGGCTGTGCCCTTTGTTGGGCCGAGTGCAAGCCCGAAGCCATCATCTTCGAGATGGAAGACCAGGTGTTCGAGATCGAGGCGGACAGTGTGATCATCGCCCCGGGCGTCGAACGCCCCATTGATCGGGTGGACCGGCGGTTTGGGCTGGGGAAATATCTCAACGTGGTCACCGACCTGCAGTTTGAACGGATGCTGAGTGACCGGGGCCCCAGCGCCGGACTGATCATCCGCCCCTTTGACGGCGAGATCCCCGGAAGCATTGCCTTTGTTCAGGCGTACACGTCGGCGTCCCCCCAGATGCACCAGGCCGCCCTCACCTTAGCCCTGAACGAAGCCGTCCTGGCTCGCAAGAAACTGCCTCAGGCCGAGATCGCGGTATTCGCGTCCCTGACGGAGGCGTTCAAAACCTCCAACGCGGAAGCCCTCAAGCAGCTCGATCGCATCCCCATCGAGGAGACCGCCATCGGGGATGTGAAGGAAGCCGAGGACCACGGCATCACGTTGACCCTCGGCTCCAATGGAGACGGGGCCATCAGGACCTTTGACCTGGTCGTGCTCATCACCCAACCCCAGGTGGCCCGGGACGTGAAAACCCTCAGCAAATCGCTGGGCCTCGACGTCGCCTACGCAAGCTTCCTCGCCGATGGAGGCACGGGCCTCATCGCCACCGACAAGGAACCCCTGCAGCTCGCCGCGCAGCCTTGATCGAGCCCGTTCCCGCGACACCCTTCGCCCGCCCGAGACGCCGCGCGCACTTCGGGCGGGCCCCTCGTTCGGCCCCACCCCAAGTGCCCCGCGCTTCAAGCCCATGAAATCACACAAGAGCTTCCCTCGAACATCCGATTCTTGGTTCGGAGATGCGGAAAGCGACCCGGAGCAGAAATGTAAAGAATCGGTGAGTCAATCGGGGAGAGACAGCTATGGGACTCAAGGAGCACGAATACATCCGCCAGACCCTCGAACGCTATACCAACTGTGCGTTGGAGGACATCCGCGATCACATCCTGATCACCAACTTCAAGCAGTATGCGAGGGCTTTCGAGGAAAAGACCGGGGGCGATTTTCATGAGGGAAATTTTAGGATCGTGAACTCCCCCGAGCTCAATTGCTCGCTCATCGATTTCGGCATCGGATCGCCGCAGGCCGCTCTCATCGTGAACTGCCTCGCCTACCTGGAGAATTTGAAATCCGTCATCATGCTTGGCATGTGCGGCGGTATCGACGACACCCTCGAGGTCGGCGACTTCGTCATCCCGTCGGCGGCCATCCGTGGGGAAGGCACGAGCCGCCATTACCTGCCACCCGAATTCCCGGCCATTCCCGCTCAGTCGGTGAATCTCTTCTGCCTCGGAGCCGTGAAGAAGATGGGATTACAGCCCAAGTGCGGCATCGTGTACACGACGGACCGCAGGCTTTGGGAATTCGACGAGACCTTTGTGGAGTACCTGCGCCAGCAGCGCATCCTGGCTATCGAAATGGAACTCGCCACCCTCTTTTCCGTCGCTTACCGCTATGAGGTCCCCATCGGCTCCATCATGCTCGTTTCGGATATGCCGCTGCAGCGTCGGGGCATCAAGGACAAGAAGCTGCACGGTGAGATCTATTCGAACTACATGCCCGTGCACCTGGACCTGGCCTTGAACGCCGTGGGAACACTCGCCGCCAAATGGTCCGAAGTTGAAAGACGCCTGGCCAGCGAATGGTAGCGCACCCCGGGTAGCCGTGAACTTTTTGACGAGAACGAGGGCGGAGGGGCCCCTTGCAGGATGGGCCACCACCGCTTTCCCGCCCCTACTCACCCTTCATGCATCCCGAAGGTCCTTCAGGAGCACGAGATCATCCACGGTCAAAGCGCACGCGAAACGGTATCCCGCGAGGACCTCCTTCGGTCTCAAGTCCGGCAGCTCCAGGTAGGGGTGGTCGAAGACCCTGAGCTCCGCATCGCCTTTCCACACCGTAGAGACCGCGACATCCCGCGACTTGAGCTGCACGAGTTCATGCACGGCCGGGCGCTCGTGCCTGCCTGCGATCAGCTCAGGGAAATAGCGGGTGTTGATGGCCCCCGCAAAGGTCGGGTTGGGCAGGTGCATGGTTTCCTCCTTCAGCGTCACGACGGCCTCGACCAGCCTCCGGTCCTTCACCGCCAGGGTCGCCCCGAATCGTCCACCGGGGCCGACGATCGGTGTGGCCTTCGACGGCAGATCGTAGGCCCGGGTGATCCAGGTCGAGCCGATCTGCTTGGGCCACCCCTGGGCGAAGCCCCGCATGAGGGAAACATCCTGATCCACCCAGATGAAAGGGCAGTAAGCATACGGCTGGCCCTGATACGCGGCCGAAATGAGAAAGATGGTCTCGCGGTACTGACTGCGCGCCGGATCGAGGTATTCGTCTCCGTTCTCGCTGGCGTACTGCCATTCGACGAAGTAGGCGGCGCACCGGGGCGAATGGTAGTCGAGCCCGGGTGGCAGGTACGACCGAACGGCCTGGGGAGCGGCCTCGTATTCTACGGCAAGCACCATGCCCACATAATGCCAGGGCGGAAAGGGTGCCAGACTCGACGTTCCTTTGGGCGTGCGCGGTGCGGTATAGCCTTTGAGCATGTTTCATCCCCCTTTTTAAGACGTCGGCAGCGTCAGCGGGGCCGTCGGGCCACCAACGTCGCCACCTCCGCCGAAAACACCACTGTTCCCTCCTGGTTGATGAGCGTCCCTTCGTACCGGATAATCCCGCGGTCGTTCTTCGTGCGGGATGTACGCTTGTCCAGGCACTGGATCCGGCACGAGATCCGATCCCCCGGACGGACAGGATGGTGCATCCGCATGGCATCAAAACCCACGGCCGCAAGGGAAGCTGTCCGTCCTTCCCCCCGAGACGCAAACCACGACAAGATTGAAAAGATGTGGGCCGAACAGGCGACGAGCCCGCCGAACACCGAATCCTTTGCTGCGGCGTCGTCCACATGGAAGGGCCGGGGGTCCCACCTGCCGGCGAACTGAATGATCTCCTCTCGGGTGACCTCGAAAACCGCCGACTTGACGTATACCTTGCCCACCTCGACGTCCTCAAAATACAGCGGGTCCTGAGGCGTCCCGATCATCTCCATCACCTCCCCTTCATGCAAGCCTCCCATAGTAAAGCAGCGTCCGGTACTCGAACACCACCCGACTGCCTTCGGCGAAATCCCGGAAGATGCCCTCGAGTTCGGCCAGCATCGGCTCGAACGTCGGATCGCCAGGAGACGGGATATAGGACGATGAGAGAACCCGGCCCTTGAGACCCTCGAGATCCAGCTCCTGCCGGTTTGGGAACACCTTCAGGCTGCATGACCCGGGGTGGTAAAAGGCCGCCAGAACGTCCGCATCGATTCGCCGGTGGTCGACCTGCCGGTAGTCCGTCCCGTACTGCTGCAGGAAGCGCTCGTAGGCCGCCAAGAAGGGACTCAGCGTGGTCTCGCGCTCATTCCAGACGAGCACCACCCAGCCCCCGGGCCTCAAAATCCTCGCAAACTCACGCCGCGCGGCCTCCCGATCAAACCAGTGAAACGCCTGGGCAGCCGTCACGAAATCCACGCATCGATCTTCCAGCCCGGTGGCTTCGGCCCGCCCCGGCAGGCTCCGAAACCGCTTGTAGCTCGAAAGCAGCCGCTCGGCGGCGCCGCGCATGGCCCCGTTGGGCTCGACGCCAAAGACGACGTTGCCGTTTCGAAGGAACAGCTCCGAAAGCATTCCGGTTCCCGACCCTACGTCGGCGATGATGGAGCCCCGGGTGAGCCCGCACTGCCCCCGAAGCACCTTCAGCACCTCGGCGGGATAGCCCGGCCGCCACTTGATATAGGCATCGACTCGGGTGGAAAAACGCTCGGTCGGATCCACGTCCCCCAAAACCTCCTTCACGCCCGCTTTCCTAAACCCGCAAGCAGCGGAGCGCACAATCGGCCTCACTCCTCGCGAATCGATCCCCCGTTGCAGCCCACGTTCGCCCCTGCCGGCTGATATGGTCCTGGAGGATCCGGACAAGAAGACCGAATGCCGGCGACTTCCGTTCGTTAAGCTTCCCGCCTTCGATTTGCCCGTCTCTCGGCTTCATTGCGCCCCGAGTATCTGGGCCAACGATCGGACCAGGGAGTCGTCCAGCCCCACGAAGTCCAGCCCGCGCCGCGCCAGGAGGGGTTCGATCAACTCGGGCATGGTGGTCCATTCGGTGAACAGCACACCTTTTCGGTCTTCTTTGGCGGCCACCTGATCGTCGGTGGGCTGGATCCGAAGGATTTGCGTGGTACGCGGCGGCATGGGCGCAGGGCTCTTCGCACACACTGCACTTCACGCTGAGTGAGGAGCCGGCGGAACCCTGCTGTGCGATGGTGACAATGGCGCGGTCGTCGAAGAGCGTGAACAGATTGTCCGTCCGGATCACCTGCTCCTCGAGGTCGATGTCGACTTTGCCGCCCTTTCGAAGCAGCTCCACCGCCGTGGGTCCGAGCAGTTTGACGGCGGTCCGCCACTCAAGATGCGGCAGCACACCCTTCAGGGTCGTCATGGCTCAGCGTGTTCTCCCTTCGACCGCGATTGCGATTCTGCTTCAGCCCCGCACCGGAAATCAATCCTTCAACCAGAGCTCACCCAGCGCGATCTCGATGGCTTCGAACGGTTCGAGGCGCGCCTGCTGGTCTCCACCGAAAACACCCGCCGGAGCCCATGATCCGGATTCGAGGCGAAACACTTCGATGGTCCTGTGGATGGGGTCGACCAGCCAGAGGTGTCCCACTCCGTGCTCCTCGTAGATCACCTTCTTCACAGTGCGATCCCGGAGGGCCGTGCCCGGCGAGAATATCTCGCACACCCAGTCGGGAGGAATGGCCGCCCATTGCGACTTGGGATGCCCGGAAAGTTTTTCGCGTCTCCATCCGGCGAAATCCGGCACGAGGACCTGCTCCTTGAGGTAGATTTCGGGCTCGTAGAGAATGAGCCATCCTCCCGGCCCCCCTCCGCTCTCCCTGCCAAACGGGCGCACCAGTTCACCGCTGATGTTCATGGCCACATGGCTGTGATCGAGGGAAGGCCTGGGCGTGGCAACCAGCTCCCCATGGATGATCTCCCCGATCATGCTCTCGGGTAACCTGTAAAGGTCCTCGTAAGTTGCGATCTTCCGTGCGGGCTCGCTCATCGCTGATCCCTCCTCACGCTTTCAGCCACAGATCGTCGAGATCGATCTCGATCTCCTGAAAGGGTTCGGCGCGCACCTTTCTGTTGCGTTCGCCATAGCTCCTCAAGAGCCGCCAGGAGCCTCCGGATTCCAGCCGGTAAACATCGAGCGTCAGGCTGCAAATCGGGTCGATGAGCCAGGCGTGGGGGACCCCGTAGCGGGCATAGAGGGGCATTTTCGCGCTCTTATCGAGACTGGCCGTTCCGGGCGAGAGGATTTCGCAGACCCAGTCCGGAACGGCGGAGATCCAGTTGTGAGGCTCTTCGGCCGGGAACCGCTCCCTTTTCCAGCCGGCCAGGTCCGGAACCAGGATGTTGTCTCCCAGGCCGATCTCCGGCTCGATGAGGATGATCCAGCCACCGGGCCCTCCCCTGCCCCGCCCGTAGGTCGGGATCAAGTCTCCGCCGAGCATCGCGGCCGCCACGGCGTGCCTTCTCGATGGCCTCGGAGTCACGACCAGCTCCCCGTCGATGATCTCGCCGGTCATGTTCTCCGGAATGCTGTACAAGTCGTCATATGTCGCGCGTTTCGCTGCCGGCTCTGACATGGCCCACGCTCCTTTTCCTCAGGACTGTTTTCCTGTGATGGTCTCGATGGACACCTTGATGACGGCCGTCCCCTCCAGGGCTTTTTCCGTAAAAGTATAGCTTCCCTTCGAGTATTGAGCCATGATGATTGCGAGCGCCGCGCGCTTCGTTTCCGGCTCGGTGAGGAGCGACGCCGTGCCCGAGGCGATCACACTCCGATACCCGGCGCTCCAGCGGCAGGCTTCTTCCGACGGACGCAGCTCGTCGAGGAGGTCGAGCTCGACGCAGACCCGGTTGTTCTGGCGCAACAGATCCATTTTCCTTCCGACTGACGCCCCATGAAAGTAAAACGCCTCCCCGTCATAGCCGAAGGAGAGCGGCACCACGTACGGCTGGCTCCCGTCGGTCAGTCCAAGCCGGCACACGCGGCATTCCCGAATGATCGCGTCGATGGCTTCCCGGTTCGTGATTTCCCTCTCTTTTCGCCTCATGGCTTCCTTTCTCGTCATACGTCCCTGATGGGCTTCCTTCTCCCTCACGATAACTCGGGACAAAACGGGAGCAGCGCGCTCCGGACCCGCTGACGCAGCCGTAGCAGCTCGGGCCAGCTCTCCACCGCACTTCCTTTCGCTCTCGCCGACCACAGCCCGATGGCCCGAAGGGATTCGAACTGGCCCGGAGTCAGGCGGGAGCCCGCTGCGTTGCCATGGAGACGTAGCCGGTGGTCCAGGGCGCGGAGTGTTTCAAAGGCGGAAACGAGCTCCCGGCGCCGTTCCGTCGGCAGGTCCAGAACCTCAAGAGCCGCCCCCAGGGCCGACCGGACCGACGGGGTCCGAAGCGCGGCGTGGCGGTGGCCTTCGGTCAGCTGGACGCCCTGCACCAGAAATTCCAGGTCCACCAGCCCGCCGAGGCCCAGTTTAATGTCCACGAGGTCCGGCCGCTCCTCGGCCCGCTCCCGCTGCATCCGCCCCCGAAGGTGGCACATCCGCTCCCAGACGGGATCCGGGTCCCGCTCCCGATAGCACAGCACGTCCGCCTGGTCGCGGACCCACGCCCCGAGACGGACGTCCCCCGCCACGGTCTGGACGCGGAGCAGCGCCTGGAGCTCCCAGATATCCGCCTCCCTCGAATAGTATTCGAGCCAGTTTCGCGCCGTGACCACCAGAGGCCCGTAGTTTCCCGTCGGGCGGAGCCGCGTGTCCACGTCGTAGCCCGGACCGTCCTGGAGCGGGGTGCTCAGCATGCGCATGAATCGCTGGATGAGCCGGATGACCGCCTCGGGGATCCGGCCCTCGGGCTCTCCCGGACGCGGGTCATACACGAACACGAGGTCCAGGTCAGAAAGGTAGCTCATCTCCCCGCTGCCCAGCCGTCCCATGCCGAGGACCGTGAGGGGCAAGTCGGCATCGAGCTTCAGGTGGCCACTGACCCGCCGCAGTGTGTGCCGCAGGACAAAACGCGCCAGGCTGCTCAGTCCCGCTTCGACCTGGGCGGCGTCCAGCTCTCCGCTCAAGTCGCCTAGGGCGAGCTGCAGGATCCGCTCGTTCTTGAGACGCCGCAGCCATTCCAGACCCTCTTCGTAGGTTTCGGCCCGATCCAGGAGTCGCTCGGCGCGAGCGACCCATGCCGTTGTCTCCGGACAGATTGAAGGGGCCGTGGCGAGTCCCTCCACCAGGCCGGGGTGATGGGCGAGAAGGTCCGCCAACATCCCGCTTTGGAGCAATCCGCGGCACAGGGGGACGAGCCAGTCGCGCCCGGAGCCGAACAGCTTGGCGAGGCCCGGGCGTTTGGCGACCTGGGCGAAGTAGCGCTCAAGGCGCACGGGAAGCAACGCGCGCACCGACGCGTCGACGATGCCGGCATGGGGAAGCAGGGCCCCCATGACAGTCTCCCGGACGGAAGCCGGTAGGGGCGCCAGCTGTCGCTGCAAACGCGCGACCGCCTCCTCGGGAAAGCTCGTCAGGCCGTCCGGACCACGGCCCGCTCCAGCTTCTTCGTCTTCCTCGCGGGATTCAACCCGACCCTGTCCGTCAGCGCCGAAAAGCTCGAGAAACCGCCGGTGGATCGCCCCGCACACCGTTTCCAACTCCCCCAGGAAGCCCTCCTTACGCCCCTCGAAGCCCATGGCGAAAGCCAGGCGGCTGAAGGCCTCATCCGATTGAGGCAGCTTCTGGGTGTGGCGATTCTGGTCGAGCTGGACCCAGTGCTCCACGCGCCTCAGGAAGATGTACCCCGACCGCAGCTCCTCGACGACATCCTCGGGCACGAACTGAAGCTCGCCCAGCTTCGCCAGGCAGCGGAGCGTGTTGGGCTCGTCCAGCTCCGGGTGGCGGCCTCCATAGATCAGCTGCAGCGACTGCACCAGGAACTCCACTTCCCGAATGCCGCCGATCCCGAGCTTCACATCGAACTGCACCCAGCCCGGCTTCGGGCGGGCGGCTTCCGCCACGATGCGGTCCCGCATCGCGCGTAGCTCGTCCAGGGCCTGAAAATCCAGAAATCGCCGGAAGACAAAGGGCCGAACCCCGGCGACGAAGCTCGTCCCGAGGGGCCGGTCGCCGGCGACGGGACGGGCCTTGAGTAGCATTTGTCGTTCCCAGGGCCGGCCGTACTGGAGGTAGTAGTCGGCGGCCGCCGCCGCGGGCGGAATGAGGGGACCATCCTTGCCCTGGGGGCGCAACCGGAGATCCACGTCGAAGACCTTGTCGCCCTCATGCTGATCCGCCAGCAGCCTGCTCAGAGTTTGAACGAGTCGACTGTACAGTACCACCGCCTCGGCCGTCCCGGCGCCTCCCTGCCCCGCCGGAGCGCACAGAAACAGCACATCGATGTCCGAAACGTAGTTGAGCTCCTGGCCCCCCAGCTTCCCGAGCCCCATGACGGCCAGGCGCAGCCGGTCCTTTTCGTCCGCCCACCCCCGGGCCTCCGCATCCGACAGCCACCACTCGGGATGCGCCGACAGAAGGTTCAGCCCGGCCTGCAGGG
>CAZGQL010000105.1:0-15675 GCA_964527905.1 uncultured Syntrophobacteraceae bacterium
GGACGCGGTCCTCCCTTGTGATTCCCCTCTCGAGGGGGGCCAGGGGGGTGTGACACACCTCGCAAGACACAGGGGACAGAGGACCAGTCGTCAGGATTTCGGAGGAAACGGCTCGCCGCGGGTTTCGACGGCGGTTGGGCGGGCATCCGAGGGCAGTCGGCTCTCCGCTTGGAACTGATGGTCGAGCCGGTGCCGCTCCGACGGGTAATGGTAGTCCATCATGCGCCTCGAGAGCCGGTAGCGCAGGTAGACCATCCACAGGATCACGCAGGCGACGAAGCCCGCGGCGCCCCACACGAGGGGCCCACCTTCCCGGAGGGTGGCGACGCCGGCTCCGGCCAACTCCCCGAGAAAGCTCGGCACCATCCAGAACGTCAGCGCCAGCCCGGCGATGACGGCCCCCAGCAGAAAAATCGACGATTGGCTCACGAACAGGGACCACGAGACGAAGGGATGCATCGTCTCCACGACCGCCGGCAGGTTCCCCTCTTTGCGGGGCTCCCCGCCCTGCAGCAGGGTCAGGTAGACCTTGACCAGGTAGGACACTAGCAAGATGAGGGTGATGGGGATCCCGACCGAGGCGGACACCCAGGCGCGCACGGGAAAGGGCGTGCGCACCGTCTTGACCTGGACGTCGTAGTTCGCCAGGTCCCCGTACTTGCGCTCGAAGTAGGAAAAGTTGACGTGCGACAGGGTGGTGCCGGCAACATCGTAGACGAGCTTTCCGGACCGGTCGCGGACCTCGATGCGGGACTGCTCGCCGGCCGTGAGGGCGAACACGATGACGATCACCGCCTCGATGACCAGGAGGAGCAGGACGCTCAGTCCCAGGGCGACCAGCATGCTTTTCCTGCCCTGAAAGACATCGAACAGATTGAGCTTCATGGTTGGACTCCTGGTCCCGGTCCGGAGGAGGCTCCCAAGAATTGATGCACGGGCACCCGACGGCAACCGGCGTGAGCGCCCGTTAGGGATATATAGCACCAGATTCCAACGGCTTGCAAGCCCGCCCATTCCGGAGGCTCCCCGGGGACCCCACTGCCCTGGGGCACGGGCTCCCTTGCGCCCGAACGAGACCCGCGCTCATTCCACCGGGATCCTGGTGGCCTTCCGGCCCTGCACCGCCGCGCCGCGCTTTTCCTCGAGGCAGGTGATCTGCTGATCGATCACGGATTTGAACGCGCGCAGGACCTCGATTTGCGCCGTCATCATGTGCTCGAAGAAGGCGCTGTGCTTCCTGCGGGTCCCCGCCACCGCCTTCATGAGCATGCAGATGGGGCAGGTCATCGCGGGGGCGGATGACTCGGACGGCTCGTCATGTTCGTGCTTCGGCCTGGTCTCTTCCATGGGCTTCTCCAAAGCTGATTTTCAGGGTGTCCCCGTCCAGTTTCGCCGCGCGGGTTTCCAGCGAGACGAAGGCTCTCGGGAGAATAAGGTTCCGCTTGAAGTTTCCAATCTTGATGATGAGCTCATCGCCCACCTTGGTGAGATGGATGTCGTGCTTTTCCACGAACGGCAGGTGGAGCTCGATCACGCGGGACCCGTTTTCCTGGATGAACCGGTAGGGCCGCTGCACATGAAAAACCTCCGCGGGGTCCCTCTCGCCGTACAGGCGCTTTCCCAGCTCAAGGAGTCGGTCGAACCCGAGCACCTCGTCCTCGTAATAGGGTACCTCGAGGAGCGGCAGCGGGTTGAAATACGTCCTGGCCAGCCGCTCGTGCCAGCCTTGGGGCAGTCCCGCATGCTCCGATGCGTTGAAGACGCGGTTGAGGATCACGGCGTCGATGGACAGCTGGTGCAGGGAAAAGAACATGAACGCTCGCTGGGTTTCCCGAAGGACCATCTTTTCGAGGTTCGTGACCAGGCGGGCCGAGGTGATCTCCGGGTCCGTGAGGAGCCGGTCCACCCCCCGTAGACGATCGAAGAGCACCTGGATGGAATCGAAATAGGCGTCTTCCGGCAGCGGGATATCGGAGAGACGTTTGGCCACGGGGCGCATGATCTGCATGAGGCGCCGCTCGACCCGGAAGACCTTTTCCATGTACCATTCGAGCGTTTTCGGCAGGCTGATGAACCGGATGGATTCCGCGGTGGGCGCGCAGTCGAGGATGATGACATCGTAGGTGTTTTCCCGGGCATACTGGTTGACGTAGAGGAGCGCCGCGATTTCCTCCATGCCCGGCAGCACCGCCAGCTCCTCGGCGAGCACGTCCTCGATGCCCGACGCGTTGAGCAGGACCGAAATGTAGTGATACACCTCGCCCCAGTGTCGCGAGATCTCCTCGTGGACGTCCAGCTCCTGGATCCAGAGGCCGTCGGTGATGGGAATGGGATTGCCCAGGTTCTTGTCCATGAGGGACCGGTCCAGGTCGAACGCGTCGCTCAGGCTATGGGCGGGATCCAGGGACAGCACCAGGGTCCGGAGACCCCGCCGCGACGTGATGATCCCCGTGGCGCCCGCGACGCTCGTCTTCCCCACGCCCCCCTTGCCGGCATACAGCAGGATTCTCACGTCCTGTCCACTCCAGTCTAGCGTCCGGCCCCGCGAACGCCGTTGCGGCCCTCCCGGGCCAGGACGGCTCAGTGTGCATCGAACAGGCTGACATTTCTACAAAATTAATGGTTCGATGCGGCGAATCAAGAGGGATTCCGTCCTGCGCCACGGGACGGTCAGGCCTGCCGGAGCTGCAGCGAGAAATCATCACCGCCGGCCAGTACGGGTAGGCGGCAGAACATTCTTGGTTTTCCCCGTCAATGGCTCTTGCATGCCGCCAAGCGCCTGGGGCAGGGATGGACGGCGTGTGCTTCAACGCTTGCCTATGAAGGACGGACGAGAGACTGGCGAGTCGGCATGCCCTTTCAAGGAACCTCACAGACGCCATCCGGCCCCGATTCTCCTGCGTGATCCGGCATCCACTTTTCACCCTCCTCGCCCCTCCTCCCATCGCCGCAGCAACCGAGCGTTTCCAGCCGAATGTTCTGTGAGCTTGAACGCTTTCAAACGGTTCAGCAAGCGAAGGTGGGGGGCCTTACATCGCATGAGGGCGGTCAGGAAGGCCATGGAATTCTCCCCGGGCTTCGATGCCCTCCAGTCAGTGCATGCAGGCTCCACCGCATATCCAGTGGAGTGGAATCCGTCGAACCGCTGCGGGCGTGAATGGGGTCAATCCTGCGGGAACCTGTCCTGCGAGACGGGAGGCGATGGAGGCTGGGGCGTTTGCCACCGCTGCGGTTGCTCGAAGCGAGGTGCGGACATTTCGATTCTCCATCGTGATCCTCCGCTGAAGAGAGCGAGCGAGAGATTCAGGGTGGTGCGACTGAAGGGGTATGTAGGGGCAGACGGCATCTCTTGCCTCCTGCTGCAGGACTAGACCTGCGTCTTGCCCTGCAGCTTCAGGAGAAAAGACGCTAGGCGGCTCGATTGGGCTTGAGGAAACGGTACTGTTCGGGGAAATCCAGGTCATAGCGCAGCCACTTGATGTAATGGAAACGAATGCTGCACGGAATCGATTTCGGTTCGAGCCAGGAGATGAATCTAACGTGCACCGCCGGCGGGGCGGGTCTCAGAGGATGCTCTCCAATTTCGGGTAAACCCTCCCTTCGGGATGCTTTACAGAAAGATGTTCACCCACCGGATTATCCTTGCAAGAAGGGTAGCCCTAATTTACATTGCCAAATCAGGACATTGGGGTAGCCACCTCTTGTTGCCCACCTGGAAATCGGATCTGCATTACCCCGTTGTCTTCTAAAGCCGCACCCTGCATCGCAGAATTTTGCTAAAACAAGAAAAATCACTGGTTCTCGGCGCCAACTTCGTCCAGCGCCGCGATTGGCATGGAAGGAGTAAAATCCGGTGCCCATCATCTCGGTGTTCTTCGGAATCTTGATCAGGATGTATTATGATGATCACAATCCGCCTCACATTCATGTGGAATATCAGGGCAGCAAGGCTCTCTTGGATTTTCGAGGCAACATTCTGAAGGGAGACCTGCATTCCCGAACGGCTCTGAAGCTTGTTCGCGAGTGGATCGATTTGAGGTACACAGAACTCATTGAAGATTGGGAACTTGCCATGCAGGGCAAAGAAATTAAGACCATTGATCCATTGCCGTGAGGTTAGCCATGTGGGACATGAACGAGGTGACAAAGGTCGAATACCGCGGTGCATACGTCTACCACATTCAATTTGACGATGGTCTGGAGGGAGAAATTGATTTTTCTGATTATCTCTCCCGGGGGCCAATTTATGAACCACTGAAAGACAGCAGCCTTTTCTCCAAGGCAATTGTGGAGGGGGGTACCATCGGTTGGCCTAATGGGGCTGACATAGCCCCCGAGACTCTCTATGAGAAGCTGCTCCATGCCAACAAGTCACTCAAGGGGACACGCAAAAAGCCCCGTGCCGCTTAGTTTGGCGTTGGTAGTAGCAGTCCAGCGTCAATGGTGGTATCTGAGCTGTGCACGATGGAGCGGTCCCCGGTCGACCTTCCATGTGAAAGGGGTTCATCGCTGCGACGGGCCCGGGATCCTGACCGGGAGCTCGACTGGAAACTGATCCTTCACAAGTTCCAACAGTTCTTCGTGTACGAGCGGATCGATCACGCACTCAGGAAGATGAAGACCCTGCCAAGCATGAAAACCCAGCGAATGCAAGCCGCCGCAGCGGGTTCTGGAGCCATTGCCCGTGGATAGTCGATGCCTCGCTTCGAGTAAAGCGCTCGTTCTGCTCCTTTGGATTGTCGCCGCAGGATGTGCCGTGGGTCCCGATTATCGACCTCCACCCGCGCCTGCCGTTCAAACCTACACCGAAAAGCCGATTCCCGAGGCAACGGTTTCCTCCCCCGGGCTCGGAGGGGCAGCCCAGCGTTTTCTGGATGGAGGGGACATTCCCGCCCAGTGGTGGACGCTGTTTCATTCGGAGACCCTCGACCGGCTCATCCGCCGAGCGCTTGCGGACAGCCCGACCTTGGCGGCCGCGGAAGCCGCGCTTCGCCAGGCCCGGGAGAATCTGCGCGCAAGGATAGGCACGGTTGCCTTTCCGAGTGTGGACGGAAGCTTCTCGGCGGTCCGTCAGAAGGTCACCGGGGCTGCCAGCGGGCTTCCTGAGGGCGTCGGGACCACCTTCAGTTTGTTCAACGCTTCGGTGGGGGTCTCGTATGTGCTCGACGTGTTCGGAGGCGGCCGGCGGGAACTGGAAGCGCTGCAGGCGCAGGTGGACTATCAGCGCTTTCTCCTTGAGGGCGCCCACCTGACCCTCACCTCCAACATCGTGACCGCCGCCATCCGGGAGGCCTCTCTTCGCGGCCAGATACAGGCCAACGAGCAAATCGTGGCGTCGGAGCTCAAACAGTTGGAGATGGTGGAGCGCCAGGCGGCCCTTGGCGGCGCCGCCCAATCCGATGTACTGGCCCAGCAGGCGCAGCTGGCCCAATCCAAAGCGGTCCTGCCGGTCCTGGAGCGGGAGCTCGCCCAGACCCGTAACCTGCTGGCGGTCCTGAGCGGCAGCCTCCCGACGGATGCAGCGCTTCCGGAGTTCCGGATCGAGGATTTTCAGCTCCCCATCGAGCTACCCGTAAGCCTCCCGTCCTCGCTGGTGCGCCAGCGTCCCGACATCCGCGCATCCGAAGAGCTGCTTCACGCGGCCAGCGCCAATATCGGCGTGGCCACCGCGAATCTGTACCCGCAGATCTCCCTCAGCGCCAGTATGGGATCCAACGCCCTGCGGATCGAGGACCTGTTTTCGGCGGGGACGTCCCTTTGGAGCGTCGGTGCGGGACTGCTGCAGCCCCTTTTCCGCGGCGGGGAGCTTATGGCGAAGCGCCGCGCCGCCATCGCCGCCTACGAGCAAGCCCTGGCTCTGTACCGGGAAACCGTGCTGCAGGCCTTTCAGAACGTGGCAGACGTGCTCCATGCGCTGGAATCCGATGCACGGACGCTTCGGGCTCAGGCAGAGGCGGAGGCGACCGCCCGCGACTCCCTGAGCCTGACCGAAAAACAGTTCCACTACGGCGCCGCGAACTTCCTGACGCTTCTAAATGCTCAGCGCCAGCATCAACGGGCGCTCATCCTGCTGGTGCAAGCCCAGACGGCGCGATTTGCCGATACCGCCGCTCTCTTCCAGGCCTTGGGAGGAGGATGGTGGAGCACGGAAGAAAACGGGGCCGGACAGGGACTGGTGGCCGGAGCCCCGTTCAGCCTTGGCGCATCACCAGTCGAGCGGATCCCTCAGGAGCAGGAATGACATGAAGAAAGGCATGATGGTGACGCTGCTGGCTTTGGTTGTCGTCGTCGGCGCCCTCGCCGGGGTCAAGACGCTGCAGATCGGAGCCATGATCGATCAAGGGAAAAAACACGTTCCACCTCCGGAAACCGTGACTTCCGCCGTTGTGACGTCGGATGTGTGGAAGAGTGAATTGAGCGCGATCGGCACCCTGACGGCGGTCCAGGGGGTCACCGTTGCCGCGGAGCTTCCCGGGAAGGTCGTGAAAATCCCCCTGACGCCGGGCAGCGCCGTGAAGAGGGGGGAGCTGCTGCTCAGCCAGGATACGGCCGCCGAGGAGGCGGAGCTGCTCGGGGCCGAGGCTCAGGTCAAGGCGTCCAAGGCGGATCTCGAGCGCGCAGCAAACATGCTCAAGGACAAGATTGTTTCTCAGGCCGACTATGACAGGGCCCTGGCGACCTACGAGGCAGCCGTCTCGCGGGTGAACGGCATTCGCGTTGCGATCGAGAAGAAACAGGTTCGGGCCCCGTTCAGCGGTCGCCTCGGCATCCGCCAGGTCAACCTGGGACAGATCCTCAAGGAAGGGGATCCCATTGTCACGCTGCAATCCCTCGATCCGATCTATGTCAACTTCACCCTTCCCCAGCAGCAGATGAGCCGGCTGCGGGTCGACCTGCCCGTGCGGGTCATTTGCGACGCCCTGCCCGACGTGACGGTTGAGGGGCGCATCACGGCGATTAATCCGCTGGTGGAGAGCGAAACCCGCAACGTACAGGTCCAGGCGACGGTGCAGAACAAGGAGGAGCGACTCCGTCCCGGCATGTTCGTCAATGTGGCCGTGGACCTGTCAGTCCAAGACAAGGTGATGATCATTCCCGCGACCGCCGTGCTCTACGCACCCTACGGCGATTCGGTCTTCATCATCGAAAAGAGCAAGGCCGGTGATGGCGAAGTGCTGCGTCAGCAGTTCGTTCGCCTGGGGGAGAAGCGCGGCGATTTCATCGCCGTCGCCAGCGGACTCGGTGAGGGGGAGAAGATCGTGAGCACCGGCGTCTTCAAACTGCGCAACGGCCAGGCCGTGACCGTGGACAACAGCCTTGCCCCGAGCTTCAAGCAGGCGCCCGCACCGGAGAACAACTGAGTCATGAACATCACCGACCTTTTCATCCGCCGTCCGGTGCTCGCCATGGTGGTCAACCTGGTCATCGTCATCGCCGGGCTTCAGGCGATCCGTTTTCTCAATGTCCAGCAATTCCCCAGAAGCGAAAACGCGGCGATCACCGTGACCACGGTTTACGTGGGTGCGAGTGCCGAACTGGTGGGCGGGTTCATCACCACACCGCTTGAGCGCGCCATCGCCGCGGCCGACGGCATCGAGTACATGGAATCCCAAAGCACCCTGGGCCTGTCCACCATCAAGGTGCGGCTCAAGCTCAACTACGACTCCACCAAGGGGCTGGCCGAGATCAGCTCCAAGGTGGATCAGGTGCGTCGCGATCTCCCCCCTGAGGCCGAGGTGCCGGTGATCAACATCGAATCGGCCGACAGCCAGTTTGCCTCGGCTTACCTGAGCTTTTCCTCCGACGTGCTGGCGCAGAACGAGATCACCGATTACTTGGTGCGGGTCGTCCAGCCCCGGCTGGCTACCGTCCCGGGAGTGCAGCGGGCCGACATCCTGGGGGCGCGCACGTTCGCCATGCGCATCTGGCTCAGCCCGGATCGGATGGCGGCGCTCAACATCAGCCCGACGCAGGTCCGCCAGGCGCTCGCCGCCAACAACTTCCTGGCCGCCCTGGGCCGGAGCAAGGGGACCTACATTCAGGTCAACCTGACTGCGGACACGAATCTGAGCAGCGTGGAGGATTTCAAGAAGCTGGTGGTGCGCTACCAGCAGGGGAGCATCGTCCGCTTGGGAGACATTGCGGACGTCGTCCTGGGGGCGGAAGATTATGACACCGAGGTTCGCTTCACCGGCCAGGTCGCCGTTTTCATGGGAATCTGGCCGCTTCCGAACGCGAACTCACTCGACGTCATCAAGGGGGTGCGAGCGGAGATGGGCTCCATCGAGCGCGACCTCCCCACGGGCCTCAATGCCCGCATCGCCTACGACGCCACCGATTATATCGCAAACTCCATCCGCGAAGTGCTCAAGACTCTTGGCGATACCCTCCTGATTGTCGTGGTCGTCATCTTCCTCTTCCTCGGGTCCTTCCGATCGGTCTTGATTCCCGTCGTTGCCATCCCGCTTTCCCTGATCGGAGCGGTCTTCCTGATGCAGGTTTTCGGCTTCACGGTGAACATTCTCACCCTTCTGGCCATCGTGCTCTCGGTGGGTCTGGTGGTGGACGATGCCATCGTGGTGGTGGAGAATGTCGAACGCCACCTGGGCGAGGGGAAATCCCCCGTGGAGGCGGCTCTGATTGGCGCCCGCGAACTGGTCGGCCCCATCATCGCCATGACCGTCACGCTCGCCGCCGTCTACCTGCCCATTGGTCTGCAGGGGGGGCTGACGGGCTCGCTCTTCCGCGAGTTTGCCTTCACCCTGGCCGGAGCGGTCACCGTCTCCGGGGTGGTCGCTCTCACCCTGTCGCCGGTCATGTGCGCGAGGCTGCTCACGCACGGAAGTGGGGAGCGCGGTCTGGCCGGCAGGATCTCGCGGGATTTCAAACGACTGCGAGACCTTTACGGCCGCGTGCTTGCCTCCACCCTCTCGGCCCGATCCTCGGTCTACGCCGTTTGGCTGGTGATCAGCTTGCTCACCATCCCCATGTTCATCATGTCCGCCAAGGAACTGGCGCCCACCGAGGACCAGGGGGTCATCTTCGGCATTATCGACGCTGCCGCCAATTCGACCCTCGACCAGAACAGCCACTTTGCGGCCGCGGTCAACGACGTTTTTTTGAGCGTTCCCGAGACCGACTTCACTTTCCAGATCACTTTTCCTAGCTCCGGCTTCGGCGGCATGGTGGTCAAACCCTGGGCTGAGCGCGAACGCAATATTTTCCAAATCATGCCGGAGGTGCAGCAGAAGCTGCAGCGTATTCCAGGGATCCAGGTATTTCCGGTCATTCCCCCGGCGCTTCCCGGAGGGGGCGATTTTCCCGTGGAGATCCTGCTGGCCTCGACCGCCAAGACCGAACAGATTCTCGACTTTGCCAAAGACCTGCAGATGAAGGCCATGCAGAGCGGCATATTCGTCTTCCCACCCCTGATCGATGTCAAAATCGACCAGCCGCAATCGGAGCTCATCATCGACAAGGACAAGGCGGCCGCTTTGGGCCTTAACCTGGCACAGGTCGGCGGTGATCTCGGCGGGATGGTGGGAGGCGATTTCGTGAACCGCTTCGACATCTCCGGGCGCAGCTACAAAGTGATCCCGCAGATTCGACGCATCGACCGTCTCAACCCGCGCCAACTGCAGGACATTTACGTCACGGGCCCCAACGAGAAGCTCATCAAGCTCAGCACCATCGCCACCCAGCGGGATTCGGTGGTCCCCCGCTCCCTCAACCATTTCCAGCAGCTCAATGCGGTGAAGCTGAGCGGGATCCCGATGCGCCCCCTCGACGAGGCCCTTCGGTTCCTCGAGACGGAGGCGGCCAAGATCCTCCCTGCCGGTTATGTGGTGGAGTATACCGGGGAATCCCGCCAGTTGAGAAAGGAGGGCAACAAGTTTCTTCCGGCCTTTGCGCTGGCCGTCATTCTCATCTTCCTGGTGCTGGCGGCCCAGTTCAACAGTTTCCGGGATCCCTTCGTCATCCTGGCCGGTTCGGTTCCCCTGGCCATGTTCGGGGCGCTGATCTTCACCTTCCTGAAGATGCCGGACCCCAACGTGTCCTTTTGGACGAACGGGTGGACCACGACCCTCAACATCTACTCCCAGGTCGGTCTGGTCACCCTGGTCGGAAACGAAACAAAAAACGGCATCCTGATTGTTGAGTTCGCCAACGCCCTGCAGCTTCAGGGGATGTCAAAGCGGGACGCGGTTCACCAGGCGGCCGTGACCCGGCTCAGGCCCATCCTGATGACCAGCGCCGCCACCATCGCCGGTCACTTCCCACTGACCCTGGTCACCGGAGCCGGGGCGGCCGCCAGGAACTCCATCGGACTCGTGCTGGTGGGGGGGATGTTCATCGGAACGCTCTTCACCCTGTTCGTCGTTCCTTCCATCTACATGCTGATCGCCCGCGAGCATTCCAAAGACTCCAGCCTGACGGGGAGCGTGGAGGGATGATCAGTCGGTGATGCAGTGCCGCCTGTTCGCGATCCCGTGCTGGGCGCACGGATCGAGGGGAAGGACACATCCACCGCCCACTTGATCCGTGGAGCTCGTGCCGGGAGCATCCCCCGCCCCGCGTGCAAAAGACGAGATCCGGGGCCACCACATCGTGGACCGGCTGACCTGCGAGGACTGCGAGACGCCCTTCCCGACCGTCCGGCACCTCGAGCGTGATCTTGCCTTGCAAATTGCATCAGATTATGTAGGGTCGAAACAGGGGTCCCTATGAGCCGTTCCCCGCGCCGCAGAACATGACCCTGGATTCCCAGGAGAGACGATGGCGTTTCCGGCCGTGTCGCGCCCCGGTCTCTGCTTTGCCTTTTTTCATTCGGAGGTTTGACGCATGGTAGAAAACCTCGATCCCGTCCTGTTGGCCCGCATCCAGTTTACCTTCACCGTCGCCTTCCACATCATCTTTCCGTCCTTCACCATCGGGCTGGCGAGCTGGCTCGCGGTGCTCGAATGGCGCTGGCTGGCGACGGGAAAGTCCGTTTATGCCGAAGTGTACCGCATGTGGGTCAAGATCTTCGCGGTCACCTTCGGCATGGGCGTGGTGTCCGGCGTCGTCATGTCCTTTCAGTTCGGCACGAACTGGTCCGTATTCGCGGACAAGACCGGGAACGTGCTCGGCCCCCTGCTCGGCTTTGAAGTGCTGACGGCGTTCTTTCTCGAGGCCTCCTTCCTCGGGGTCATGCTCTTTGGCTGGAACCGCGTCAGCCCCCGCATGCATTTCGCCTCGACCCTGATCGTAGCGGGAGGCACGCTGCTTTCGGCCTTCTGGATCCTTTCGGCCAACAGCTGGATGCAGACGCCCCAAGGCTTCGAGGCGGCGTCGGACGGCATCCTGTACCCCGTGAGCTGGCTGCGGGTGATTTTCAATCCGTCGTTTCCCTACCGCTTTGTGCACATGGTGACGGCCTCTTACCTGACGACGGCCTTCGTCGTCGGAGGCATCGGGGCGTTTTATCTGTGGCGGGGCCGCCACCGGGAGCAGGCCCGCGTAATGCTCGGGATGGCCATGATCATGGCCATCTTTGTCGCCCCCCTGCAACTGGTCGCGGGCGACCAGCACGGCCTAAACACGCTCGCACACCAGCCGGCCAAGGTGGCGGCCATGGAAGGGTTGTGGCAGACCCAGCGGGGCGCCCCCCTGCTGCTCTTCGGCATGCCAGACCAGGACCAGGAAGTGACCCGGTTTCCCCTAGAGGTCCCGAAGCTCTCCAGCCTCATCCTCACCCACGCGCTCGACGGCGAGGTGAAGGGCCTCAAGGAGTGGCCGAAGGAGGACCGCCCGCCGGTCGCGATGGTGTTTTGGACGTTCCGCATCATGGTGGGCATCGGGATGCTGATGATCTTCACCGGGCTGGCAGCCCTGGTTCTTTATTTTCGGGGAAAGCTCTTTGTGACGCGCTGGTTCCAGGCGTGGTGCATGGCCATGACACCGGCCGGGTTCGTCGCGGTCATCGCGGGCTGGGTCGTGACCGAGGTCGGCCGGCAGCCCTACATCGTTTACGGCATTCTGAGGACGTCGGAGGCGGTCTCCCCGGTGCTGGGCAAGCCCATCGCCCTTTCCCTGGCCGCCTTCGTGCTGACATACGGATTCGTGTTCGGGGCCGGCAGCTATTATATTGTGAAGCTCATCCGCAAGGGCCCGCCCCTCGAGGAGGAAACCTACGGATCCCACGGTGTGGAAGCCCCGCCCCTGGTCACGGAGCTCGTTTCCGAGAAAGGAGGCCAGCATGTTTAGCTTCGAAGGCTTCGTGGATCTTCCGCTCGTCTGGTTCGGCCTGATCGGCACGGCCATTTTCCTCTACGTCCTCCTCGACGGCTTCGACCTCGGGGTCGGGATTCTTTTCCCGTTCGCCCCGTCCCACGCGTGCCGGGACCGGATGATGAACTCCATCGCCCCCTTCTGGGACGGCAACGAGACGTGGCTGGTGCTGGGAGGCGGGGGGCTTTTCGCGGCGTTTCCCCTGGCCTATGCCATCCTGATGCCGGCCCTCTACCTGCCGGTCCTTTTCATGCTGCTGGGGCTCATTTTTCGCGGCGTGGCCTTCGAGTTCCGCTTCAAGGCGGATCGATCCCGCGTCGTCTGGGACTATGCCTTCCACTTCGGGTCCCTGCTCGCCACCTTCATGCAGGGGATGATCCTGGGGGCTTTTGTTCAGGGCGTGAAGGTCCAGGGAAGGGCCTTCGCGGGGGGCCCCTTCGACTGGCTGAACGCCTACAGCGTCATGACGGGCATGGCGCTCGTGTTCGGCTACGCCCTCCTCGGCGCCACGTGGCTCGTGATGAAAACCGACGGCATCACGCAGGATTGGGCACGGAAATGCGCATCCTATGTCCTGGGGTACGTGGGGGTTTTCCTGGCGATCGTGAGCGTCAGCATGCCGCTCATGAACGAAGCGGTGAAGGCCCTGTGGTTCGGGACCCCCACCTTTTACCTGCTGCTGCCCATCCCCACGACCACGGCGGTCCTCTTTGCGATGCTGTGGCGCGACCTGCACCGGGGAGCTGAATACCGCCCCTTTTTCCTGAGCCTCGGCATTTTCCTTACGGGCTACCTCGGGCTCGGCATCAGCCTCTGGCCCTGGCTGGTCCCCTTCGAGGTGACCTTCCGCCAGGCGGCCGCCGCGGCCCCCTCCCAGTCGCTCCTGCTGGTGGGCACCCTGGTGATGCTCCCGGTCGTGCTCGGCTACACGGGCTACTGCTACTACGTGTTCCGAGGCAAGGCGTCCCATGAAAGCGCGTACTGAAAGGTGGACCCAGTGGCTCTGGTTCGCGGCCCTCTGGTGCGGCGGCCTCCTGGCCGCCGCCGCCCTGGCGCTCCTCACCCGCTGGGTGGTCCGCTGGTGACACGGCGCCCGGGATCGGGATCACCACGATCGTTCCCAGCACGCATCGTGCGAGATGCAGCGATGTGCCCTCGATAGATCAGAACCTGGGCTACCGATCGGCAAAACCCTTACCATCAAGCAAATCGCCCAGCCTACAGGAGAACAAGCAGCCGGCATCATGACACGGGCCTGCCCCCCGAATCAGTGGCGCCCCGCAGGGGGCAACGGAAGGAGCCCGCAGGGCGACTGGAGTTGCCCCCTGCTCCGCCCAACCCAGCATCAGAGGAAATACGAACGTTTCTGAAAAGCGAAAAAACATGCTCAGAATGAACCTTCTGAGACCCCAAAACCGCAGCCTTAAACTGGCTCTATTAACCCGATCATGGGTGGCTCCATTAGGGCGTTCATTGACATTGAGCGACCCGGGTGGCGACTGAGGGGCGAGGAAGGTCCCCCCGGCTCGACAGTGATGGCTTTTTGAACGTGTGGACCAATCATGCTGCGAGCATGCTGAGGGCTCCCTCGCCTTGGAACGAATCAGCCTCAAAGCTCGACATCACATGCGGCCCGCTGCTCTTGACGGCCAGTGAGTGAGCGGGTTCCTGCATGCCCTACCGGGCCGGCGAAGAGGATCGGGAGCGTGATGACAGCATCTCGTCCGGTGATCCAGGTTCGTTACTTACGGAGGGCAAGATCTCGCCAGAATGGATCGATCCCGTTCAACTCCACGTGATTTGAGTCTGAAGGAGGGATTATGAGAACAGGCGTTTGTGTCCTCGCATGCGTGGTTTTCTTTGTGGCCACGCCCTTCGCGTTTGCGAAAGGCGATCCGGGGTGCCTCACCGTGTCCGATGCCACACTGCTCCAGACCTATGTGCGCAGGCTTCCGGAGCTCCATCTGCCCAGGGGGGTGGAAAGGAGCCTTGCCGCGAAACTGACCCAAGCCGCCAGGCTGCTTTCAAGGGGGCGCTTTGCGGCGGCTTCTCATGTAATCGATGCCCTGGTGCGCGAGGTGCTCGCCCTCGAGGGGAAAAGGATTGCCCCTGAAGTGGCAAGAGCCATTGTGGAGAGGATCCAGGTGGTGCGCTATTGCGAATACGACTTCACGCCCCTCGCCTTCCCCTTCCAGAACCCTTCCGACATCGAGAGACTGGCGCCCTTCGGGGTGCCCGATTGGAGCGGCACGGAGTCCCACAACGGAATCGACCTGATCCTCCGAGACGACGTGGCATCCTCGCCGATTCTCTCCCCGTCCGAGGGGACGGTGAGCCACATCGAGGCTTCCGAAAACCCCTTTTCGGATCCTGTGGGCCAGGTGTTGGTTCACGTCGGCCTCTTCGTGAACAATGACTGGAGTATCGTCCTGACGTTCGAGCCGTCGGCGGTCGGAGACCCTCTAAGAGGGCGCCAGCTCGACGCCATCGCGGTGCGGGTGGGAGACCCTGTCGGCGTGGGAAGCTACATCGGGGACCTGCTCGCCGGGGATCTTGGGTATCCCCACGTCCATTACATGCTCCTGCATCGAGATCAGCCGGTTTGTGCCTACGACCATTCATCCGGCGAGGCGAAGCTGGTCTTCGACGCCATCCTATCAAGGAGCGCGGACTGGAGCGAGGTTTGCCTGGACGGTGGCTCCTGAGTTTTGCTTTCCCCGGGGCTGTGCCGATCCACGGCCGTCCCTGAGCGACCTCCGGGCCGAGCCAGGCTCGGAAGCCGCAGGAACGATCCCTTGAGCGGAGCGGGGTCCCGGGCCTTCACCGTCCCGCCCGCCAAGGTCCTTGAAGCGGAATTGGAACAACATACCGGTTGACCTTCGGGATTTGAGGAAAGGATGTCCCCATGACTTTAATGGCTTTCGCAGTCAAAGGATTAGGGCTTCCCATCGTCGAGGCTGGCTTCGGCGGGGTGCTTTTCGGAGTGAGCGCCGGCGTTCCCCTTTGCTACGAGCTGGGCGGGTACAGCGACACCCAGCTGAGCAACTGCAGTTCCAAGGCTCCCTTTTCGGTCGAGGATCTTGGCCCGTACGCCCACGATCTCGCAAACTACTTTGTGGAGATCTCCCTGAGCGGCACCCACATCTTCTGGGGGCAGGACACCTTTGAGCTCCGAATTTTCGGTTCGGACGGCAACGTCTTGAGGGAAGTGACCAAGCTGGTCGACGTCGTGGGAGGCCTTTTCGGGGGATTTCGAGTCACCGGGCATCCCAGGCGCTTGACCGGGCCCTGGGGACAGGTTGCGGAGTGCATGCTGGGATTTCAATGCCGTGCTTGGGGGAGCTGAAGGCTATAGTGTGCCCCACAAACTGGACAGTTGAATAAGGTGAAAAGGCGATCCCGGCC
>CAZGQL010000106.1:0-9845 GCA_964527905.1 uncultured Syntrophobacteraceae bacterium
CTCGGGTCGTGGAGGTCCAGCCCGTTCGTGCCGATGAAAAGGGCTGCCGAGGACGTGTCGCTCTTCTGTGCAATGCTCTTGTCTCCGACGAGGGGGCGGCTCTCATCGGGCCAGTCGGGCAAAGGGTCAGGTCGTCCCTTCCACGATCCGAAAGCCTTTCGGATTCCGAATGAAACAGCCCGGGGATCCATGTCGCCGTAAACGGCCAGAACGCATCGGGCGGGATTGAGCATCTTACGATAGAAAGCCAGGATGTCTTCCCGACCGAAGGCCGTCACCGACTCCACCGTTCCCAGCCGATCGTGCTCGTAGGGCGACTTGGCGAAATAGTTCTTCTTGAAGAGCTGCGTGACTTCGAACTGCCAGCTTTCCTCCTGTTTCCGCAGGGCCAGGAGGGTCTCGCGGCGTCTCTTCTCGATTTCCTCGGCCGGGAATTGCGCGTTCTGAACGATGTCCGCCAAAATGTTCAGCCCGGTTTCCAAGTCTTCCTTGAGCACCTTGACGCTGACATGAAAGGTGTTGTTGTCGGAGCGCGCGGATAGGGTTCCCCCAATGTCCTCGATCGCTTGCAGGATCTCCTGCTTGTTGCGCGTTTTGGTCCCGGCGGTGAGAAGGGACGTTGTGAAGGACGCGATCCCGGCCTGCTTGGAGTCTTCGAGGGTGAGGCCCCCGGGCCCGAAAAGTTGCAGGGTGACGAACGGGTGAGTCGTGTCGCGTTTGACGAGCAGTTGTAGACCATTGTCCATGCGGCTCAAACTGACGGGCTGATCGCGCGATACGCGCTCGGGGGCTCCGGAATCCCGCCCGTGGCCGGCGTCGGCCACGGGGCGTATGGCCGCGACCGTCATGCGGTCGAGGTGCAGGTACTTGCGCGCAACGGACTGGACTTGCGCCGCGGTGACCTTGCGGACCCGCTCGAGGTAAACCTCCTCAAAGTAGGGGTCTCCCGTATTGAAGTAGGACGATGCCAGGGACGAGGCGATGGAAGCCGACGTTTCCTTGCCGAACACGTGCTGGGCGATGGCCGCTTTCTTAGCCCTTTCGAGCTCCCTGGTCTTGACGGGTTCCCGCTTGAAGCGTTCGATTTCGGCTTCGATACTTTTCATGGCCTTCGGCCAGTTTTCGGGAGGGAGCGTCAAAGAGATAGTGAACTGGCCGTGGACAAACGATGGCGTCCAGTTGGAAGATCCAATGCCGAGCACTAGGTTTTCCTTCTCCTTGAGACGCCAGACGAGTCTCGAGGTACGGCCTTCCCCGAGAAGGAAGGACAGGACGTCGAGGGCGACCACATCCGCGCTCTGCAGAGTGACGGACGGGAATCCGATGATCGCTTGATGGAGACGGGCAAGGGGGAGCTGTTGTTCCGCATGTCTCACGGAGGTCTGCGGAGGCTCATCGGGAATCGGGACGGGTGGAGCGGATCGTCTTGAGAAATCCTTCGTTTTGGCGGCTGTGAAGGCCAGCACTTCCGAGGCCTTCACGTTTCCCACCACACTCACAACCATGTGATTGGGCTGATAGCGCTGGGTGTAATAGTCCAGCAGAGCGTCGCGGTCCTGACGCACGAAGATCTCCTCGTGGCCGATCACCGGGTTCCGGACGGGGCTCGTCAGGTAAGCCGTTTGCATGAAAAGCTTCCAAAGGGCCCGGTCGACGCTGTTTTCCCCCATCTTGTATTCTTGCTGAATCACGGCTTTTTCCCGTTCGACCTCACCCGGGTCCAGGGTGCACTCGGTCACGTACGACAACAGAAGGTCCAGGGCCTCCTTCCAGTGGGGGCTCGTCGTGTTGATGTAGTACACCGTGCGATCCAAGGATGTGTAAGCGTTGCTGATGCCTCCAATGCGCTGGAGTCGTTCCTTGGCCTCGGTTTCCGTGAAGGATCGCGTGGTTCCGCCCGAAACCACGTGCTCCAGATAGTGGGAAAGCCCGGCTGCGAGGTACTTACCCTCATGGATGGCCCCCGCCCGCACGAAAACCTGGGCGGAGACGACCTCCGAGTCCGGTTTCTCGCGGACCAAGAGGGTGAGTCCGTTCTGAAGGGTGACGAAAACGTCTCCCGGTTTGGAGCTGAGCACGCTACGCACCCCGTCCACTGCCGGGAGGACAGAGGCGGCGTTCGAGGAGGCATCAGCCCGGGTAACCAAGGGGGTCCACAGAAGGCAGAGAAGGAGCAAGAGGGGTTTGAGCGCGCAAATCCGTTTCTGCATGGAGTGTCTTCCTATTCGTCAGATGTGATTCTGAGGGAAAAGACCCAATGATTGATGGCGTCAGAACCGTCCCTCGGCGATCAACGCGGCGATATGATCATGCCTACTTAAACTAGGTCCTGGGATGCCGAGGCGCAAAGGGGGACGAGCCAGCTGCAGGACGTGCCAGCCTTCGTCGGAGAGGCCCCAGTCGACGGCGATGTCATCGATCCCGGCATGCCGCGTCAGGGTCTCGGTGTCGGAAACAGGCGTCGCGATGAAGGGATCCCTCGTCGACAAGAATTCATGCGGGATGAATTGGGCTCCTTGAATGCGTCCGCGGGTCGCCCACACGCAGGCGAACCGCACGCTCGTCAGCCGGATGCAGTCCCGCAGCGGCACCGCCTGGCGGACGATGACCGGATTGTAGCGTTCGGCGACGGCCCGGGCCCGCTCCCAGTCCAAGACCCTGTGGACGCTCGCCGGGGTCGCTTCGGGCGCCAGGACGTCCACGGGAAGGTGGAAGTCCTCCATCATGCGCCGTTTTTGCCGGGCACCGTAGTAGATTCGTGTCTTTCCGTGGGGAATTCCCAAGACCTTGAAGAAGACCTGCTGGTGAAGCCGGGAACGACGGACCAGGTAGCTCGCGGGCGAGGGAAACGTCGGTTTGCCAATGGCCTTGAAAACCAGGACAAAACGCTGGGTTGGAAACAGAATCCTGTCCGCCGAGCGCATCCGCTCACGCTCCTCCTCCGTGTAATCCCCCATGGAGGGACGAATGCCCAAGGACCGGACGGAGGGGCAGCCCTTCAGGAAGGGAGCCAGCGCGATGTACTTGACGGAGCTCATGGATCACCCACTCAGGTACGGGAGTTCGATTGTGCGGGGCGCGGGTGGTATACGACCCAGGCCGTTCTTATCATTGGCACAGAACAACCGCCAGGATCATTTGCACCGTGTGCACCGTGCGCGAGAGGGGAGGGCATGATGACCCACAGGAAAAGCGGACATCTCCGGGACAGCCGGGACCATGTCAGAGTGGTTTCCCCGGAAGCGTTGTCCCGTGTACGCCAGGAGGGAGACGTCAAGAAGCTCGACGTGGTGCTCAAGGCGGACACAACGGGCGGCGTCGAGGCCCTGAGCGCCGCCATTGCCAAGATTCATGTCCCGGGCGTTCACATCCGCATCATCCACGCGGGGCTGGGAGACGTGTCCAAATCGGACCTTCTCATGGCTCACACCGGATCGAAGCTCGTTTTGGGCTTCAATGTGAACGTGATGGCCAAAGCCGAGCAATGGGTCAAGGAGCATGGGGGGGAAATCCGACTCTACAACGTGATCTTCCGGCTGGTGGAAGATCTTCGGCAAATCGCCCAGAGTCATGTAGCGGTCCAGGCCGAGGAGCGGGTGACGGCCAGGGCCGTCGTGATCGCCCTTTTCAAGAGCAGTCATCGGGGCAGCATCATTGGATGCGAAGTGCAGGAGGGAGTCCTGGCCACCGGAAAGCCCTTCCGCATCATCTCCGCCATGGGACCCGTCTATGCGGGGAAGATCGAATCCCTGCAGATCGACCGAAGACCGGTCCGGGAGGCGAAGGCCGGGCAGCAGGTTGGGATCAAAATCGAGGATTTCAACCAAGCGCGGATCGGAGACCTGGTCGAATGCTTCGAACCGGCTCGCGAGCTCCG
Organism: uncultured Syntrophobacteraceae bacterium; assembly: GCA_964527905.1. Lineage (GTDB taxonomy): Bacteria > Desulfobacterota > Syntrophobacteria > Syntrophobacterales > Syntrophobacteraceae > CALBZH01. Next base: position 3,878 of record CAZGQL010000106.1, read on the forward strand.
TGCGACGCCCTGGAAACCCGGTAACACCGTCATGCACCTGGAACAGTCTTGAGGGGCGGTCTCGTGCGAGCGGCCCGTGCCGCAAGAGAGGCAGGGCCGAATCGGTCCGGTCCCATCAACCCTTGCCGAGCTCTTGAGATCGGCGGGTGGCCGCTTCGACGGCCCTCATGAGCGCTCCCCGAACCGCTCGTTCTTCGAGCACGCACAAGCCGTGGATCGTCGTCCCTCCGGGGGAGGTGATCATGTCCTTAAGCTCGCTCAGCGGTTTCCCCGTTTCAAAGGCCACCTCCACCGTGCCCCGAGCCGTTTGCAGCACCAGCTCACGGGCGATCGGCCGTGGAAGTCCCATCAAAACACCGCCATCGATCAGGGCCTCGAGGAGCAGCAGGACATAGGCCGGTCCGCTCCCGCTGAGTCCCGTCACCGCATCCATCCACTTTTCATCGACCTCGATGGCTCGTCCCACCGACTGAAAAAGCTTGAGGGCCTGTGCCATTTGTCCATCGGTGACCTCTCCCCCGCGGGACAGGGCCGAAGCGCCCTGCAGCACCAGGGCCGGAGTGTTGGGCATCACCCGTACGATGGGCAGATTGGGGGAAAGCAATCCGGTGAGGGTGCTCAGAGGAATACCGGCGGCGATGGAAATCACCAAAGGTCGATGGCCGAGATGCGGGCGCATCTCCTGCAAGACGGCGTGCATCACCTGGGGCTTCACGGCGAGGATGATGATCCCGGAAGCCTCCGTAAGCCCTTGGATGTCCTTGGCGAGCCCGACTCCGTAGGTTGAGCCCAAATGCCGCATCCGATCCGGGCTGACGTCGTAGACCAGGATATGGTCGGCGGGGAGCAGGGCCGAAGCCAGAAATCCCTTGATGAGGGCCTCACCCATGTTGCCGCCCCCAATGAAGCCAATCCGGGTTTGCTCAAACATGTCGCTCCTTCCTTGTCTGTTCCGGCCACCGTCGAAGCGGTCCTTGCCCATCGCCGCCAAGATGCTTGTGTGACCGCGGGAAAACGGGTAATATCCAGCCAACAAGACGGGTTGTCAGTCTCGCCCCGTCACCGTGCGCCGCCTGCTCGCCGCAGAAGTTGGAAGTGGGCGAGTCCTGCGGCCGCGTCGATGTTGGGATCGCGTGCTGGGTGAGCACTCGATACTTCTAGGGCACAGGTTCGGTCCATGAAAGAGATTCCACTCGAAGAGCTCTATCTGCCTCGCGCGAGCATCCTGATCAACGGTGAAAAAGTCCATTTCAGAAAACTCGAAAAGGCGGACCAGGCCGATCTCCTGGCCTTTTTCAGCCAGGTCAGCGAGCAGGAGGCCGCCAAGCTGCGCCACGACGTGCGGGATCCCGAAGTGATCGCATCTTGGATCCGGTCGCTGGACTACCGGCGCGTTCTGCCGGTCGTGGCGTTCAACGAGTCGCAGGATCGCATCATCGCCGTCGCCACCATGCACTTCATGACGGGGGTGCACCGGCACATCGCCGAGGTCCGGATCGTGGTCGGCAAGGATTATCGCAAGTTGGGCCTCGGCTCCGCGTTGATCAAGGAGCTCATCGATGCCGGAAACCGTTTGGGAATCCACTACCTTCGCGCGGAGATTCTCGCGGAAAGTGAGCTTGCCATCAAGGCCTTCCGACAGCTCGGATTCGAAGTCAAATGCACCCTGGAGAACTATTTCATGAACCGGGACGGGGAAACCCGGGACGTGGTGCTTATGTTCAAACGCCTGCGCATCCAGCTCGAGGAGGAAATGTTCTACCTGTTCTGAACGGCGGCCGCCGGTCGTCCGTGTAATGGGGCCAAAAGGCCTCGGACCACTCGAGCGGAAACCAGGCCACTATGCGGCGGCTTCGCCCTCCCGTTGCGATCCGGCCACCTGGGGATCGGCCTGCCCAGCGGGCAGGGTCACGATCACCTCGCACCCCTCCCCCGGCTTGCTTCTCACCTCAATGCTCCCTCGATGGGCTTTCACGATCCCGTAAGAGATCGCCATCCCAAGCCCAGTTCCCATCTCCTTGGTGGTGAAGAATGGATCGAACAGTTTGTTGAGGATTTCGGGCTCGATTCCCGGTCCGTCGTCGATGAAGTGCATCGCGAGCTGCTGTCGATCCTCGTTCCATTCCGACCGGATCCGAACGGTTCCGGTCTTGCCCAGGGCTTCGGCGGCATTCACCACGATATTGAAAACGACTTGCTTGATCTGGTCCCGATCCACCATGATGCGCGGGGCCCGCTCGTCATAATCTTTGTAAACTGCGATGTTTTGAAAGAGCTCCTGGTTCGTCACCATCCGGAGGACTTCCTCCACGATTTCATGCACGTCGACCGCGGCTTTGGCCGGTGCCGTCTGACGAGCGAACTCCAGCAGACCGCGCACGATGCTTCTGCAGCGCACCGTCTCGTTCACGATCACTTTCAGATCCCGGTGCTCCTGGCTGTCGGGAGGGAATTGCTCCATGAGAAGCTGACTGAACGTGAGGACCCCCGTGAGCGGATTGTTGATCTCGTGGGCGACGCCCGCGGCCAATTTGCCCAGGGACGCCAGCTTTTCGCTGCGAATGAGCTGCTGCTGGGCATCCTGCAGATCCCGGGTCCGCTCGCACACCATCTGCTCGAGGCGGCAGCCCCAGTCCGTGAGGGACTGCTTGGCGCGTTTCAGTTCCAGGGTCATCTGGTTGAAGAACTGCGCGAAAATGCCAATTTCGTCCTCCGTGCGGATGGGGATCTGGAAGTCCAGGTCTTCGTGTGCGATGCGCTGGGTCCCTTCGATCAGAACGCGCAGGGGCTCGTTTAGGAAGCGGTGAATCAAGAACTTGATCAAGACGGCCAGGGCGAGTGCGGTTGCCAATCCGCTGAGCAGAAGCTTGATTTCCACGACGCGCACGCGGGCATCGGTCGCTTGGAGGGAGACGTCGATGTCCAGGACGCCCAAAACTTTCTGGTCCGGGGGATGGACGTGACAACTCGCGTTGTAACAGTCCGGCTCGTTGTAAATGGGGTTGATCATGCCCAGCACGCGATGCCCGGCCGGGGACCGGAAGATGCGAGTCCGCTCGGGAGTCGTCAACCGCTCCAGGGGTCTTTCCGCGGCATGGCAGGCGGTGCATTGCTCGGCGTGCTTGTCGACGAGACGATTCATCTCGGATTTGTCGGAAGAGTATACGATCTGCCCGACATAATTGAAGATCCGCATCTTCTCGATGGACTGCTGCTTGCCGACCGTGTCGACGGTTTGATGAAGTCGGTCCGGCGCGTAGAGCAGCATGTCGCCCCGGGAACTGAGCTTGATGGTGTCACTGAGGAGGCTAACGTTGCGGATCATCTCCTCGATGAGGTGTTCCCGCTGGCTCTGGATGGAAAAATACGTGTACCCACTCGTGAAGGCGATGACCAGGAGGCTGGTGAGCACGCTGATTTTAGTTCCGATCCGCTTGTACCACGTCAGCTTCTTGAACCACATCGTCGCCCCGCAGAGGAGAGGGATCCGGGGGAGCGGCGCGCCCCCGCATCGGTTGCAGCTGAAGGCACCGAACCGTGTGGATCAGGGCCCCTGACCTTGTGAATTACGTTACTAGAATTGCAGTTGACATGCAAGAGCGATTCCGCTAGTAGTTTTCGGAATCCTTTGCTTTCGCAGAGTGGCTTCTTCGTGATTGTGAACGATTTCTCCTCATGGGCCTGGAGGTATGTGCATGGCAACAAAGGGCAAGATCCTGATCGTGGACGATGACCCGGATTTCCAAAAGACGACGAAAATGATCCTGCTCACGGACGGCTACGAGGTCTTCGCGGCCCGCGACGGGAAAGAGGGTCTGGCCATGGCCAAGGAGGTGAAGCCGGATCTGATCATTTTGGACATCATGATGGAGACTCTTTTTGAAGGCTTCAGCTTTCTGGGTACCCTTCGGGATGCTCCCGGCTACGAGGAGGTTGCAGGCACTCCCATCCTTATGGTTTCCAGCGTGAAGGCCGACACGGGGGCCCGCTTCCAGTTCGGCGACGAGCAGGATGCCGGCGATGTGACGCCCGACGACTTCATGGATAAGCCTCTTAAGCCAAAGGAATTGCTCGAAAAAGTCGCCAAGATGATCCGCAGGTAACCGGTGCGGGGTCTGGGGCGGGTCTTCGAATGACGGGGGGCGCTCGCTGTCCGACCTTTGATGGTGCTTCCTTCCGCAGGGTTCGGGGTCGACTGTGGACACTCCCAAAGTGCTTGTGATCGATGACGAGGAAATCGCTCGGATTTCCTGCCAGCGGGTCCTGAATCGGGAAGGCATCCAGGTGACCACGGCCTCCTCGGGGCGGGAGGGTCTCGATATCCTCATGCGCCAGCCCCACGACTTGGTGCTGGTCGACCTCAAGATGCCGGAAATGGACGGGGTGGAAGTGGCGCGGCGCATCCGTACCTTCAACCCCAACATCGTCACCATCCTCATCACGGGTTACGCCACCATCGAAAGCGCCGTGGCAGTGATGAAGGAAGGCGCATACGACTACCTTCCCAAGCCCTTTACTCCTGACGAACTCCTCATTGTCGTGCGCCGTGGCCTGGAGAAGCGCCGGCTGGACCGGGAGTCCAGGGCGCTCCGGGAGGAAAAGCAGGCCATGGAGCGCAATTTCGTCACCATGGTCACCCACCAGTTGCGATCCCCGCTGGGAGCCATCTTTCAATACATCGAAGTGCTCCTGAGCGATATCGGGGGGACGCTTTCCGACATGCAGCGGGAGATGCTCGAACGCGCCCGCGAGCGCCTGCAGGGCCTGTTGCAGCTCATCAATGACTGGCTCGACATGAGCCGGGTGCAGGCCGGGGAAATCGCGCATCGCCTTCAGCCCGTTGCGTTGGCTTCCTGCCTGGACGCCGCGCTGGCGGGCCTCGAATGGTCCGCACGGGAAAAGGGAATCGAGATTCGGGCGCAAATACCGGCCGACCTCCCTCCGGTCGAGGTGGACCCGGATTCGTTTCGGGAGGTGTTGAGCAACCTCGTTTCCAACGCCATCAAGTACAATCGGCCCCAGGGGTACGTTCGGATCGGCGCCTTCGAGCACGAGGGCTGGGTGGTGGTGGAAGTGGAGGACAACGGGTTTGGGATCGAGGAAAAGGAGATTCCGTTCCTGTTTGAACAGTTTTTCCGCAGCAAGTCCAAGGAGGTTCGGGAGCAGCAGGGGACGGGGCTCGGGTTGGCCATCGTGGACAAGATCGTGCGCGCCCACGGGGGAAAGATCGAGGTGAAGAGCGAGCTTGGGAAAGGTACCACATTTATGGTCTTTATCAACAAGGCCCGCCCTTCATAGGGCGCGACTTCATGCCTGAACATTGCACAAGGTTTCACTTGACGCACGTGAAAAGTTGTGCGAGAAAATCTGCGGCGGAATAGGCCTTTCGGGACAACGGGATCCGGCTGCCCGGAATCGCGGGAACGTGGACGGAGGAAGTGCATGGAATTCAATATGGCAGATGTCGATGCGATCATCGATCACTGGGGGCCCAAACCAGCATCCCTGCTCCAAATCATGCTGGACATCAACCATCGCTACCATTACCTGCCACACGAAAGCGTCGGCCGGGTTTCGGAACGCCTCAAGATGCCCGTCTCCCAGGTCTACAGCGTGGCCAACTTCTTCAAGGTCTTCAGTCTCACCCCTCGAGGCCGCTCCATCATGCATGTGTGCACCGGGACGGCCTGTCACGTCAAAGGAACCCCGAAGCTGCTCGATCGCCTCAAACAGGAGCTGGGCCTGAACCCGGGAGACACCACGGCGGATCTGGCGCTGACCCTCGAGACGGTCAACTGTGTCGGCGCGTGTGCCTCGGCCCCGGTCGTGGTCATCGACGCGGAAACCTACGCCGAGGTGACGCCCAACCGGATCAGTCAACTGGCCAGGGAAATCATCGAGAAGAAGGAAGAGGTCTAAGGCAAAGCCATGAAGCGGCTTAACAGCGTTCAAGATCTGGAAGCACTGC
>CAZGQL010000106.1:9945-15671 GCA_964527905.1 uncultured Syntrophobacteraceae bacterium
GGCCATGGAGAAGTACCTGGAGGAAAAGGGCCTCGGCGAGCAGTACATGGTCAAGCACACCGGATGCAACGGCTTTTGCGCCCAGGGGCCGATCGTCGTGGTGGAGCCCGAAAACGTCTTCTATGCCCGGGTGCGTCCGGACCGTGTTCCGGAGATCATGGAGAAGACCGTCCTTGGCCACGAGATCATCGAAGACCTCCTGTACGTGAACCCGGAAACGGGACAACGCGTGGTGCACGAGCGGGAGATTCCCTTCTTCGCGGGGCAGGAGCGGCTGGTGTTCCACGATACGGGCGAGAACCACGTGCTCGACATCGAGGACTACATCAGTCGCGGGGGCTACACGGCCTTGGCCAAGGCCCTGACGGCCATGGAGCCCGAAGAGATCATCGCGGAAGTCAAGATGTCGGGGCTTCGGGGCCGCGGCGGGGGTGGGTTTCCCGCGGGCGTGAAGTGGGAATCCTGCCGCAAGGCCCATGGCGACATCAAGTACGTCATGTGCAACGCCGACGAAGGGGACCCGGGCGCCTACATGGACCGTTCGGTTATGGAAGGGAACCCCCACGTCGTCATCGAGGGGATGATCATCGCGGCCAAGGCCATCGGCGCCACCGAAGGCTACATCTACTGCCGATTTGAGTACCCCCTGGCCGTCAAGAACTGCGGCTGGGCCCTCGAACAGGCTCGGGCCCTTGGTCTGCTCGGGGAAAACATCCTCGGGACGGGCTTCAACTTCGACATCTACATCAATCGCGGGGCCGGCGCCTTCATCTGCGGGGAGTCTACGGCTCTGATGGCCTCCCTCGAAGGCAAGATCGGCGAGCCGCGCGGCAAGCACATCCACACCGTCGAGAAGGGCTTGTGGAATCGCCCGAGCAACCTCAACAACGTGGAGACCTATGCCAATGTTCCCATGATCATCAACAAGGGCGGCAAGTGGTATGCCTCCATCGGAACGGAGCGCAGCAAGGGGACCAAGATCTTCTCCCTCGTGGGCAAGGTCAACAACTGCGGGCTTGTGGAAGTGGCCATGGGGACCCCCCTTCGCAAGATCGTCTTCGACATCGGGGGCGGCATCCCGCACGGCAGGGCCTTCAAGGCCGTTCAGACCGGCGGCCCCTCCGGCGGCTGCATCCCGGACCACCTCATCGACCTTCCCGTGGACTTCGACCGGCTCAAGGAAGCGGGATCCATGATGGGCTCGGGCGGCATGGTCGTCATGGATGACGAAACCTGCATGGTGGACGTGGCCCGGTACTTTTTGAACTTCCTCCGGGAGGAATCTTGCGGCAAGTGCGTTCCCTGTCGGATGGGCGTCAAACGGATGCATGAGATCGTGACGGGGATCTGCGAGGGGCGGGGGACGCCCGAGGACATCACGCAGCTTGAGGAGCTGTGCAACACCATCAAGGAAGCGGCCCCGTGCGGTCTCGGAAAGAGCGCTCCGAACCCGGTGCTGAGCACGCTCCAGTATTTCCGCCACGAATACGAAGCCCACGTCAACGAAAAACGCTGCCCCGCCAAGATCTGCAAACCCCTCATCCAATTCATCATCGACACGGACAAGTGCACGGGCTGCGGGGTGTGCCGCCGCAAGTGTCCCGAGAACGCCATCATCGGTGAAAAAAGGGAGTGCCATTGCATCGATGACGAACTGTGCGTGCGTTGCGGGATCTGTATCGGGAGCTGTAAGTTTGGCGCCATCTATATCGAATAGTGAGCGGAGAATGGCATGCTGTCCAAAGAACTGATGACGGATTTTCTGGCCGTTGCCCTGTACCTCGTGGTGGGCGTGGTCTTCGCCATTGTACCGATCATCGTGTCTTCGCTGATTGTCAAGCGCAGCAAGGGGGCGAGGCGCGATGAGACGTACGAAAGCGGGATGCAGACCATTGGGAGCGCTTGGATCCAGTTCACCGTCGCCTACTACATTTACGCGCTGATCTTTCTCGCCTTCGACGTCGACGTCCTCTACCTGTTTCCGGTGGCCCTGGCCTACGGCAAGTACGCCCTCCGGGACCTGGTGGAAGTGGTCATCTTTGTTGGCATTTTGTCTTTGGCCATCGTCTACGCTTGGTGCAAAGGAGTGTTTGAGTGGGAATCCAAAAAGTAGAACCGGGCGAGCCGGTCATTCGATTCGCGCTTCTCGACGAGGTCTTGAACCTGGCCCGGGCCAACTCGCTGTGGCCGATGACCTTCGGCTTGGCCTGCTGCGCCATCGAGATGATGGCGGCCGGGGCATCGCGCTTCGACCTGGACCGCTTTGGGGCGGGGGTGTTCCGTCCGTCGCCGCGGCAATCCGACCTCATGATCGTGGCCGGAACGATTTCCAAGAAGATGGGGCCCGCCATCCAGATGTTATGGGATCAGATGCCCAACCCCAAATGGTGCATCGCCATGGGCAACTGCGCCATCTCGGGCGGCCCGTTCGAGTACGAGGGGCAGTACGCCATCATCCCCGGGGCGGACTTGATCGTTCCCGTCGACATCTACGTGCCTGGCTGTCCGCCTCGTCCGGAGGGCCTCATCCAGGGCTTTCTGGCCCTTGAGGATCAGATCACCAAGGGCGAGCACAAGAACTATCTGCGTCGCTTCCGCCGCAAGGGAGGTACGTGCTGACCATGGCGAACAAAGAGGAGATCATCGCGAAAGTGACGGCCATGTTCCCGCCGGATGCCGTCTGCCGGGACGATGCGTATCGGTCGGGAGTGGTTTTCTCGGCCACGGTGCCGCTCGAGAGGCTGCGGGAGGTTTTGGGCGTCTTCCGGGACGGTGGGTTTTATCTGGAGTCGATGACGGCCCTGGATTTCCAGGACACGGGGGAACTGGTCTACCATCTGAATGGTTACGAGCCGACGTCGAGAATGGTGGTGCGCACCCTGGCCGGAGAGGGCACGGCGGTCCCCACCGTGAGCGACCTGTTCCCGACGGCCGACTGGCAGGAACGGGAGATCCGGGAATTTTTCGGCATCCAGTTCAAGGACCACCCGGATCCGCGCAATCTCCTGCTCCCCGAGGACGCCGACTATCACCCGTTGAAGAAAACCTTTGGCAGCGTAAATGCTTATCGCAGACGGGAAGAGATATATGGCTGAGCAACTGCAAGCACCCATTGTCGAACGAGTCTACCAGCTGAATCTCGGGCCGCAGCATCCCAGCACCCACGGGGTTCTGCGGGTCCTGCTGGATTTGGACGGGGAGTTCATCGTCAAGGCGGATCCGATCATCGGCTATGGCCACCGGGGTCATGAGAAGATGGGCGAGAACCGGACCTACAAGCAGTTCATGCCCAACACCAGCCGCATGGATTACCTGTCCGGGATGCTGTACAACCACGGCTACGCGCTGGCCGTGGAGAAATTCGCCGGCATCGAGGTCCCCGAGCGGGCCCGCTACATCCGGACCATCTGCGCCGAGCTCAACCGGATTTCGAGCCATCTGCTGTGGTTTGGGACCTACGTCATGGATCTGGGTGGGTTCACGCCCTTCCTGTATGCCTTTGACGATCGCGAGCAGATCCTGGACATCCTGGACCGGGTGAGCGGATCCCGGCTGACTTATTCCTACTGTCGGTTCGGCGGCGTGTGCCGGGATGCGGACCCGCAGTTTCTCGAGATGACCCGGGCTTTCGTGAAGCGGTTGCGCAGCCGTTTCCCCGACTATCACAATCTCGTCACGAAAAACGTGATCTTCATCCATCGCGTCAAAGGGGTCGGCGTCATCACGGCCGAGCAGGCTCGTGAGTACGGCGTGACGGGACCGAACCTCAGGGCCTGCGGCATCCCCTTCGACATGCGCAAGGTGGAGCCCTACGAGATCTACGACCGGTTCGATTTCGAGATTCCGATCGGCGTCAATGGGGATGCGTTGGACCGCTACCGCGTGCGTCTGGAAGAAATGGAACAGAGCTGCCGGATCATCGACCAGGCGCTCGATCAGATCCCCTCGGGCCCCTACCTGAACGAGAAAGGGTCTTTCAAGGTCGTGCCGCCGAAGGGAGACCTCTACTTCGCGTTCGAGAGTGCGCGCGGCCAGACGGGCTACTACCTGGTGAGTGACGGGAGCGGCACGCCTTACCGGTGTCACATTCGCGTGCCCAGCTTTGGGAACCTGCACGTACTCACCGAGGTCTTGAAGGGAACGATGGTGGCGGACGCCATTTCGATCCTGGGGAGCATTGACGTGGTCATTCCCGAGATCGACCGGTAGACCGCAGGGGGCCGGGGCGCGGGGGCCTGACTCCATTCTAGTCGAGGGAGAGCAATGTTATGGGCAGCATCGTAGGTTCAGATTGGTTTCGACTGATCGTCGGCCTGATCATCGTTCTGGCCTTCTCCCAGCTGAGCGCGCTGTTTCTGGTTTGGCTGGAGAGGAAGGTGGCGGGTCATATTCAACTGAGGCCCGGGCCCAAGGAAGTGGGGCCCTTCGGCTTGCTGCAGACGATCGCCGACGGGCTCAAACTGGTGGGCAAGGAGCTGATCACGCCGTCCACGGTCGATCGCAAGTTGTTCGTCATGGCGCCCGTGATGGTGTTCATGCCGGTGCTGGTCGGCTTCCTGGTGCTTCCGTTCGGGCCGGATCTCATCCTGAGGGACATGAATGTCGGTGTGCTGCTGATCTTCGCTTTTTCGACGATCACCGTTCTGGCGATCCTGGCGGGGGGGTGGGCGTCGAACAACAAGTACGCCCTGCTGGGCGCCGTGCGCTCGGTGGCCCAGAACGTGGCCTATGAGATCCCGCTCCTGCTTTCGGTGATGAGTGTCGTGCTCATGGTGAACTCCCTGCAGTTTTCGGAAATCGTGAAGGCCCAGGGGCGACTGTGGTTCATCTTTCTGCAACCGGTGGCGGGACTCATCTACCTGATCTGCGCCACTGCGGAAACGAACCGGGCTCCCTTCGACATTCCCGAGGCGGAATCGGAGCTGGTGGCAGGGTTCCATACGGAATACAGCGGCATGCGCTTCGGTCTGTTCTTCCTGGCCGAATACACCAACATGTTCATCGTGTGCGCGGTGGCGACCAGCTTGTTCTTCGGGGGATGGCACGGACCCTTCGGCCTTGACCTCGGAATCCCCGGGATCGTGTGGTTCCTGGTCAAAACCTACGTGCTGATTTTCGTGATCATGTGGGTGCGCTGGACCTTTCCGAGGCTGCGGTTCGACCAGCTCATGAACTTCTCCTGGAAGGTCATGCTTCCGCTCAGCCTGGCCAATCTGCTGGTGACGGCAGCGGTTCTGAAGGTGGTGAAACTCTTATGAGGGTTGGCCGGCAAAGGGATTTTGGGACGGGAAAGGGCCCTCCAGGGGCTGGTGTGAACGACGGGAGCGTTGCGCTTCAAGATCCTGAATCGCTTGCCTGAAACGGAAAGTGCGAGAAGAGGACCTATGAGCTACTTCAAAGACATCATCGAGGGCGGCTGGAGTCTCGTTGAGGGCATGAAAGTGACCGTGCGTCGGCTGGTCAGGCCGGTCGTCACCGTCCAGTATCCGAGAAAGCAGTTGACGATGTCCCCGGCATATCGGGGGCATATCGAGTTCAAGCGGTTTGAGCAGACTGGAACGCACCGATGCATCGCCTGCGGAACGTGCCAGCGGACATGCCCCTCGCAGCTCATCAAGGTCCAGGGGATCAAGGAGCATGCCCACAAGCCGAAGGTCGCCACGCACTATTTCATTGACTATACGAAATGCAGCCTGTGCGGCCTGTGCGTGGAATGCTGCCCCACG
>CAZGQL010000107.1:0-828 GCA_964527905.1 uncultured Syntrophobacteraceae bacterium
GCCACACTGCATCAATCTCGTCTCAATCCCCTCGAATCGGGGCGGGCATTCCGACACAAAACCTAGTGGATATGGGATTGCTATTGGTGGTAACAGTCTCAATCCCCTCGAATCGGGGCGGGCATTCCGACGGAGCTACAGGGGCGGCCACACGTAGGCTGCTCCCTGTCTCAATCCCCTCGAATCGGGGCGGGCATTCCGACCGGGGCGTCTGCTGAGGATTTTCTCACGTCCTCGCTCAGTCTCAATCCCCTCGAATCGGGGCGGGCATTCCGACGTGGAGGAAGAAGTAGAGACTGATTGGAGGGGTTAAACAGTCTCAATCCCCTCGAATCGGGGCGGGCATTCCGACGCTGGGAGAGGCTGGCGGGATGCCAGCGACCGAGAAGTCTCAATCCCCTCGAATCGGGGCGGGCATTCCGACTTATGTGGCTGCACTAGTATCTAAATATAGAGAGCCGGTCTCAATCCCCTCGAATCGGGGCGGGCATTCCGACCCGACGCGAGGGGCCGGCGGACAAAGAAGGAGGATGAGTCTCAATCCCCTCGAATCGGGGCGGGCATTCCGACTAGGAGGGTGACATGCTGTTGTACGACATTTTTTATTAGTCTCAATCCCCTCGAATCGGGGCGGGCATTCCGACTTTCGGAACACGCCTACCTCCGTTACGAGGGGGGATCTGTCTCAATCCCCTCGAATCGGGGCGGGCATTCCGACCCATCAGGTAACAGCGAAGGTCCTCTCGGCCCTCTTGTCTCAATCCCCTCGAATCGGGGCGGGCATTCCGACCTATGCGCCGATCGCCCGATTGAGGGGACCCGTAGGGG
>CAZGQL010000107.1:838-1055 GCA_964527905.1 uncultured Syntrophobacteraceae bacterium
ACCCACCCTCTACGCCGACCCGTATGGGTCTCAATCCCCTCGAATCGGGGCGGGCATTCCGACCATTGTGGATAGCGCAGATTTGACACGATACGGAGATATGTCTCAATCCCCTCGAATCGGGGCGGGCATTCCGACCTGAACAAAAATTTCGGTTGACGCCTTTAGGTAAAAGTCTCAATCCCCTCGAATCGGGGCGGGCATTCCGACGTGGATT
>CAZGQL010000107.1:1146-15628 GCA_964527905.1 uncultured Syntrophobacteraceae bacterium
TTGCCGGAATCGCTCCCCGGTCTCAATCCCCTCGAATCGGGGCGGGCATTCCGACCATCCCGCGAAGAGATACATAGGTGTCGGGCGTCGAGTCTCAATCCCCTCGAATCGGGGCGGGCATTCCGACACCGAATTGAACAACTACGCCTGTAAATGCGGGACTTGTCTCAATCCCCTCGAATCGGGGCGGGCATTCCGACCATGAGAGAAAGGGAACCACAATGAAGATCAAGAAAGTCTCAATCCCCTCGAATCGGGGCGGGCATTCCGACTCTCCCTCCGACAGGCCGCACGGGGCAAGGCTCCGCAGAGCGGAATCCCAGGATATCCCCCCCAAAAAAGGAGCCGAGCGCAACACTCGCCATCCGAATGGGTCGATCCATGTCTAACCTCTTGAAATCCTAAGGACCTCAAAAACCCTGGAGCGTCCCACGCCCGGTGCCTCAGCGAGCCTTTCTCCGAGGCCACCAAAGCCTGCTTGCGTGGTCCCAGCCCGTCGCAGCTCGGGTCAGAGCGCCCCAAAATCCGTCACGCGCGGAGGCTCTCCAACCCCAGACAACTCGACCTCGGTCAGGCAGCCCCGGCATTGCCGATAGTAGCGGACGCTGTCCGTCGTGAAATCAATCAGCGACTCCAGTCGGTCCTTCAGCCGCAGGAATTTTTTCTCCGTCAAGTCCGGGCACTCGAAAACCGACTTCTGCACCCGCGTCCCGAAGCCTTTGAGAACTTTGACGGCCCGGTACCGCACCCGGTCGTCGCTGATGTCGAAACACACGAGATAAAACATGCCCTGAGCTCACTTTCGATGCAAGCCAATAATGCCCGCGAGGGTCACGGAATCCGGCCCATCTTCATGCGACCCTCATTGGACTTCCGACCACAGAAACGGCTCGTACGATTCCGCCTCGCCCATGAGCCAGCCCAGGAACCTGCGAACCTGGAACCGGATCAGGCCCCGGTGGTCCGTTTTCTGCCCCTTTCCGGGCAGCGGCACGGGGCTGGCCATCCAGGCCTCGTACGCCTGAATGAAGGCCTTGGCGGTCTTGGGCTTCATCTCCACCGGTCGCTTGCGCTTCAGGTCCTCCTCGTCCACCGCGTCGGTGTCCTCGATGGATCGCTGGATGAAATCCTCCGATCCCTCGTCCACCGCGTCGGTGTCCTCGATGGATCGCTGGATGAAATCCTCCGGCTGCACCACCCGACGGTTCACGAGCGAGAGAACCAGCCGGTCCCCGAGGAAGGCCCGCCACTCCTCCACGAGATCGCATGCCAGCGACGGCCTCCCGTATTCGATGTCATGCAGCGAGCCCAGGTACGGGTCTAGCCCGGCGGTCTTGACGGCGTTCAGGACCTCGAGCGTGAGCAGCGTGTAGACGAAGGAAAGGAGCGCGTTGACGGCATCCAGCGGTGGACGCCGGCTTCGGCCCTCAAAGACAAACCCTTCGACCCGGATGAGCCTCGGGAAGGCCCGAAAATAGAGTGCTCCCCCCTGCCCTTCGATCCCCCGCAGGACATCCAGGTCGTCCACGCTTTCCACCATGGTCCCAAGGGCCCGGATGCGTGCCGCAGTCTCCCGGAGGAATTCATCTCCGTACTGGGAGCCCCGCAAGGCAAGGAAGCGCGCCGAATTTCGCAGTTTCCCCCGCACGATTGAGCGCGCCAGACGGACGGCGATTTCCTGCCTGCTGAGCCGAAGATACTGGGCACGCCGCCGCTGCACGTGCTTGTGCTCGTCCATGAGGAGCCGGGCCCGGAACCGGCCGCGCGGGGTGAGAAAAACCGTTTCCACCCGGTTGCGGATCAGCGTGTCCAGGACGGCACCCGTCAGGGACGCGTAGCCCGTCAAGACCAGCTGCTCCAGCCCTTCCAGGGGGATTTCCGCCAGCTTCTCGGCCCCCCGCATGAGCAGGAGCAGGCTGCCCGATTTTCTGAGTACGGTGTTCGGCTCCAGGACGTAAAAGCGCTCCATAGGTAAGGTCTCCCTCCGCACGGCGCTTGTCACAGTGACGACGGCCGCAGCGTGAACGCGGTTTCCGCAACAGCCCCTCCGCCGATCGCACGGGGGGCCTTCGAAGAACCTGGATCCCCGCCCAAAACCACGCGGGGATGACGATGGGGGATCCACGCGGGGACGAGGACAGATCCACGCGGGGACGAGGACAGATCCACGCGGGGATGATGCGAGATCCTCCCGGGCCTGAGGATGAGCGATCCAGCCTCTTCGAGGGCTGCCTCATAGGCCCCGCCATGGATGAGAAATCCTCCCGGGGATGAGGGGAGAGCCTCGCCGGCATGAGGATGAGAGAGCCTCGCCCCGGCCAAGTTGAAGGGATCCCCCGCTCCAGCGGGCCGGTCATGGCGAGCACGGGCTCCACAGAGCGATGGCAAGCCCGGATCGGCGCCGGGTCGTCGCCGCGACGGGGACCGGATCGCACCTGCGGCCCTCGGAGCCTGTCTGGAATTGGATCGTCACGCCGCATCGCATGCGGAGAGATCCCCCTGCAATGCAGGCCCGGAGGGAACCCGTCTCTACCGTCGTCTGACCTTGTTGACCGGGCGGGTTTGCGCCCCCGCCGAAAGGGGGTCGCATTCCCCACGATCCGGCTCCTCCATGATGGCTTGGCGGTCAAGCAGGCTCTCAGGGAATCGGGGAGCCCCGTTCGACCTCGGCGTCCCCGGGCTCGCTCTCCGGCGGGTGAGGCCGACGCGTTTCCGGCTGAAGGAAGCGCTGCACGGTCCCGATGGCGCGTTTGAGCTCCTCGAGGGCGTCGTCCAGGTTCGTGCAGCGCTCGGCCCGTGGGGGCCCCTTCCCGCCCGACCAGTCGGGCCAGTGGAGGAGCGGGTGCGCATACTCCGCCCCCGAGGGAAACGGGCATGGGTCGCGCACGAGGTTCAGCAGGCTGTGGATGCGCTTGCAGCCAAGGGGCGTCCCGCGCAGCCTCGAGAGCTTATAGTCCACCAGATGGGGGTTGTAGTCCGGAAGGACTTGGAGCACGTGGTGGAGCAGCGTGCGGGCCCGCGGGAGAAACCCCAGGGTCCCCAGCAGGATTTTTTCCTCGCGCACCGAGAGCTCCCGCGACCGGCGACACCCCGCCAGGATCTGCCCGATGGCCGCGCAGCGCTCCCCAAGGAGCTCCAGCTCCGGATAGGCCGCCGCCCAGGCTTGGTGGCTGGGGTGGGTGACGACGCGCCCCTTGAGAACTGGAGCATCCGGAGACACAACGGTCTCGACCGCAATGCGTTTCACCCGCTCGAGACCGGCCAGCTGGGCTTCAAGCGACCGGTCTGCGACATGCACGAAGAAGGACCGGCGGCCCGTGGCCCGATGGACCCCCAAGGGGAGCTTGACGAGGTTGCCCAGCCCCTTTCCGGCGAGCTGGTCCTGTTTGGGGAAGACCTCCAGGTTGAAGCAGGAGAGGTCCGGACCGACACGGCGGACCACCTGTTGGAGCGCCGAGCGCGCCGTTCCCGCCGCCACGGGCTCCTCGAAGAAAAACCAAAAATGGAAGCCCTTGCCGCCGCTGAATTCCACCAGGCAGTCCCATCCAAGGCTTCGCGCAACCTCGGGCAGCCGGTCCAGCAAATAAGTCTTCTCCCGGCGCAGGGTGTCCCGGTCCTGGCTCGTGGCGCCACCGCCCCGGTACTTCATCACGAGATCGGCGTCGATGACGGCGAGGTGCACTCGGCTGTCTTTCCGAAGCAGGTAAATCCCGTACGTGCGCGTACCGCGCACATGGTCCCGGATGTCGGCCAGCTCGAGGGGACGTCGGACGGGTACGTAGCCCTGGGAGCCCGCCTTGCGGTCCACCCACTGGCGGGCGAAGCAATCCTCCCGGCCCTGGAAAAGACGTCCATAGCGGGCGAGCTGCTCTTCTTCCCGGCGCATGGCCTCGAAGGGCTCCTCGATGGCCGCACCGGGGACGGCCGAGGAGCCCGATCCGGCCCCGGCCGGGCGGTCGGACCCATCGCCGCAAACGGCCGAAGGGCACTCGCGCCCAACCGATGCGGCCTCCTCTTCCTTTCCGAGAGCCCGGAGCAACTCCAGGCGGCGGCGCCAGGCCTCGTCCACCTCGGGTCGAGTGGTGTTGACCCAGCGCAGGACCTCGAGACTCAAGTCGAACAGGCCGGCCACCTGAGCCAGGGTTGCCCAGCGCAGGGCGAGCTCGGGAGGCAGGGATTTCCACAGGGATTCCTTTCGGAGCAGCGCCTGGGGAAGGGGTGCGTCGGGCCCGGCGCTGATCAAGCGCTCCAATCGGGCGAGCAAAGCGACCTGGGTTTCCCCGGGGCGAATCGAATCGGGTGCGTGCTCTCGGGCGGTCATGGTTGGCTCCTCGAAAGGCTTTCAGCGACTTGGGGACCGTCCCACAACAACCCTCCGGAAATCAGGCGGTATGCCCCCGCCTCTACGGCATACCCAGACGATGTCGTGAGATGGCAGAGGCTGGGGTGCTCCAAGCCCGACCCAAGGGTTCCCGGACGGACTCTGTTTTTGGGGGGGCCCCTTGCTCGCATGACAGTTCTTGTTTCACTCGGCGCCCAAATCTGGTACATTGGCCGTCAACAAGCGCTTCAACTTGCCCAGATTCGGGTAGTCGGGCTGCAGCCGCTCGAGTTCCATCGCGCTTTCCCGGGCCTCAGAAAGCCGACCCAGGCGAAGCAGGGCCGCGGCCTCCCAAAACAATCCGTCGAAATACGCGTTCTGATAGTGGCTCCGGAAAAACTCCGACGCCTGCCGGGCCGCTTTCAGGGCCTGTTCATAGTGATGACGTCGAAACTCGATCCGTGCGAGGCGGATGAGCGCCTTGTGGCTGCCGCGCCGGTCCCGCTCGGCGGTCTCGCGCAGGATGCGGCACGCGCGGTCCAGATCCCCCCGGGTCGCCAGCACATCCGCCTCGGTCCAACGCACGTACGGACGCCTGCGGGGGGGCGGGATGCGCCCGAGGGCCTGGGAAGCCCGGTCGAGGTCCCCCTGGGCGAGGTGCACCCGGGCGAGGAGCTCGAAGACGTAGTCGTCCTCGGCGGGGTCCGCGTGGGCCGCGGCGGCATCCAGGGCCCGCAGGGCCGCCGCGAGGTCCCCGAGGGCGTGGTGCACCTTGCCCAGAGCAAAAAACTTGTGAACCGGCTTGAGATGCCCCGAGACCTCGTCTTCGGCGAGGCACTCCTGGAGCCGGGCCAGGGCGTCGCGGGCCCGTCCGGTCTCGAGCAGGCAGGACGCGAGCTGGTAGAGCGCCTTGACGTGGTTTTTGCGCTCCTGGTGCCGGGCCTCCCGCTGCTCGTCCGTGTACGCCCGCCAGTTGCCCACGGCGGTTTCAAACAGCGGCAGGGCTTTATCATGCCGGGACTGGAACTGCTTGAAGAGCATCCCCTGCCGGTAGGCGTTGGTGACCCCTTCCGGGCGCAGCTCCCGTGCGACGCTGAAGTGCCGGTGAGCGAGCTCGATGCGTGCCCGGCGCTCGGCGGGGTGGAGGATCACCTGCTTGGCCCTGGCGGCGTAGAGGCTGTTGTAGGCCGTGTAGGCCAGGCCCGCGTGGAAGTGGAAGTTGGTGGGCTCGGCCTCGACGCAGGCCCGGTAGAGCTCGATGGCCTCCTCGAACCGGTTGAGATGACCCAGGGCGAAGGCGACCTCGGCGCGGATGCCGTCGGCCAGACCCAAAACGGTCAGCTCGGGCACCTTCTCCTCCACCGGGTGGAAGAGCGCCAGGATGTCCTCCCAGCGGCCTTCGGCCCGCAGAACCTGGATCTCGCCCAGAACGCGCCGCCGCTCATGCTGCAGCTGGGGGAGTCGGGCGCCGTGGTCGGCCAGGGACGAGAGGAAATCGGCTGCCTCGCCGACGGGCTCGGGTGCGGTTGCAGCCGTGGCGGAGAGGTCCGGCTGGGCCTCGCGTCGGAATCCGGGATCGGTGTGCGTCTCGTCGCCCTGGGGGGCGGACGTCGGCACGGCCTGGATCACACGAAGGGGGGTGGCTTCTTCCATGATGTTGCCTCCTCGGGGTTGGAGAGTCCTCGGGTTCATCGGCTGCCGTTGGGCGCGTGCGCCCGCCCTGATCCACCGATTTCCAGGCAGGCCGGTTCCGAGGCTTGAGCCCGGGAACCGGCGTGCGACGGAAACCGGGTTGCGGGGGAGCCTTCGAGGAGCGGCGACGTCCACCGCACGATACCGGTGCCGATGACTCTCTCTCACGGCGCCGAAGCGGCGATTTTCAAAACCGGGGATGTTTTTTTTCGCAACGACCTCATTTTGGATTTTTTTGGGGGGCCGTTTTGAAAATCGTCCCACCGTCGCCGTAAGGGAGTTACGAGGACGGCGCGGTCCGAAGCGGCGCCGGGAGGTTTCACGAGAGGTTTTCCATGGCAATCCTGGAGAGTGGTCTGATGGACGCCTTGAAGCATTTCCGATGCGTGCGGCTACGGGTGGAGGCGCGGGCGACGCGCCGCATCCAGCTGCCGCCGTACCTCGGGAGCACGCTCCGGGGCGCCTTTGGGGTCGCCCTTCTGCGGAGCAGCTGCGTCCTGCGGCGTCAGGAATGCCCCACCTGCATCCTCCGCTCCCGGTGCGTGTATTCCTATGCCTTCGAAACGCCCCAGAACGGGCCGGGCGAACAGGAGCGACGCTACGCCTCTGCACCGCACCCCTTCGTGCTCAACCTGGACACGCGCCCCCTGGGCGACCAGGAACCGGGAAGCGCCTTCGCTTTCGGCGTGACGCTGATCGGGCGCGCGGCGGATTTTCTGCCTTATTTCGTACACGCGTTCCAGACCATGGGCGAAACGGGAATCGGCCGGGGCCGTGGGACGTTCGGCATCCAGGCGGTGCGCGCCGTGGACGGTCGCGAGACGGACGGTGAATTGATTTTCGAGGGGCAGGAGCTGCGGCTGCCCCGCGCGACGCTGGGGATCGAGGAGGCTCTGTCGGTTTCGGACGCGATCGGCCCGGGGCCTTTAACGTTGGCGCTGATCACGCCGCTCAGGCTCCTCCAGGGCGGCGAGCGATGCCGGGAACCCCGATTCCCCGTGCTGGTGCGAAACCTCCTGCGGCGCCTAGAAAACCTCGTGCGGTTCCACTGCGGCTATGAGGGGCCGTTCCCTTACGGCGACCTCTTGGAGCGGGCCGAAACGGTGCGGATCGCACGCAACGATACCCGCTGGTACGACTGGGAGCGTTACTCGAACCGCCAGGATCGGCGCATGAAGCTGGGAGGATTGGTCGGGAGCGTCACCTACGCGGGCGATCTCGCCCCATTCCTGCCCCTGCTGACCCTGGGCCAATGGGTGAACGTCGGCAAGGGCACCACCTTCGGCCTCGGACGCTATCGCATGGTACCGGCCGGGAACGCCGCGGAGCCCCACGCGGGCGCCTGATCCGGGCGATGCGGGAGACGGGAATGAGGGAGCAGGTGAACATTCAGCAACGGATTGAAACGGCCCGGGAGCTGGACCGCAGCGTGCCGGCGTCCACGGGACGCCTCATCTGCATCGGAGGCATTGATGACGTACTCATTGGATGAACTGCTTTTGGGATGCCTTCTGCACGACGTGGGGAAGCTCCTTCAGCGCGGCTATCCTCGCCTTGAGGATCTAACGGGGCGCGCGCTGGATCTGGAGTCGACCCTGTGCCCGAGCCATAAGGGAATGTACACACACAAGCACGTTCTGTACACGAACGCTTTCTTTGATTTGCTTCAGATGGACGGTCTCGGCTTCCCCAATGGAATCCAGGCACGGACCGTCGAAATGATCGCAAGCTACCACCACAGCCCCGACGCCTGTCCGATACCGGCGGCCGCCTGGCTGTGCGCTCTTGGAGATCGTTACTCAGCCGGCATGGACCGGCGCGAGGATGAGGAAACCAGCGAGCGCTCATCGTCGAGAACGGCCTTTCGAACGACGCCCCTGCAATGCATTTTCGATGAAGTGATCCTGGACCGCAAGGCCTTGGGCAGTCCCGGGCGGCATGCCTATGAACTGATCCCGTTGGATCCCGACGACGCAGGCGCATTGATCCCGGATGAATGGCCGGCCGGCGGTGCCCGGAACGACCTGCCGGGCCGCTACCTGAGTCTCTGGCAACAGTTCCGCATGGAGCTGACCCCGTTGTGCTCCACGGCTGTATCCTTTTCACCCAGGCTCTTCGAGGAGTCTTTGCTGGGGTTGTTGGAACGCTACATGTGGGCGATTCCGTCGAGCACCGTTTCAGCCCCGGATATTTCCCTCTACGACCATGCGCGCACGACCGCAGCCGTCGCAGTGGCGTTGTTCCGTTTTCACGAGGACCTTGGGCAGCTCGAGGATATCGCGGCCATCAAGGATGAGAGCAAACCGAAATTCCGATTTCTTGCGGGAGACCTTTCCGGCATCCAGAGCACGCTCTTCACGCTCCAATCCCAAGGGGTAAAGGGAGTGAACAAGATCCTGCGTGCCCGATCGTTTCTGCTGGGGGCCATCGCCGAATCGGCGGCGCTCATGATCACAGAGAAACTGGGGCTTCCTTGTAGCAGCATCGTGCAACAGGCCGGGGGGCGTTTCCTGGTGCTGGTGCCGGCCCTGGAAAAACTGGAGCAGGTTGTCGACGGTTTGAGAGAGCATTTTGATCATTGGCTGCTGGAGCGTTACACGGGAAGCCTGGCGCTGAACCTGGCGCTCTCGGAGCCCTTTCCCGGTGCCGCATTCAAATCGGCCGGGCTTCGACCGGTCATGGTCCAGCTTGGGCAGGCCATTGACGAGGCCAAGCAGCGGCCGCTCGCCAACTGTGCCCAAGGCGTGATGAGGCGTGAATTCCCACACGATGCCGCCTGCATGGCGTGTGGCGTGAGACCGGGTGAGAAGGCGGCGGAGACAGGCTACCGATGTCCTGCGTGCCACCAGGAATTCCTCCTGGGGAAACGATTGATTCATGCTGGGGCGCTGGCATGGGGACATGCACTTCCCAAGAAATGGCAGCCCATCGACGTGCTGGGGCTCGATCTGGCGCTCCTGGAATCGCCGCCGGAAGAGATCCCTCCGGGTATCGTGTCGCTTCGAAGAACGCGGGAATTGCCCACTAGGGTTCCGTGGGCGCTTCGAAGCCTCGCCAACCACATTCCACTGTTCAAGGACGACCATGAAGCGAGAAATCCACGATACGACTGGATTCGCGACAAAGACCTGGAATGCGGTGCGGGTGACCCGAAGAGTTTCATGCACATTGCGTCGGAAGCCCTGGAGCCGGAATCGGACAAATCGCTTCGAGGGAGGGCGTTTCTGGGCCTGATCAAGGCCGATGTAGACTATCTGGGATTCATTTTCGGACAGGGCTTGCGCCGTGACGACACCCAAAATGACCGTCTGACTCTGTCCCGGGTGGCCCAACTGTCCCGGATGCTGGATCTATACTTCACGGGCTACCTGAAGGGGCTGCTGCACCGGGAATTCCCGGACACGTACACCGTGTACGCCGGGGGAGATGACTTGCTCCTCATCGGCCCGTGGAGACAAACGCTTCAGCTCGCTTCACGCATCAACGAAACGTTTAGGGCCTACACCGGGCACAATCCAAATATCACGCTTTCCGCGGGGGTGACTCTGCTGAAGCCCCACTATCCCGTGAATCGTGCGGTCCGCCAAGCGGAGATGTACCTCGAGCGCGCCAAGGACCAGGGTCGGAATCGCGTGTGCGCGCTGCTCGATAAACCGATCCCGTGGGAACGGTACGCCGAGCGCTTGATGGATGCGGAATGGATCCATCAGAAGTTGCAGGGACCATCCAGGGTGAGCACGGGTTTTGTGTACCGGATCCTCGAGCTTGCGGAAGATGCCGAGGCAGTGGCGCTGCGCGGCGACATCCGCAAGGCGGGCTGGCGCGCTCGACTGGCCTACCATCTGGCCCGAAACATTCAGGCGGACAAGAAGATCAAGGCGCAGCGGATCGCTGAATGGCTGGAACGCCTGGGTCTGGATGATCAGTTTAGACTCCTCGGGGACCACTCCAACGTCTTCGACTGGAGATTGCCGTTGACCATCGCTTTGTACAGAAACAGAACCTGAACAGGTGACAAGGAGATCGAAATGCCGCAGTTCAATCCCCCACAAAGACAAGGCCGCCCCGATCCAGGCCGATCCAGGGAACGACACGGAGGCGGAGGAGGATCGCCGCAGCTTCCCACCCCATCGCCGATGCAGTATTTCAAGGACGCTCAGAAGCGGGTGCTCGATGAATCGCTCGTGGACGAGAAGGCTCGCGACTGGGCGGAATCCTTCGTGAAGCTCAAGTCCACTCAAATGCGCCGGTTCTATGACGATCTCAAAGCCATCGAGCGGAAAGTTCAGCTGGGCAAGGACCTGCAGGAGCAGCAGGCCAACTTCGAGCGGGAGCGCGCCCTGATCATGATGTTCAAGGCCAAGGCGGTCTATGCGGAAAAGCGGGGCGTCTCACCGAGGGCCTTTACCGAGTTCATCTTCAATCACATGGCCTCCATCAAGGACCTGAACGACTTCCGGGCCTTCATCAAGGTTTTCGAAGCCGTCGTGGCATTCCACCGTTTTTACGCAAAAGACAACTGAGGGAGGGGCGAGTAATGAGGCTGGTCAAGACAAAAATCCTTACGGGCGGTATCCGCATCCTAACGGGTCTGCATATCGGAGCGGGAAAGGACGCCATCGAAATCGGCGGGATCGACAGCCCGGTGGTCAAAAACCCGTATACTTCCGAACCTTACATTCCAGGCTCGTCCCTCAAGGGGAAACTGCGGTGCCTGATGGAGTGGGCCACGGACCGCGTGGATCCAAGTGGGAACACCTGGGATGGAGGGGGCGAGCAGGACCCGGCGCGGCTGGCTCAAGACCCGGTCCTCCGGATTTTCGGGACCACCAGCAAAGTCTGGACGGGCGGACCGACCCGGCTGATCGTCCGGGACTGCTCCCTGGACGAAAAATGGCGCGACAGCATCGTGGATCGCGGGCTCCCGTTCACCGAAGAGAAGTTCGAGAACAACATCGACCGGATCCAGGGGAAAGCCGGCGTGGGGATCCGCAAGACGGAGCGTGTGCCGGCGGGGGCCTTGTTCGACCTCGTCATGGTGTATCGCATCTTCGACACGGGAGACGCGGGAAAAACCGACGAAGACAATTTTGCGCGCCTCCTGCAAGTCATGCGACTCCTCGAATTCGACGCCCTGGGAGGCTCGGGCTCCAGAGGATACGGCCGCATCAAGTTCGAAGAGCTTCGCGTGGACGGGGAGGCCTTCCAGGATAAATACGAGGCCATTGCCCCGGAGCAAATCATCGAGCTTCGCAGGAGCGCTTGAGATGGTGACCTACCGCATTACGGTGAGTCCGAAAAGCCCGTTGGGGACGACCCTGGTGTCCGGCACGGTTTGGGGGCACCTGGCCTGGGCGGTTCGGTACCTGGAGGGGGAGGCTGCGTTCGCCCGATGGCTTGAGGAGCAAGCGGGGCACCCCTGGCTGGTTTCAAGCCACATGCCCGTTGGAATGCTGCCGCGTCCCCTCCTCAAACCCTTGGCCAGAGAGGACGGTATCACCTCCCTCGAGGCGATGCAGCGGGAGAAGAGCGCAAGGAAAATCCGCTTCATTCCCGAAGCGACCTTCCTCGCGCTTCGAGGCCGCATGAGCGATGCTGCGCTGAATGATGCCTTGGCACAATCGGTTGCAGACGTGAGCACGAGCGGTTTTGGGGGCGTTCCGGAATTCAAGAGCCACAACCGGATTGATCGGCTCACGGGGACCACTCCTGAATTGGGAGGACTCTTCTTCGAGGAAGTCACGTTCACGAAGCCCGGTGGCTGGTGCCAGCTTTTCCTTCAGGCTCCGACGCCCTGCAAAGACCGCCTACGGGATCTGTTTCAGTTTGTCGGCGAGAGCGGATTCGGTTCCAACGCCAGTACGGGAAACGGGCACCTGGGTTTTGCGATCGACGAGGAAACCGTTCTTTTTTCAGAGGACGGCACGAGGGCCGTGAGCCTGTCCCATGGAGTTCTCACGGGCAACATGGGGACCCCGAGGTACAAACAGCACGTGCATTTCGGAAAACTGGGGGGCGACTACGCCAAGGGAGGATTCAGTCCCTTCAAGTACCCGGTGTTGATGACGCAGCCCGGGGCAACCTTTGATCTGCTGGATTCCGGGCCTTTCGGCGCCTTGCTCGACGGGGTGCACCACGACCCGGCCCTCGCCCGGATCCGTCACCATGCCTTCCATCTGCCCCTCCGGTTCACGGAGGTCATCTCATGAGCATTTATCGGTTCAAGGCCCAAGCCCTGACGCCCATCCACGTGGGGTCCGGCAACGAAATCGATCCGCTGGAGTACACGCTCCACGGCAATCGTCTGGTTCGCTTTCTTCCCGGTGAGGTGGTCTCCGGGCTTCCGGAAGCAGAGCGGCTGCGTTTTCAGGATTTCCTGGAGCGGGCGGATCTCAAGGCCATCCAGTCCTTCCTGCGTGCTCACGTCGATCCCCACCGGGAAGACCTGATCAAGATCGACGTCTCGCAAGCCTTTCAGCGTGAGTTCGAAGCCAAGGCGGCCAACCCGGACAATCGCTTCCGGGTGGACATGATGCCCCGAAATCCTCACTCGGGAACCGTCATCCTGCCCGGCTCGGGTATCAAGGGCGCCATCCGGACCGCGGTCGTCAATCATTTTGCGAACCTGGATCCTGGAACCACAGGCAGCGTTCGTGCGGCGGTGCGAAGCGCCGGCAGGGAAGAACGGGCCAGTCGGCTCGAAGAAGCGGCGCTCAACCGCCGACGCAGCGAAACGGAACGCGACGTGTTCAGGCTGTTGGATGTGGAGGATGTGTCGTTGCCAGGCGGGAGCACCCGGATCGATAGGGCGGAGATGTTCCATCCGACCCGACCGGGCGTTGAGCAAATTCCGATCTGGGTCGAGCGAGTCAAGTCCTTTGCCGACAGTTGGACGCCGCCAGCCTTTTCCGTTCGCGTCCACTTGGACACGGTGGCCCTCAAGAACGACAAGGTCAAGGCCTTGCTGGGGCGAGCCCTGGATTTCAAGACCCTTCTTCAGGCGTGCAATCGTTTCTACTGGGGCCGTATGACGGCCGAGGCCGACAAGTTCGACGACAGACCGGCCAACGGCGCTTCGTGGCAGAAACTCCGAAGCCTGTTCCCGAGGGGGCAATTGCCGGGTAAGGACTCGAAGCCGTTTATCATCGATCCCGAGAGCCCCTATTGGTGCCCGGAGGGAAGGCAGCGAATGCTCCTGCGCATCGGACGTTTCTGCCATTTCGAGTCCCTTTCGGTCGACGGTCTGCGAGAAGGCTACAACGTCCAAGCGCGGAGGCCGATCGAAGACATGGGGTCTACGCGCACGCGATGCGTGATGGAAAACGGAGGACCTCGCATGCCCTTCGGGTGGCTGCTCCTGACCCTCGAGGGGATTGAGGGAGGCCTGTCGTAAGACCTTGTTGCGAAATCAGGGGCCACTCGCTCTGAAAAGGAGCTCTTGTGACGCATACCTTGCTCCCCGCCGTCATTCATCGGGAATGCCTCGAGCTGGACCGGCTGGTGGAAACGTGTCTGAAGCGGTACGAGCGTCGGTCGGAGTTCGCCAGGACGAACTCCGAGGACATTTTGGCGGATAGCCTGGCCGCTTGCCTCCACAGCTTCTACGGGAGTATCGAGCGGGTTTTCGAGGCCATCGTGCGTCAGATCGATGGAGCTGCAAGCCGCGGCGCCGAGTGGCACAGGGAGTTGTTGCAGGCCGTGAGCGTTCCACGCGCCGGCATGAGGCCCCAAATCATCTCGGAAGAGAGCTACCGGACGTTGGAGCCTTACCGGTCCTTCAGGCACGTTTTCAGACATCTGTATTCTCACCATATCGATCCTGGGAGGATTTTCACCCTTACAGAGGGCCTTGCGGGAGACTGTATGCGGGTGAGGACGGATCTCATGCAGTTTGCCGATATCGTGGAGCGGCTCAGTGAGTGACCAAACGCAGCTGAGTGAATATCGAGAAGCGCTCCGTCGCCGGTTTGCGGAGGAGCGCGAACTATTCGAGCGCGAACGGCTGGATCTGCTGGAGCGAGTTCGGCCGGCGGGGGATGCCCTGCGGGCCCTTGGGGCGCGAGAGGTCTTCCTGTTCGGGTCCATCCTGCGGCCGAACCGGTTCGACCGCGCCTCCGACATCGACCTCCTGGTGGTGGGGATTCCGGATGAGGCCCTGTGGAAAGCCCTGGGCGCCGTGGAACGGGCGACGGGAATTTTCGAGCGCGAGATCAACCTCGTGTTCGACCAGATGGCCCCCGAGGGGCTCGTGGCCCACGCCCGGGAAACGGGTCGGGCTCTGTAAGCCGCCGATCGCTCGCGCCGCGCCCTTCGTTGACGGAGGAAGGGCGAGAGGCCGGAAATGGGGTTTTGGTCCGACGTCCCAGGAAGAAGCAGCGCCCCAAGGATCTCTAGGGATCGGACTACTCTCTTGTCGTCGTCCCCGCGAAGGCGGGGACCCAGCGAAAACTCGCGGATCCCTGAATCACC
>CAZGQL010000108.1:0-7839 GCA_964527905.1 uncultured Syntrophobacteraceae bacterium
GGAGCCGTTCCAGGGATCGCTCGGGCGGGCACCCGGGCACCATCCGGCCGGACGTGACGCTGATTGTCGGGGACCCGAGGGCGCGGGCCAAGTCAACGCAGCGGCGGGTGTACGCGATGCGCCACCGGCGCAGGGCGTCATCCGGGTGGGCCAGGGACGGTTCGAAGAGCGGTTCCCAGAAGTCGCGCCCATAGTAGCCCACGGCCGTGTTGGCGTTCACGTTGGCGACCTCGAGGGAGCAGTGGTCCACGAGCGTCCGCAGACGATCGACCGCCGGTCCATCGAGGTGATAAGGGTAGCAGTGCGGCACATCGGCGAGGATTTCCACCCCCTCATAGCCGACGGCGGCGATCCGCTCGACGGCGTGCTCGACCGAATATCGTGTGAAGGCATTGGTGCTGAAGGCGAGCTTCATGGGCGTCCCTGCTCGACATAGCGGGCCAGCATGGCGAACTGATCGTGGAGCCCATGCGCCTCGACCCCGAGCGGGGCCTTGAAAAAGGACGCCAGGTGCGGCATGAGGCCCGATTCACCCCGCCGCAGGGCGAGTACCGCCAGGCGGGCGAGGTCCAGGACGAGAGGCGCCGCCAGGATGGAATCGAAGCCCTGCCAGACGAACTGGAGCGACATTTTGGTGCCGAGGAATCCCTTGAAATGGATGAAGTCCCAGGCGGTCTTCTGGTCGTCCAGGGAAGGCACGTACTCGATATGGACCCGCGAGTGGGGGGCGTAGCCGAGGATTTTCGAAAGGACGGCGTCCTTGGTGCTGATCTTGGCGGCCTTGTTTTCGGGGTGGTGGAGGATGCGGCCGTCCAGGTTTCCCAGCAGGTTGAACCCTTCCCAGCTCATCACCTCGAGGTTCCGCATCAGGAACAGGGGCGCCAGGGCGGCTTTCACCAGGGTCTCGCCCGTCTTGCCGTCGTTTCCCATGACGGGCACGGACCGTTCCTCGGCGAGCTTCACCAGGGCCGGGGTCAGGGCCGCGTTGGACGGGGTGAAATTGATGTAGGGGCAGCCCTCCTCGATGGCGGCCCACGCGTACAGGGTGCTGGCGCGAGCCAAGTGCATCCGGTTTTCCCGGAGGCAAAGCTCGAAGGCGGCGGGATCGCCGTGCTCCGGGCACAGGTCGAGGGACGGCTCCGTGGACGCGAGGTTGATGACCACCACCGTGTCGAGGTCCTTGGCCGCTCGAAAGGCACGCAGGTGGGATCGGAGCCGCGTGACGATATCCGGGAGTGAAGCGTGAGGCAGGCAGGCGTCCGCCGCCATGCCTTCGATGGCGTCGCCGCAATTGAGGACCGTTCCGGGCTGGATGAAGCGCTCGACGGCCTCGACTTCAGATCGAACGGCGTCGAGGAGCTCCCGGTCGAACACCCGGGTCTCGCGCGCCATGGCGCGGGCGGTCTCGAAAACAGACCCGCCGCGGACGTCCCAGCCCCCGAATTCGAGTGCCTCGACCGGGACGAGCCCAAGCGCATCGAAGATCGGAAGAGCGGTCACCATGCCGGTGGTTCCGGTCAGGCCCCTGCGCATCAACGCGGATCCCACCAGGATGGTGGTGGCGATCGAGCCCCGGGCGCCGATCAGCCATACGCCTGTCTTGCGGTCCTTCATCGATTGTCCTTGAACGCGTCATCAGAGGGTCTGCAATGCTCTGCGGCCGGTCAGCCCCGAAAACCGGTCTTTTATCCCTGATTCGCGCTCAGAATTCAAGCGTCGTCGGAATCCTCCCGTCCGTACTTGCGAAGCTTGAGCTTCAGCGTCCGGCGCGTGATGCCCAGCCGCCTCGCCGCCTCGCTCTTGTTCCCCCCGCATTCGTCGAGCACCTGCAAAATGGTCTGCTTTTCGATTTCGGCCAGGCGGGATGCTGCTTCTCGTTCGACACCCTCCTGTTCTTCCGGCCGCCCGGCGTCCGCGCAGGCAGCCGCCCGGCTCAGCAAGGCCGCCGGGAGCTCCCGCTCGCTCACCATCTCGCCCCGCAGGAGAATGACCGAGCGCTCCATGACGTTTTCGAGTTCCCGGATGTTCCCGGGCCAGGGGTGCTTGAGCAGCAGATCCATGGCCTGCGGGGTGATCCCCTTGACTTCCTTGCGGTTTTTCTCGGAAAAGAGCTTGAGGAAGTGCTGGGCCAGCAGGGGAATGTCCTCGACGCGCTCGCGAAGAGGCGGGGCCTCGATGGTCACGACGTTCAGGCGATAGAAAAGGTCTTCCCGGAAGGCACCGTCGGAAACCATTTTCGTGAGGTCCCGGTTGGTGGCCGCCAGAACACGGACATCCACGGGCAGGGCCCGGTCGCTCCCCACGCGCTGAATGTCTCCTTCCTGGAGGACCCGAAGCAGCTTGGCCTGGGCGCTGGTGGGGAGGTCCCCGATTTCATCGAGAAAGATCGTCCCGCCGTCCGCCAGGGCAAAACGCCCGCGCCGCTGCCGGTCCGCCCCCGTGAAGGATCCCTTCTCGTGGCCGAACAGCTCGGATTCCACGAGGGATTCCGGAATGGCGGCGCAGTTGACTTCGATCAGCGGCTTTTCGGCCCGTCCGCTGTGGGCGTGGATGGCCCGGGCGATCAAGCCCTTGCCCGTGCCGCTTTCTCCCGTGATGAGCACCGTCGCCTCGGTCGGGGCCACAAGGGCGATCATCTCGATGAGCCGCCGCATGGCAGCGCTCGATCCAATGATTTGGGGAATCTGGAACTGGGCCAGCTGGCGTCGCAGGCGCTCGTTTTCCTCCCGGAGTCGGGTGTGCTCCAGCGCCCGCTCGAGGGTGAGCTTCAGGGCGTCGAAGTCGAGGGGCTTGGTGAGGTAGTCGAAGGCCCCCGACTTGACGGCGTCGACGGCCGTGGCGACCGAGGAGTAAGCCGTCATGATGACGATCGGAATCGCCGGGTTGTAGGCCGCGATGGCCTTCGTGGCCTCGATCCCGTCCATGTTGGGCATGCGCATGTCCATGAGCACCAGGTCGACGGGCCGCGATTGAATGCTTTCCAGAGCCAATCGGCCGTCCGCGGCCTCCTCGATTCGGTATCCCCACTCATCGAGAAGCGTCGCCAGCATCAGCCGATGGGCGGCGTCATCGTCGACAACCAGGATTGTCGGACCGGGGCGTCGGGGCATCCTCAACCTCCCATGGTGGAGGGTGCGTTCACTGCGCGCTCAGCTTTCCTGCGTCGGCTTCACCTTCCGAAATCCCACCTTGCGCCACAGGCCGCCGGAGCTGAAGGATTGCCAGCCCCATCGGAGCCAGTTCAACACCGCAAGCGCCAGCCACAGCGCCCACAGGAGCATGAGCACCCGATAGGCGAGGAGCGGCAGCGACAGGACCCACGGCTGAGGCAGCAGGGCCCCGATGCGGTCCTGGGTCCAGTGCAACACGAAGTCCGTCGAGTTGTTTCCGGAGATCTGCATGACGGGGATGCCCAGGAGCCCCTTTTGCACGGCCGAATAGAGGCCGGTCAGCGCCTGAAGGGTCCACGCGACGAGGAGCAGCTGCGTCCCGTTGTACACCAGCCACCCGGGGGGGAAGGAGATGCGGGCTCGGAATCCCAGCGCCAGGAGCCAGCCCACGATGAGGATCGACGACCAGATGTCGGTCTGGGTGAGCCCAAGTCCCAGCAGGAGCCAGTGAAGCGTCCGGAGCGGCGTCCACGTCACCCGGCCCAGGGCCAAGGCTGCCAGCACCACGATGATGACGGAGCTCCAGAAAAGGACGGCCGGCCCCAGGCGGGGGCCTCCCGTGAAAAGGGTCCACCGGTTGTGGGGGAGGTTGAAGGTGACCGTGGCGTTCACCGCCCGCTCCACCCCGCCGAGCGTCACCTCCGGTCCCGTGAGGAGCGCTCCCATCGCCCCCGGCTGGCGCCATTCGATTGCCACGGACTGGGCGCCGGGCTGCAGCGGGATCACCACTTGGGCTCCCTCCTGGCGGATGGGCTGGCTCTTGCCGTTGATGAGCACGGCATCGAGTTCGGCGTTCGTTGGGAGCCCGATGGGCTGCTGGCCCCCCTGGCTGCTGCGGATGTTCAGGGAAAGCCGTCCCTTCTGGAATCGCTCCCCGGGGGTGAGCTCCAGGTTGACCTGGTCGATGGTGGTGAGCTGGCCCGGGATGGCCTCGGGACGCGTGACGACGATCGTCACCGATTCACCCGGCCAGGGTTTCCAGGTCGGCTTCCACAATCCCATGGGATCCTGGTGGTGGATGATCGGGATGCCTGAAAGCTCGCAATGCCAGATGGGGCTGGCATCCAGCACCCAGGTTTCCGCCCACGCCACGGTATCGCTTCCGGAAGAGGCTTCAAGGCGGAGGGTGCCGACCGGCTGCAGGACGCCGGTCCACCGGATCTCGCTCACGCCTCCTCCCATGCTGATCCTGGCCTGACCGTTCTCGACCCGTATCCCCCCCGTGGTGACCGACTCGCCCGGAACCAGGGGAATCGCCGCCGTGACGGGGACGCCCGTCGGCGTCAGCCGCCTCACGGTGGTCGCCACCTGCCAGGTGATGCCAAGCGACAGCATGCGCTCCACTTCCAGGAAGGCGGGCAGCTGCAGGCTTTCCTCATCCGTTTTCCTGGTGGTGTCCTTTTGCTTGCGGGTGAACTGGATGCTCGCATCGGGGCGCCCGTTCGGCTGGATGCCCTGGACTTCCCAATCCGGACTCTCCACCCGGACGTGATGGGGCCGCAGGGGCAGCGGGATCTGGAAGGAGCCCCCCGGGAGCACTTTGCCGATCAGCGTGACGCGGTGGATGCCTTTGGGGGCCATCATCCACAGCTGCCCATCCGAGGAGCGGGACAGCCCCTCGGCGGGCCGCTCGTCCACCAGGACCTTGTCCGGCATCCACGATTTGGCCCCGCCCGGCAGGGGCACCGCCGCATCGGAGGCCGCGCTCAGGTCGAGCATCGCGGTGACGCCGTTTCCCGAAATTTTGATGTCCATCCGGGCGATGTCCGCACAGTGGGGCAGGCACGGGGGCGGCTCGAGCAGCCGTTTCTGGAGCTCGTTCAGCAGGTCCTGCGGGGGATACCCGCCGCACGAGGTTGCGGATTCAGCCGACACGGGCCCCGTGGCCAGAAAGAGGACCAGGGCCGCAGCGCCCGCCCAAAGCCATGGCTTCCCGCTCTTCCACGCCCGGACGTCGAGCACCAGCAGGACGAACAGGGCCGTCAGCAGCACGCGGATCACCGCCAGCAGGAGGTTTGCGAAGGGGGAGAGGAGCCGGAGGGTGATCACCTGATCCCGGGCAACCGGGCCGTTCCACGTCAGGGGCACCGAGCGCCACTTCCAGGAAGGCAGTCCCGGACCGGTCTGGATCAGGGCCTTGGGGTCCTGGACGAAGGCCTGATCCGAGGGCGCGGGGGCCATGGATTTTCGGTATTCCGGCACGGCGGACGGGGCGGCCATCTTCCGGGCCACTCGGGGAGGAGCCGCCTCCCGATCTGCCGTGGGAGGAGGGGGCGGGGCTTCCGGGGTCATGGTCGGAGCCAGCGCACCCATCATCGCCCCGACCTGGAAGCCGGGGTGGGCCCAGTGGGGCTCCAGCTGCGGATAGATCCCCCAGCGGATCTGCTGCACCATGAAGGGAAGGGCGAGCGCGATGAGGAAAACGGTCGCCAGCACCCGGTAGAGGGTCACCCAACGGCGGGCCCACCCTTCGGGAAGAATCCTCAAGAGGGCCACGGGCGCCAGCACATGGAGCCAGACCAAGCGCGGGGCGTCGATTTCATGGTAGCACAGCCCGAGCGCCGCGAGGGCCAGGAGGCCGGGAATCCACCCCCAGAGTTTGGCCGTGGCCAAAGCGATGATGAGAACCAGGAAGAGATCGAGCAGGGTCCAGCGCTCGATCCAGGTCCCGGGGACCACGTCCACGCCCTGGGCGCTGAGCAGACGCCAGCCGGGGGGCAGGTTCAGCACGCCGCTCAGGGACTGGAAATCGTGGTCCCAGCCGACGGCCGGAAGGGCGCTTCCCGGAGTCTCCAGCCTGGATTCGGCCGTGAGGTGCAACGCCCCGCGGCGCAGCTCCACACCCGGCTTCTTGTCCGGCCCCTGGCTGGTGATGAGCTGGTCGACTCCATCGACCGAAACCCGGCCAAGGGCAACGGGTCGATTCATGGCCAACGCCCAGTGGCGGCTCATGGTGCCGTCCACCTGATCCAGGATCGTGTAGCCCCGGCCGTCGAAATCCAGCCACCAGGTCCGTTTGAGCTGGAGCTGGTCCGGCGCGGGGTCCGGGTCTCCCCGTCGCAGCTCCTTGATGGTGAGGACGGCGCCCTGCCCGGCCAGGTAGGTCGGCAGCTGCTCCCAGTCGGCGGGCGCATCCGTCTGTTTGGGGTCCGTTCCGGGAAGCCCTTCGAGCTGCACCATCCGCAGGGCGTTCTGGTGGCGGAACGCCCAGGTTTCCTCGCCGTAGGGGGCGGGGGCGGGGCCGATCCGGCTCACCGGTCCGTCGAACCGTGAGATCAGGGTGAGCTCGAATCGCCCGGGACGCCCCTGCAGGATGATCTCTCCGAGGGGACCCACACGGGCTGGCAAGGTGCTCTGGAGACTCATGGGGATCGAGCCCTCCAGGAGGGGGTGCTCGAGCCGGATCTCCCGCGCCTGCCCCGAGATGCTGAGCCGAAACAGGTTGGTCACCTGCATGGGAATGCCGTCATCGAAGAGCCGATAGACCTTCACGTCCATGCGGTCCTCCTGGCTTCCGGAGACCGCGCGCTTGCGGAGCCAGAGGCGCCCCTTTTCATCGATCACGGGAAAGTCCACAGCGGCGCCGTCGAGGGTGAGGGAAACCAGGCCGCTGGCCGGAGGAATCATGAGGGTCTCGGGCGTCTCCTGCCAGTCGAAGCTGCCCTCGACGGTGTGTCGACCCGCTTCCAGAAAGACGGCGGGAGCGTCGGATCGGTTCACGACCGGGGCCGACCGAGCGTCCACCTTGACGTCCCGCGGCCAGGCCACGGAATCACCCGGCAGCGCGACCCAGTCTTTTGCGAAGACGAGCCATTCCTGGGAGAATCGGCCCCCCGACTTGTCCAGGGTGAGCACCAGGCGCGAAGGCCATCGGCACTGGAGGGATTCCCCCTTGTTGTAAAGGGGCGGGCAGAGCTTGTCTTCTTTTCCGTGCAGGACCCAGGATTTCCAGGGCTCGAGCTGGGACGGGACCGCGAGCGAGTCCGGGGGAGCGCCCATCGCCGGCTGCAAGGATGTGAGCAGCCCCGTGAGCAGGATTGTTGCCGTGAGTCTCAACCGTTTCATGACGCTCCCCTCCCATGGGTTCTTACGAAAGCGCGTGCGATTCCTCCGGGAACCGGCTCCGGCGGTCGATCAGCTGCAGGAGTGCATAAAGGGTTTCCATGCGCGGGACGGGAACCCCGGCGCGTCTGGCCGCGCGGACCGCGTTGCCCAGGATCGCTTCGACTTCCATCGGACGTCCGGCTTCAAAATCCAGGAGCATGCTCGTCTTGTAGGGCACCATGGCTCGAGTGCCTTCGAGATTCTGATCGATCACCGAAACGGGCAGTGGATGCCCGAGGGCGGCAGCCGTGCGGCAGACCTCTTCCATGACCGCCCTCACCAGGAGGGCGGTTTCCGGGTGTCCGAGCAGCGTCAGGGTGTCGGCGCCCCCAGCCAGGACCGAAATGGGGTTGAACGGGGCATTCCACACGAGCTTCTGCCAGGTGGCCGTGACCACATCATCGGTCACGACACACGGCACCCCCACGGATTCGAACAGGCGGGCGAGGGCCGCGGCCGTTTCGGAGACCCCACCGGGGTACCGGCCCATGGTGAGCTTTCCATAGTCGTAGTGGGTGATCAGACCGGGCTGGGTGCGGCTCACGGCGATGAAGGCCAGGCTCCT